>JAEUMX010000470.1 GCA_016791285.1 Burkholderiales bacterium
GGCGAGTTGATCAGGTAGCGGTTGATCGGGTTCTCGATCAGGAGCTGCGTCTTACCGTCGTACATCGTCACCGACCAGAACGCATTCACCGGCGGGTATTGATCCTTGGCGAAGGTGAGCGTGTAGTCGTGCTTGCTGCCGTCGAGCGCTTCGCCGCTGGCCAGGGTTTTGGTCAAGGGGTAAGTTGCCTCAACGGCATCGTTGCCGTAGATGCCGCCCTTGGCCCCGGCGGCGCGCAGCAGCCAGTCGCCGTGGAAGAACTCGCGGTTGCCGAAGGCGTTACTCATCTTCCAGCCGTTCACGACCTTGCCGAGGTTGTCGGCCGCCTTGGTCACCTTGTCTTCGCCCTCCTTCATGCCAAGGCCGACGGCGGCCTTGTGCTCGAGAGACAGGTCCTTGAAGTCGAACTTCTTGCCCGCCCCGATGCCGATGCTGGCGAGCTTCGCCCGAATCTCCTTCTCCTCTGGACCCGGCGGCGCGAATTGCAGCGCGAAGTCCAGGTACTCGAAGAAGTTGGTCTTGACCAGCTCCTTGTCGATCTTCGGCCAGTTGATCGCCGGTGCCGCGGGCGGGGCGGGTTGCTTCAGAAAGGCCGAGAGCGGCTGCGCCTTGTAGCCGGCCTGGACCTTCTCCACTTTGGGCATGTCGTCCGGGCCGAAGAGCTGGGTGCGGAAACCCGCGAGTGCGAACTGCGTCGAGGAGCGGAACACCTTCTTGATGCCGGGCGGGGTTTCGCCCTTCCAGTCGGGGCCGACGACCAAGTAGTCGCCCGCCTCGTTGCCGGTGGCGCGGCTGCCGATGTAGCCGAAATTGAAGGTGTTGCCATCCTCGAGCTGCGCGGCGTAGTAGCGATTCTTCTCCACGGCGGGGACGGAGATCACCATCGGTTCGGCGCGCAGATCCATCCACAGGAACGAGTAGGGCGTGTCGCTGTTCGGCGTGATGATCGCCGTGTCCTTGTACGTGAACACGTGCGGCTCGTTCTTGATCTCGTTGAACGGCGTCTTGAACTGGCCCGAATTGCGGTCGATCGCGTACTCGTACATGACTGCGTAGTTCATCACGATCGGCAGGCCGTAGACGAAGCCTCCTCGGCGATCGCCTTGACCTCGGCGATGCTGGGGACTGGAACGCCCTTGGCGACGTCCTTCTTCTCGGCTTGCGTGATCGCGTCGTCCTGCTTGCCGCAGCCGCCGAGCAAGGTCGCGGCAAGGATGCCGCCAAGCGCCCAACCAACAATGGAAAGTTTGCGTTTCGACATTCTTCGTCTCCCTTCGCAAGCCGTTATGATTGCGGATGGTCGCCAAGTACGGCGATTCTCGCCAGACATTTCGCGACAATCAGGCTGGATTCTGATAATCGATCAATCGGGTGACGACGCGAACTGCCGGTGTCCTTCGGGGCGCCGATCGCTTCAGGGTTGCCGAGGACGGCTTCCTGCGACTCGGACCCATCGGCGCAATGCCCGAGTTGCTGCGGGAGCTCGGCGCGGACCCTGCGCCAATCCTGGCGACCGTCGGGCTCGATGCGGAGCGGTTCCGCGATCCCGATCATCTGATACCGTTCGTCACGATGGGGCGGCTGTTGAACGTGTGCGCGCAGCAGACGCGCTGCCTGCATTTCGGACTCCTGGTCGGCCAGCGGGCGGGTGGCGAGTCACTGGGGCTCGTCGGCCACCTGATGCAGAGCGCGCCGGACGTGGGGTCGGCGCTGCGCAGTCTGATCCTTCACTTTCATCTCCACGATCGGGGCGGAATTCCCGCGCTGACCGTGTGCAACGGCGTGGCGACGTTGGCCTACGGGATCTACCAGCCGGCGGTCGAGGGTATCGGTCAGATCCACGACGGCGCCATCGCCATCGGCTTCAATGTCATGCGATCGCTGTGCGGCGCCGCCTGGGCACCGACCGAAGTGCTCCTTGCCCGCTCGAAGCCGGCCGATGTTACGCCCTACCGCCGCTTCTTCGGCGTCTTGCCTCGATTCGATGCCGAGCACGCGGCGCTCGTGTTCCCAGCAGCGTGGCTCGAGCGCCGGCTGCACGGCGCCGATTCGCGGTTGTGCCAGATGCTCGAGACGCAGGTCGCGGCCCTCGAGGCGCAGGGACGCGGCGATCTCGTGAACCAACTGCGCCGCGTGCTGCGGTCTCTGCTCACCAGCAGCGGTGGCTCTCTCGACCAAGTGGCGGAGCTGCTCTCGATCCACCGGCGCACGCTGAACCGGCGCCTGAAGGAGCGGGGCACAACCTTCAAGGCGCTGGTGGAGGAAGCGCGCTTCGAGATTGCGCGGCAATTCCTGGAGGAGACGGACATGCCGATTACCGGAATCGCTGCGGCGCTCGACTACGCGGATTCGAGCGCGTTTACCCGGGCGTTCCGGCGCTGGTCGGGGACCACGCCGGCGGAGTGGCGCAGTCAGGGCCGGCCGCGCTGAAGAAACGGGGCCGTGGCGCATCAATTTAAGTTGCGAAGATCTCTGTTTTTGGGTATCTGCGGTCGACCTGACTAACACATGCGCACCGGCCGCGGGTGACAATTGTCACCCGGAAGGGTACGCTCGCAGTCATGAAAACCGTTACCATCCGCGACTTCCGCACCCGGCCAAAACAGGTCCGCGACGCCCTCAGGGGAGAGCGCGAAGCGGTGTTGACCGCAAACGGCGTCCCGGTCGCGGTGATGATCCCGGTGG
>JAEUMX010000480.1 GCA_016791285.1 Burkholderiales bacterium
CGACATCGCGTAGTCAGCGCCTAAGGACGCGGCCCAGGCGTTGCGATACTTCTGCGGCCGAACGACGTCGGCGCGCCGGCCGTCGAATGCGATGCGGACTTCGCTGAAAGTGCCCCAGTTGAACCAGTCGAGCTGGCCGAACAGCCGGAGCTTCTCGGATACTTTCCGGGCGACTCCCGCACTGGCTATCGCCGGCAGCTTGACTTCGGCGTGGGTGCCGACGACGCCGTTCGCGACTGCCAGCGGGCCGGTCAGGCCGGTCGTCACGGCTTCTCCCGAGACGTCGTGATTGAACCCGGACCGATAGCTCACGCCGACGAGGGTGAGCGGGTCCGGCCGCAGCAGCGCGCCGATGTTGAAGCCCGGCGTCCAGGCGTCACCGCTCACCTTGATCTGCCCGTCGGTCAGGAAAGTGGGGCCGCCGGCCGTGAGCTGATTCGGGATCGCGCTCGTCAACCGGGTGCGCGCGTACTGAACATCGAACCCGACGCCGACCGAGAGCACGGGGTTGAGCTCGTAGGCGAGCACCGTGCCGAGATTGATCGTCGTGAGTGACGCCTGCGTCGAGTCGTAGCGCCCGAACCAGTCGGTACCGAAGCGGGTCGAGAGGCCGAAAGGCGAGGTGATTCCGACTCCGAGGTAGACGCCCTGGGTGGCGAGCCGCCGCGCGTAATAGAGATCCGGGACGGGCGTGGGGTCGGTCGGGTTGCTCGCGTTCACGCCGGCATACGGTACGAAGACCCCGGCGGTTCCCGGTGTCGCCGCGACCGAGCCGGTGTTGCTGTAGTCGGCGCGGGGCACGATCAGCTGCACGCCGGCCGACACGAGCGCATCGCCGGGGAGCGCGTCGTCGCGCCAAAGTTGCGTGAGCCCGGCCGGATTGAAGAAGATGGTGGCTGCATCGTCGGCGGCCGCCGCGACGCCCGCGTTCACGCGCCCGAGACCGCGCACGCTTTGCTGATTGATGAAGAAGCCCGTCCCCTGGGCGGATTCGCCACCCAGGAGCGAGGCTGCGAGGAAGGCGGCCGCGCTCGACCGCGCTGCCCTCCGATCGGTGCGCATTGGCATAGGCGCGAGCATTCTATTGCATCATCGACGATCGCTGCCACTGCTCTCTAGCGACCCCGGGCGATCGCTGCCCGCTCCGCGCAGAGCCGTGACCTCGCTGACGGCGAGGGGCCGGGCGAAACCCTTGAGAGCAAGCTCGCCCAGCGGTGCGGCATCGCACAGCTCCTCCACGTCGCACAGCACGCGGGGCGAGACGAGGATCTGGCCGGTCTTCGCCTCCGCGCACAGACGCGCCGCCAGATTGGTCACCGTGCCGATGGCGCCGTAATCGATGCGATCCTCGAAGCCGATGGCGCCGATGGTCGCATAGCCCTGGGCGATGCCGATGCCGAGTCCCAGCTCGATGCCGCGACGACGCCACCTCTCGCCGAGCGCAGTCCCGGCATCGCGCATGGCGAGCGCCATGCGCACCGCGCGCTCGGCCGCGTCCGGCACTTCGACCGGATCGTTGAAGAAGACCATCAGCCCATCGCCGGTGAAGCGTTCCAGCGTCCCCTCGTGCGCCTGGACGAGACGCCCCATCGCCGCGTGGTAGTCGCGCAGCACGGCCATCACTTCTTCCGGCTCCGAGGTCTCGGCGAAGCTCGTGAAGCCGCGCAGATCCAGAAACACCACCGTCACTTCGCGGCGGTGGCTGGCGAGCGGATCGCGCGTGTTGCCGGACACGATCAAGTCCGCGAGCTGGGGCGACACGAACCGCTTGAGGCGCGACAGCCGCTCGAGTTGCTCGACCTGCTCGGCCACGCGGCGCTCGAGCTCGCGGTTCCACTGCGCAAGCTCGCCGGCTTGCGCTTCGAGCCGGGCCGCCTGCTCCTGCACCTGATCGTGCAGCGCCTTGATGCGCAGCATCGATTGCACGCGCGCCACCAGCGCGGCCTGGTCGACGGGCTTGGTGAGATATTCGTCGGCGCCCGCTTCGAGGCCGGCGACGATGTCGCGTGAGCCCGTCTTTGCGGTGAGCATGACAATCGGCACGAAGGAGAGCGCGGCATCGCCCTTGAGCCGACGGCAGACCTCGACGCCGTCCAGCTTCGGCATCATGATGTCGAGCAGAATCAGGTCCGGTCGCTGTTCGCGGGCGAGCGCCAGCGCTGCTTCGCCGTCGCTCGCGGTGAGGATGTCGTATCCGTGCGCGGCGAGCCGGGCGCGGAAGATGTCGCGATTGTCCGCGTTGTCGTCCGCGACGAGAATGCGC
>JAEUMX010000486.1 GCA_016791285.1 Burkholderiales bacterium
CCCGGACTGGACCGAAGCCCAGCGCGCCTGGGTGCTCGATCATTTCCTGCGCGAGATCATGCCGGTGCTGACGCCGATCGGGCTCGATCCGGCGCACCCGTTCCCGCGGCTGCTCAACAAGAGCCTGAACCTCGCGGTGCAGCTCGAGGGCAAGGACGCCTTCGGGCGGCAGTCGGGCTTCGCCATCGTGCAGGCGCCGCGCGTGCTGCCGCGGGCGATCAAGCTGCCGCGCGAGGTCGCCGGCTGCGATCATGGCTTCGTGTTCCTGTCCTCGGTGCTGCACGAGAACATGCACGAGCTCTTCGCGGGGATGAACGTGGTCGGCTGCTACCAGTTCCGCGTCACCCGCAACAGCGACCTCTATGTCGACGATGAAGAAGTCAAGGACCTGCGCGAGGCGCTGCAAAGCGAGCTGCCGCAGCGCCGTTTCGGCGACGCCGTGCGGCTGGAGGTCGCCGATACCTGCCCGCGGACGCTGTCCGATTTCCTCTTGCGGCAGTTCGAGCTGGACGAGGGAGACCTGTACCGCGTGACCGGCCCGGTCAATCTCGTGCGGCTGATGGCAGTACCCGACAAGGTCGATCGCCCCGACCTCAAGTTCCGGCCCTTCACGCCCGGGCTGCCGGATGCGCTCAAGGGCGAGCGCGATCTGTTCGAGGTGATGCGCGAGCAGGACGTGCTGCTGCACCACCCCTACCAGTCGTTCAAACCGGTGGTCGGCTTCATCGCCCAGGCCGCGCGCGATCCGCGAGTGGTTGCGATCAAACAGACGGTCTATCGCACCGGCACCGACTCCGAGCTCATGCAGCACCTGATCCACGCCGCGCAAAGCGGCAAGGAAGTGACCGTGGTGCTGGAGCTGCTCGCGCGCTTCGACGAGGAAGCGAACATCGGCTGGGCGAAGCAGCTCGAGGAGGTGGGCGCCCATGTCGTCTACGGCGTGGTCGGGCACAAGACGCACGCCAAGCTCGCGATGGTGGTGCGCCGCGAGGCCGACGGGCTGCGCCGCTACGTGCACCTCGGTACCGGCAACTACCACTCGCGCACGGCCACGATGTACACCGACTTCGGGCTGTTGACCTGCAACGAAGGCATCTCGTCCGACGTGAACGACATCTTCATCCAGCTCACGGGCCTGGGCCAGGCGGGCGAGCTCAACCACCTCTGGCAGTCGCCGTTCACCATGCACAAGAACATGCTGACGGCGATCCGGCGCGAAGCACAGGCGGCGGCCGCGGGCCAGCCAGCGGGCATCTCCGCGAAGATGAACGCGCTGCTCGAGCCCGAGATCATCGCCGCGCTCTACGACGCGTCCAACGCCGGGGTCAAGATCGACCTGATCGTGCGCGGGGTGTGCGCGCTGCGCCCGGGTGTGCCCGGCCAGTCGCAGAATATCCGCGTGCGCTCCATCATCGGCCGCTTCCTCGAGCACCACCGCGTATTCTGGTTCCACAGCACGGGCGAGGTGTATCTCGCGAGCGCCGACTGGATGGACCGCAACTTCTTCCGGCGCATCGAGACCGCGTTCCCGATCCTCGATCCGAAGTTGAGGAAGCGCATCGTCAACGAGAGCATCAAGGCCTGCCTCGCCGACAACGTGCAGGCCTGGGAGATGGATTCCGACGGGCGCTACCATCGCCGTTCCCCGCGCCGGGGGGGACGCGCCTTCGCCGCGCAGGCG
>JAEUMX010000017.1 GCA_016791285.1 Burkholderiales bacterium
GGCGTGGCGGTCGGGCTGCTCGCGGGATTGGTGCCGGGGCCGACCCAGGTCGCCTCGGCGACCGTTCTCTCGGTCATCCTCAAGGTGAATCTTCCCGTCGCGGTATTCACTACCTTCTACACGAATCCCCTCACGATCGTACCGCTCTACATCGCGGCCTATCAGGTCGGCGCGTGGGTGACGAGCAGTGAGAACGACGGTCCACCGGCCCCTTTCAGTCTCGCGGACAAACCCTGGTCGGAGTGGCTGCCGGCTTTGTGGGACTGGCTCCTGTCGATGGGCAAACCGCTCGCAGTGGGGTTGCCGTTGTTCGCGCTGCTGCTTGCCGTGGCTGGCTACTTCGCCGTGCGCGGGGCGTGGCGGGTGTGGGCAGTCCGCGCGTGGCGGAAAAGAGCCCGCTCGCGGGCGCGCAAGAGCGATTCCGCCAGCATGTGAAGCCGCTCTACTGGGATCAGGCGACGCAGGAGCTGGCCGCTCGCGATCCCGTGCTGCACGCGCTGATCTCGCGCTTCCCTGGCATCTCGCTGCAGCGTCGCGGCGACGCGTTCTCCACCCTCGCCCGTGCCATTGTCGGCCAGCAGATTTCAGTGAAGGCGGCAGAAAGCGTCTGGCAGCGCTTCGTCGCGGTGGTTGGCGACGCGGCGCCTTGCGCAGTCTGCGAGCGCAGCGACGTCGAACTGCGTGCCTGCGGACTGTCCCGGCGGAAGATCGCCTATCTGCGCGACCTGGCCGGCCATTTCCTCGACGGCACCGTAAGCGCCGATCGCTGGAGCGATCTCGACGACGAAGCGATCATCGCCGAGCTCATTCTGGTGCGGGGGATTGGCCGCTGGACCGCCGAGATGTTTCTCATCTTCCACCTGCAACGACCGAACGTCCTTCCGCTCGACGATCTCGGTCTGCAAAAGGCGATCAGCCTGCAATACAACCAGGGGCGGAAGGTTCCGCCGCGCCGGCTGCGCACCCTCGGTCGCGCCTGGGCACCGTGGCGCTCGGTCGCGACCTGGTATCTCTGGCGCAGCCTCGATCCAATTCCCGTCGAATACTGAACGCTCCCGCGGGAAAAACGACGATCGCCCGACCGCAATAGCCGGCGGTCACCGCCCGCTCGCGACCTCCACTCCCAATGCAAAGGCCTGAGCCACAGGGGCTCGCGCCGACTCGCGGCGTACTGGCGCGTGTCGTACTCGGCTGGCATCGCGATTGCTGAAAAGAGACTCGCACGACAACGCTTTTGTTAATCAACGACTTCCCGGCCGCGAGGCTGGACTTGGGGAAAACAACGCATGAAACCCGATCCCGATTTTGGCACCGCCGGCCTGAACCTGATGCTGCCAGAGATCCAGCTGTGGCGCGCCGTGCTGTTTCGGGCCGTGCTCGATGCGCAGCATGGCAGTCAAGCGATGATGCGAGACGTTCTGCGCTGGATCGACACCAAGGATTTCGAGCGCGTGGTGGTCTGGGCCGGGTTCGAGCTGGAGCAGGGTCGGCTGGCTGCGAAGTACCTGCGCGACGTGTGCACGGAACGGGCCGCGCAAGCGGCCAAGTCCGGTACGCTTCCCGGTATCGAGGACGCGGAGGTCGATGTGTCCGACCCCGATAGCGAGCTTTTCGACGAGGCGCTGCTCGCCCTGATTTGTATCGCTCGCGACATCACTCAAGCGAAGCGGGCCTCCTGCCCGCGGAAGCCCCGCCGCTCTTCGGTGCACAGTTCCGCATCCCTGGCCGGTTCTGCCTCCCTGTGACGATCGGGGCGCAGCGCGCCTCGATCCTGCGAGCGGGTGGCATCGCCTGACGCCGCCCGCACTCGTTTCCGCCTATACTCTTGCCCCGTTCGGGTCCCGCCCTGGGATTCTTTCGCCCTTTTGGGCAGCCGGGAACACACCGGAAAGCCAAGGAGTTGTTGCATGCCCCAGAAAAGAGGAGGCCGCAGAGCCTTCCAGCCTCATCGACCCATCGAGCGCGAACGACAAGTTGCTGGCGTGTGGCGCCACAGCCGCCTTGCCCTGGCATCGAGCGCACTCGCCGCGACGCTGGTCCTCGGCGACCTTGCCGCAGCGACATTCGCACCGTTGCCGCAGGCCGCGTCCGAGCGAGTTTCGCGTGGCTTTCAGGGCATCCCTTGGGGCGCCCCACTGGACACGATCGAGAGCAAGTTCGGCGAGGCGGCGGAGCGTGACGACGAGAGCTGCAACGACGAACTATCCCGGCAGGCGCTCGCAGCCGAAGGTCACGATTGCGTCGTCATGAAGATGGAGCACTACGTGCTCGACGGCATTCCGTTCTCCGCTTCGTTCCGTTTCGATCCGCTCAATAAGGGGTTGGATGCGGTGGTGCTGACGTCGAGCCTCAAGTCCAGGAATCTCACCCCCAAGGCAGTCAAAAGGGTCCAGACGGAATGCCGGGAGACCTACGATCGAATGCAGCGTCGGCTCTCGGCAGAATTCCCGTCAGCCGTGCTGCCGCACCAGGTGTTCGAAAAGCCCAGCGCACCCTTTGCCCAGGGAAGTTATCGGGCCTGGGAAGCAGGGGACACGATCGTGCGGCTGCGCCGCTCGTTCGACTACACCGACCACTGGAAGCGCTGGCGGCGCGCCGACGGCTGCGAACTCGAGGTGCGCTACGCCGCGCTGCCGCCCGACGAAGAAGCGCTGCCCGAATAACCGGGTCGCAGCCACCGCCGCGAGATTCACGGCAACTCCGACGCCATGCCGCTTACGTTGCGCGCCGGATCGGCATCCGCATGCTGCGTAAGCTCGCAGCCGACGCGGTGCATGCTGGCGCCGACGGGCTGATACACCCCGTAGCGAAGCAGAAACTCCCGTTGCACTCCGTAGGCCTCGCGCTCCAGCGCGATGGCGTTCTCACAGCTCCATTTCCCGGGATCGATGCGCCCTGCCTCGTGCTGCAGGTGATGGACCATCTCGTGGACCACGATCGAGGCGGCGAGCATGCTGTCGCCGGGTCGCAACCGGTCATCGACATAGATGATGTGTCCTGGCGGAAACCACCCCATGACCTTGCACTCGCGCCCGTTGCACGCATGGTCGACCAGGTAGTCATGGGAAACGGGTACCACTTCGGCTGCATGATCCGGCATCGGGTAGCCGGACAGCGTGACCGCCCAGGAGAGCAGTATCGCGTAGAGCTCGTTCATGATCACCTCGCACACGGGAACCGCGTTGC
>JAEUMX010000028.1 GCA_016791285.1 Burkholderiales bacterium
CCGCACCAGTTCTTCAAGGTCTCGGCGATCGGCGACATGTACGCGCCGAAGGGCGCGCCGATGTCGGTGGAGAAGCGCTACCAGAGCGTGCGCATCATCGCTGCCTACGACGTGGCCCACCTCGGCAGCGCGGCGCGCTGAGCAGCCTGGTGCCGGTACCGTGAGGCACGTCTTGAGGCCTTCCTCTGGCTTGCGCAACGGCTGCCTCGCGGCGCTGATGGGGGTCTTGCTGCTTAGCGGATGCGCGGGCAGCGACAAGCTCTTCACGCGTGCTGTCGCGCCACCCCCACCCGCGCAGATCGAAGCGGGCTCCACGTTCATCCTGAAAGTGCCGCTCGCCTTCCCGCCAGGAGACGAAGCCCTGTACTTCCAGGACAGCCAGCTCGTGGGTGTCGGCGAACTCGCCCGGGATCTGCCTTATTGCGCACTCTCCCCCGCGAGCCCGTCCTCGCCGCGGCGCCTGGAGCCGAGGCCCTTAGCGGTGCGCAGTGTGGTCTACGACGACCGTCGCAGCGCGACGGGCGAGACCGCTGACATCACCCGCATCGCTCTCGCCGCAAACGCGACACAGCCCTACACGATGAGCTGCCAGTGGCCGCCGGGTGCGCCGTCGCAAAGTTTCCTCACGTCCGAGGAGATCGAGGGTGCGATCGGTGCCCACTTCGCGATGGCGCTGAAGCGGTAGACACGAGATTTCGCTTCGCGCTCCCGAGCGTGTCGATGGACAAGGCGCTTTCGTTTCCCGGGCAGTAGGAGCACGCGTTTCCACACGGGCCGCGCCGATTGGTCAAGCCTGTGGCGGCAAGAGGTCGGCGAGTGCGTAGAGCGTCTTCTGGGGAAAACGCTCGAGCGCTCATAGCTGCGCATGTCCAGATGCCGAAGCAAGTAACGAACGTCGTCCTCATCGTGGAATTCGGCGCCGATCCGCATGGCGAGGCATTTCATGGCGAGCAGATACTCCGGCTGCGCCACCATCACGCGCAGATGGTCCAGCTCCAGAAATGGCGCGAACTTGCCGCGTTCGCTGAGGAATCCCTTGACGCCGTCGTTGAGCCAGTCGGGCGAAAGGCCGGCCTCGACGGCCACGCGCGCAGCTGCCGTGCGGATCTCGCGGGCGGGGCGGAAGAAGGCGTCGACTTCCTGGGTGGACGGCCGGGCGGCATAGGCGAGGCACATCACCGCCCCGCCCACCACGAAGAGTTCGCCTTCGATGCCCTCGTCGCGCAGCGCCTTGTTGAGGAGTTCGAACAGCCGGCGGATGTCCCGAGTGTCGAGCGCGGCCATCTACACGTGCGCGCCGACGCTGGAGTCGATGAAGATATTGCGCCTGCGGAATGGCGGCGGTGAGTGGGTCAGCAGGTGCAGCCGCAGGCTCATGAGCGTGGAGCCGAAAACCGGCTCCGCGAGCGGCGTGATCTCCCGTGTCCAGGGCGGGGGCGAGATATGGCGTCGAGCGCACGCATACTCGATCATCGCGGCGACATAGTTGGCGAGGTAAGGCGTCGCCGCGGGCGCTGGCGGCAATGTTACCGCCTCGCGCAGTTCGCCGCTGCTGAGCTCACCGAGCCAGCCGCTCAACTCGGCGAGGGCGAAACGCTCGGTCGCGGGCTCTCGGCAGGCCTCGGTCAGTTCGGCGAACCGGGTCCGGAGGGCAGGGAGCACCCGCGCCAGAACGTAGGCGGACATGTCGAGGCCGGCACGCCGCGCAGCGCGCTCGATCGCAGCCTTCTCGGCCGGGGATACACGAATCTGGAGCTGGGCGGACTTGGTGGAAGCGGGCACCATTGCAGACTAATGCGGGATCGGATGAGTGTCAATGCGTATGTATTGACATGTAGGGCGCGGGGGGTGTTTCCCCGCCCACCGGGTCGAGCAATGGGTGGCGCATCGCGCGGCAGTTGCGCCTCCAGAGGGTCGGTGATTGATTGCAGGGTCGCCGACGATTGGCTCAAGTCCTTCAACGATCCCACGCTCGATGCACTCGTCGCCGAGGCGATCGCCAGCAACCGCGATCTCGCGCAGGCGGCGTAGGGCGTGCGCATCGCGCAGCACGCGGTGATCGTGGTCGGTGCGCAGCTGCCGCAGCAGGTCGGGGCGTCGCTGCGCCGAACGCGGATGCGCTCTCTACGACTACACGGCGCGTGCCGTGTATTGACAGATCCCGTCAAGGAACCTAGGATGTAGAAACGTGTAGATACGTACGGGTGATGCGATGGCGGCGAAGAGCTTGCGGATGGAGCTGACGGTGTCGAAGTGGGGTAACAGCCTCGCCGTGCGCCTGCCGGCGGAATCGGCCAAGAAGATCGGCGTGGGTGAGGGCGATACGCTTGTCGCGGAGGTTTCTGCCGACGGCCGCCTGGTGCTCGCCAGGGAAGGTCGTGCCGTCAGTGGCGCGCAACTGCGGCGCCTGCGAGAGTTCCTCGGGCGCCAGAACGTGACGAAACCGGTGGTCGGAGACATGCGCGGCGGCGCACGCTACTGATGATCTATATCGATACGAGCGCCCTGGTTCCGGTTTTTATCCGAGAGCCGAAGAGCGAGACCGTCGTAACCTGGATCGCGTCCGCCGGTGAGCGCCTGGCGATTAGCGAATGGTCCCTGGTCGAGTTCGCTTCGGCTGCCGCGATCAAGGTGCGTTCGGGTCAGGTCGCGGCGAGCCTGGCAAAACAGGCCACAGCGCGGGTCCGCGCATTTGCGCACGCGCATTGCAGGGTGGCTGTTCCTGGACGGGAGGAATTCCGGCGTGCCGCCGAGCTGGCGGGCGACGACAACTTGAAGCTGAGGGCAGGCGATGCGCTGCATCTCGCCATTGCAGCGAGTCTCAGCGCGCGGGGCATTCTCTGCCTCGACGACGCGATGACCGAGAGCGCCAGGTTGCTCGGGATGAACATCGTGCCGCTTTGACGGTAGCCTTTTCGGACCGACGACATCGGCCGGGACGACGCACTGGCCGCCGCACACAGCTACGCACTCTCAATACTCAGCTCGGAGATCGCCACCGCAGTGCTTGAACTCGAGGCGGCGCAGCGCTGAGTTCCGGTGGAACATCGGAACCCAAGACACCATGGACGAGCACCAGATCCTCAGTACCTTTGCTGCCAGCACGTTTGCGCTGCTCAACCCGCTCGGCATGTTGCCGGTATTCATCGGCTACACGGCGGGGCTGGCCGCCGGTGCGCAGCGCTGGCTGGCTACGCTGGTTTCGCTGACCGTGCTGGGACTGCTGCTTCTGTTTCTGCTGACCGGTCTTTCGATCCTGAATTTCTTCGGTATCTCGCTCGACGCTTTTCGCATGGCGGGCGGGATCCTGCTGCTCCTCATCGGCATCCGTATCGTGACGGGCGAAGGCGCCGCTCAGACCAAGCCGCCAGAGGCTCAGGGCAGAACCACAGAGTTTGCGCTCGCCGAGTCCGTCTACCGGCAGATCGTGATTCCCTTCGCCATGCCTCTGCTGGTCGGACCCGGTGCTATCGCCAACCTGATCCTGTATTCGGTGGAAGCCCAGAAGCACAAGAGCGCGTCGCTGTCGCTCGGTCTGATCGG
>JAEUMX010000093.1 GCA_016791285.1 Burkholderiales bacterium
ACGCCGGAGCAGAAGCGGTTCAACTCCCTGATCCGACAAATCGAGCAGGCTCGCGACACGCTGGCGGCGTGGCGCGACAACATCCCCTTGTATCGGGACGCTCATGCGCGGGTCGTGCTGCCACTGGTGAGGGAGGTCACAGCCGGCCGAAGGGACTGGGTGTTCGCCCTGGACGCCCTGCTCGGCCAGAAGGGCTGGACCCGGACCGAGCGCAAGACCCTGCGCGAATTGGTCCGCGAGACCGCCGGTGCACTGCTAGAAGGCAACAACGACGCGGCGCTACACGCGCTGTTCGCCAAGCATGGCGACACCGATTTCGAGACCGAACGGCAGCAGATGCTCCACGCGATGAAAGATCTGACCGAAGCGATGACCGGCCTCGACCTTGGCGCCAACGACGACATCCGTACCGACGCCGACCTGCTCCAGCGCCTGCACGAGGAGATGGGGGCGCGGGCAGCGCAAGCGGAGGCCGAGCATGCGACGAAGGCTGCACGCCGTCGCAAGACCGCCGCGCAGCAGCGACGCGAGGCCGAAGCGCAGCAGGCGACGCAGTCGGTGCGCGAGATCTTCCGCAAGCTCGCGAGCGCGCTGCACCCCGACCGCGAGACCGATCCAAAGGAGCACGAGGTCAAGACAGCGCTGATGCAGCAGGTCAATCGAGCCTATGCGGCCAACGATCTCCTGTCGCTACTGGAGCTGCAATTGCAGATCGAGCAAGTGGACGCGACCCACATCGCGAACGCGAGCGCCCAGCGCTTGAAGCATTACAACAAGGTGCTGTCCGAACAGGTTGCGGAATTGAAGGGCGAGATCGCCCGGGTCGAGTCGGGATTCTGCTTCGAGTTCGGGGCGGAACCGCGCTGGGGCATCAACCCGCGCAAGCTGGGCGGGGTGCTCGAACAGACCGCGCGGACCCTGCGTGCGGAAATGGTCGAGGTCCAGCGTGAAATGCGGATACTGACCGACGGGGCGGCGACCAAGAGCTGGCTCAAGCGCCAGCGAGGACTGCTGCGCGAAGCCGACTTCGACTTTTTCCGAGGTGCCTGAAGGAATCCACCCGTGTGTGCAGCGCTTGCCTGCGCTACGGACCTCCGCGCGGCGCCATCAACCCATGTAAGCGCTGTTCGATCCGCTTTGCGCACACGCGGATCATCGGCTACGTCGAACCGGTTTTTCTCCGGCGTGTTATCAGCCATGGCCCCCTGATTCGAACGTCGGATACCACAATGACTTCAGAGGAGTAGATCATCTGTGCATACTCCGCTGAAAAGAGCGCGAGACCCTGTTGGTTGGAACTCAACCTCCTGATAAAACGAGTCATGCCGCTCGAGGAACGGGCGTAGAATAGCTTTCCCATGGGGGACGCAGCGCGGCATCTTCTGGAGTCTTTCGACGCCCTGTCCGAGACTGACCGTCGGGAGGTTTTGGAGGAGTTGCTTCGTCGCGCGGCGGAGCTGCCGTACGCGTTTCCATCGAGCGAGGAACTGGTACGGGCCGCCGATCAGGTATTCCAGGACCTTGATCGTCGTGAGGCGAGAGGGTGAGCACGCCGCTTCGCGGCGAAGTTTACATGGTTGATCTGGGGCTGGCCGCAAAGGTCCGTCCATGCGTGGTTCTGAGCGTCCCATTGGAGGCGTCGGACCGATCGTTGGTCACGATCATTCCGCACACCACCGCGCTTCGACAGTCCCGCTTCGAAACCGCCGTTCCCGTCAGGTTCTTGAAGCCCGGGGCATTCGACGCTCAGGGAATTGTCACGGTTCCAACAGTTCGACTCATGAATCGCCTCGGGACATTGACAGTGGCGCAGATGCGTCCCGTCGAGAAGGCGGTGTGTACTTGGCTCGGCATCAATACTGCGGCATAACCGCCGCATCCATGCCGATGCGCGCAACACCAGCGCGCGGATGATGCGGGACGTTATGTGTCCCATTACGCAAAGACGCCGGTTGCCATACGGATACATTCGGCGCACCAAGACTGCGCCGTACAGTCGTGAAGGGGGTTGACGCG
>JAEUMX010000103.1 GCA_016791285.1 Burkholderiales bacterium
CCTGCAGGGCAGTTGGCGCGCCGAACACCTGTTTGCGCTCAAGCAGGCGCTCGATGCCTTCGACTTCTGCGCTACGCAACTGGCGCAGTGCGACACCGAAATCGAGGCCCAGTTGCGCCGCTTGCACGCTCACGACGGCGAACCCGCCAAGGGCAAGAAGAGAGGCCGCGCCCGCAACGCACCGAAGCTTGATCTGCGCACGCTGCTGTTCCAGATGTGCGGCGTCGATCTCACGCGCATAGACGGCATCGACGTGACAACTGCACTGGTGGTGGTCTCGGAGATCGGCGCGGACATGTCGCGGTTCCCCAGCGACAAGCATTTCGCCTCGTGGCTGGGCTTGTGCCCCGGCACCAAGATCACCGGCGGCAAGCTCATGAGCGGCAAGACCAAGCGCTGCGCCAACCGCGCCGCGCAGGCCCTGCGCCTGGCCGCCGCCGCACTGCGCTCAAGCCAGTCAGCGCTGGGCGCGTACTTCCGGCGCTTGTGCTCACGCATGGATAAACCCAAGGCCGTCACGGCCGCCGCTCACAAGCTCGCTCGACTGATCTACGCGATGCTGACCAAGGGCGAGGAATACACCGACCAGGGCCAGGACTACTACGAGCAACGCTATCGCCAGCGCGTGTTGCTCAACCTCTCCCGCCGCGCCCAGCAACTCGGTATGAAGCTCGTCGCCATCGAACAGCCAGCCTAAAAACCTCATCGCAGATCAATCACTCCCGGGGTGTTTCTTGAGAGCACTTGGTAGATCTGGCGTTGGCGAAGAATCTCGAGGTGGGCGTCCGGTTCGTCCAGAAGGAGCACCGCACCCGGATTCGCAGCCATGTGGGCGAGCAGGAGCAGCGTCTGTTGCTGACCCCGTCCGCTCGCAGAAAGGTCGAGTTCGGTGGAGCCGAGCGAGTATGACATCACGATCTCGCCACGCTCCTTGATGTAGCGCGGATCCCTGAGCGTCACCCCGAACAGCCTTGTCATCCTTTCGCCGATCTGGCGCCATTGCGATTCATCGCGTTGGAGAGCACGCCAGCACAGGTTCCGCAGGACTTCGGCGGTGCGGCCCTCCCCGATGCGGACGTCGAGGGCACCCTCGTCGAGGCGCGTCTCGTTGGCGGCGAGCCCCGACATCGGTGGCAGGTAGGCGAGCTTGACCTGACCCGCTGCCGCGGGAAACACCCCTCGATGCCCGTCGTGTCCAGGTCGGGATCGGCAATAGAAGGACTCCTCGTTGGCGTAGTCGAATTCGATCGAGGTCATCCAGGGCGTGCCTTCGTCGATGCCTTTTACCTCGATTTCTATGAGAACGTTCTTGGTCTTTGCCCGACCTTCCTCGCGGTACCCTTCTCGAACGTGCAGATCGCGCCACAGCAGGTTCGCGGCAGGAATCGGTACTGCGATGAGGTCGCGCCGGTTGATCGTTACGCCCGCTCGCTCCTTCGGCACGTTGCCGTCACCGCGCTTCTCGAGCCAGCGACGCACACCGATACTCCACAAGGCCAATGCCTGGAGCGCCGAGGTCTTGCCCGAATTGTTCGGGCCGACGAACACGACACGCTCGCCAAGCTCGATCTCGACGTCGTCGAAGAGCTTGAAGTTGCGCGCAGTCAGCTTGGTCAGCATCAGATAACCCTCCACCAGGGGGCAGCCAATATGTCGGGCGCCAGCCATTCGAGCGTATCACCGTCGTGCAGCAGCAGCCCGGCGCGGGCCTTCTTCCCATATTCCGCCCGGAACGCGCGCAGGTGCGCGGCCTCAGCCAGTCGCGGACGAGCGCCGGCCTTGACCTCGATCGGCAGCAATCGGCCACCTGTCTCGATCACGAAGTCCACTTCTTCGCCGATTGCGGTACGCCAGTACCCGAGCTCCGCACGTTCGACGCGGGCGTCGCGCCACGCCAGCAGATCGTGCAGCACGAGGTTTTCGAGGTGTGAACCGGCTGGCTCGTCGATATCCGCCAAGTGCAGCGCCAAGCCGGTGTCCCCCCAGTAGATTTTCGGCGCCTTTATCAGGCGCTTGGTGCGATTCACGGCGTAGGCGGGTAGCCGTACTACCAGGTAGGAGGTTTCGAGCAGGTTGAGCCAGCGGTGCACCGTCGGCTGCGCCAACGCGGCGTCGCGGCCGAGCTCGGTCTGGTTGACGAGCTGGCCGATGCGCAGGCATGCCGCGCGCATGAGGCGGCGGAAATCGGGCAGCGCGCTGATCGAGGCGAGGTCCTGCAGGTCGCGTTCGAGGTACGTTCGTACGTAGCCGTCGAACCAGATGGCCCGTTCGGTGGGCGTCGTCAGCTCGATCGATGGCGTCGGATAACCGCCCCGGCGGGCCAGGAGGCGCCAGTCTTCCGCGGCGTCGGGTGCGGCGGCGAGCAAGTCGCGCCAATCCTCGTCGCGCGCGGCGAGCAGCTCGTCCCAGAGCCCGCAACGACCCAAGCCTCTTTGCTCGCGCCGCGTCATCGGCCAGAGCGTCAGATAGCTCGCGCGCCCAGCCAGGGATTCGGAAACCTGGCGCATCAGCAGCAGGTTGGCGGAGCCGGTAAGCAGAAAGCGTCCTGGCGCGCGCTGCCGGTCGATGGCGCGCTTGACCGCCCGCAGCAGCCCGGGCTCACGCTGCACCTCGTCGAAGGTGACCGGGTCGCTGCCGCCGACCAGAGCTTCCGGGTCGCGGCGGGCGGCGTCGAGCACGTCGAAGTCGTCGAGCGAGCGGTATCGCCGCCTTCCCGGCGCGAGTCGCTCCGCCAGCGTGCTCTTGCCCGTTTGCCGGGCGCCGGTTACCACGACGGCGGGCATGATCCGAAGCCGCTGCGCGAGGGTGTTACCGACGAGCCGGGGGAGAGTCTCCACGGCGTGGATGATAGTCATTCATGACATGAATGATCAAGCGGGGAGTGCCCGTCGCGCAAGCTTGTTGCCAGCGAGGCTCGTCGCGCGGCATGCCGCGGATTACCTGATGCCAGCAGTGTGGTCCAAAGAAGTCGCGCGCCTCCTACCTCGGCGACTCAAGCCGCCCCGCCGAAATCTCCCCCTGGGCCACACCCTTGAAGTACCCGTAGATCGCGTCGATCTCGTCGGCGACCCGGGGTGCGCCCCGGTACCCCGGCATCCCTTGCGCCGGATTGCCCTCCAGCACGATGCGCACGAAGCTCTCCTTCGACTGGCTTCTCACGTAAGCGAGGATGACGGTCCCACGCTTCCGTTCCAATCCGATCCGTGGCAGCGCGCGCAGTCCATCTGTCTTACCGTCTGCCAGGCGGCGAACGTGCGCGCGTCGACCTGGTAGGGCGCCGGCTCACCCGCGGCGGCGGCACCAAGCGCGCCGGCCAACAGGAGAGAGGTCGGACAGGGTCGTGCGTTCATGGCGAATGCGGATTCCAGAATACTCCGCTCGCATGTCCGCGTGGTGTCTTTCGCCTGATCTATCCTTCCGCATCCTTGCTTTCCACCTCCAGCGGCCACAGCAGGTGCGCGTCGAGCAGCAGCCGATAGCGAGACTCCTGCGCCTGGAGCTGCGCGTTGCGGGACGCGAGGCCCGACTCCAGCGCGAGGCGTCGTGCCACCAGCACGTCGTTCAGGCTGCTTTCCCCGAGCTGGTACGCTCGCGCCGTGAGCTCCGCGTTGCGCGTCATCGCGTCGGCGGCGGCCGTGGCCTTCTGCGATGCTTCGTAGGCGCCGACCGCACCGAGGTAGGCGCCCGAGACTTCCGTGCTCACCATGCGCAGCGCCGCTGACTCGTTCTGGACTGCTGCCCCGACCTGTGCCACGGCTGCCTGGCTCGATGCCGCCCGGGCTGCGCCCGGGATCGGCACACTCACGAACATGCCGGCGATCTTTTCTCCACCGCCGAATTCGTTCATGTAACGAACGCCTACGGTCGGGTCGGGCGTCTGATCCGCGCGTGCCCGCGACACGAGCAGCTCGCGACGCTTCACCTCTTCGCGGGCCCGCGCGACCTCGTGGTTGTGCTCGATGATGCGATCGCGCCAGTACTCGAAGCCTTGCGGGACCGGCTGCGGCAAAACGAGCGTGATGGTCTGCGGCGGATGCAGGCCCGGGAACGTCTGCTCCAGCTCGCCGCGGGCCATCGACTCCCGCGTCTGCGCCTGCAGCGCGCTCGCCTCGGCCTGGCTGGCAGCGGCTTCAGCGAGGTTCAGCTCCAGCCGCGGCGCATCACCGGCGCGCACGCGCTTCGCCGTGATGTCGACCTGCTGCCGCAGCACTACCACCTGCTGCGACCACTGCTGCACGGCCGCGTATTCGCGCAGCCACGCGAACCAGAGCCGCAGCAGCCACCGCGATGTGTCGTGCAGGGCTGCTCCGTGCGCGAACCGCGCGACCTGCACGCCCTCGGTGCCGATCTTCTGGTCGAGGGCGGCCTTGCCCGGCAGGCGCACGGGACGCTCGACCGCGACACCGTACTCGCCGTAGTTCGTCGATCCGGGGTTCGTGGCCACCTGCCGGTTCTGCGCGTCGGCGCGCACGGAGAACTCGTACACACCCGCCTCGAGGCGCACGCGGTTCGCCTCTTCGAGCGCAATCCCCGCCTGGGCGGCGAGCACCGCCGGATGCTGCTCGAGCACCGCGACCACCCGGGACTCCGGGGGCAGATCCGGGAAATCTGCCGGTCCTGCCCCGACCGCTGCCGTCCAGCACGATGCGATCAGCGCGACCGCCCGGTGTCCGCGCCTCATTCGAACCTCCCGAACTCGAGTACGGGAGTGAGCCAGTACGCCACCTCCGGGTTGGTGAGGGTTGCCCGCAGGCCCGCAATCAGCGCCGCGGCGTCCTCGCGATTCATGACGATCTGCACCCTGACCCTGCGCGTTGCACCGCGTACCAGTTCACCCGCGCTGTGGACGACGCCCGCCGCACCATGGCCCGAGACGTCGGTCGTGCTGAAGCCGAGTACCCATTCGGGATGATCCAGCAGGTGACCCACGATCATCTCCTCGAGCGACTTCGGCAGCATCAGGGTCAGGCAGCAATCGCGTGTCTTCATGGGGACCTCAGGGCTGTTCGACGGCGACGGAGCTCATGGGACGTTCGACGCCGTAGCGCTGGTAGAGGATGGGGAGGATCACGAGCGTGAGCAGCGTCGAAGTGACCAGACCGCCGATCACGACGACCGCAAGGGGCTTCTGGATCTCGGAGCCGGGGCCGGTGGCGAAAAGCAGCGGCGCGAGTCCGACCGCGGCGATGCTCGCGGTCATGAGCACCGGCCGCAGCCTGCGCCTTGCTCCCTCCATGACCACCTTTTCGACCGTCATGCCGAGCGCGTGCAGCTGGTTGAAATAGCTCATCATCACCACGCCGTTCAGCACCGCAATGCCGAGCAGCGCGATGAAACCGACCGACGCCGGAACGCTCAGATACTGCCCGGAGGCCCAGAGCGCGATGATGCCGCCGACGAGCGCGAACGGAATGTTCGCGAAGACGAGCGCCGCTTGCCGCACCGATCGGAACGTCGCGAAGAGCAGCAGGAAGATGAGGCCGAGCGCCACCGGCACCACCAGGGCGAGGCGCGCGGCGGCGCGTTGCTGGTTCTCGAACTGCCCGCCCCACGTGAGCGAATAACCCTCGGGGAGCTTCACCTTGGCGGCGACGGCTGCCTTCGTCTCGTCGACGAAACCCACGAGGTCGCGGCCGGCGACGTTCGCCTGAACCACCGCATAGCGGGCTGCATTCTCGCGGTCCACCTTCACCGGGCCGTCCACACGAGCGAGCCGCGCCACCGTGGAAAGCGGAATCCACTCGCCCGGCGCGAGCGGGATGGAGAGGCCCTGGAACACCGCAGGCGCGTCGCGCATCCATTCGGGGCCGCGCAGCAGCACCGGTGTGCGTCGCACGCCCTCGATCACGATGCCGACCGGGCGCCCCTCGACCTCGCTGCGCAGGTGATTCTGGATGTCCTCCACCGAGAGTCCGCGGTGCCCCGCCTGGAAGCGGTCCACCTCCACCTTGAGGTACTGCACGCCCTCGTTCTTGATGGTCACCACGTCCTCGGCGCCGGGCACGGCCTTCAGCGTTGCCTCGATCTCGCGCGCGAGGCGGTTCAGCGTCGCGAGGTCGGGGCCGAAGATCTTCACGGCGAGATCGCCGCGCACACCGGTCAGCATCTCCGCCACCCGCATCTCGATCGGCTGCGTGAACGTGTAGGCGATCCCTGGAAACTCGCCCATCACCTTGCGCAACTCGCCCACCAGCCACTCCTTGTCCGATACGCGCCATTCCGACCGCGGCTTCAGCACCATGAACGTATCCGTTTGATTCAGCCCCATCGGGTCGAGCCCGAGCTCGTCGGCGCCGGCGCGGGCCACGATGCCGCGCACCTCGGGCACGTGCTCCAGGATCGCCCGCTGAATCTTGAGGTCGCTCATCGCACTCTGGTCCAGGTTGACGGAGGGCAGCTTCTCCAGCTGCATGATGAGATCGCCTTCGTCCATGGTGGGCATGAAGTTCTTCCCGGTCAGGAGATAGGCGGCTGCGGCGAGCACGAGGGAGGCGAGCGCGACCCCGATGACCTTGTTCGCGTGGCGCAGCGACCAATCGAGTAGCGGCAGGTACAGCGCCGTCGTCTTGCGCACGAGCCAGGGATCCTCGTGCGCCGGCCGGCCGATGAGGAACGACGCGAGCACCGGGATCACCGTGAGCGAGAGCACGAGCGAGCCCGACAGCGCGAAGACGATCGTGAGCGCCACCGGTTTGAAAAGCTTGCCCTCCAGCCCCTGCAGCGTAAGCAATGGCAGGAACACGATCACGATGATGGCGATGCCGGAGGCGACCGGCAGCGTCACCTCGCGCACGGCGCGGTAGATCACGTGCAGGCGCGGCAGATTGGTCCGGTCGCGTGCGAGATGGCTCACGATGTTCTCGACCACCACCACCGCCGCGTCGACCAGCATGCCGATGGCAATCGCGAGGCCGCCCAGGCTCATCAGGTTGGCGCTCATGCCGGCGAGGTCCATGAGGATGAACGTGAAGAGAGCCGCGAGCGGCAGCGTGGCGGCCACGACGATGGCCGCGCGCACGTTGCCGAGAAAGAGCAGGAGCAGCGCCACGACCAGGACGATCGCCTCGGCCAGGGCTTTCGACACAGTGCCGACTGCGCGCTGCACCAGGTTGCCGCGGTCATAGAAGACCTCCACCTTCACGTCCGGTGGCAGCTGCGGCGCCAGCTCGGCGAGTTTCGCCCGCACACCTTCCACGACCTGCTGCGCGTTCGCGCCGCGCAGGCCCAGCACCAGCCCTTGCACGGCCTCGCCCTCGCCGTTGCGGGTGACCGCTCCGTAGCGGGTGAGGCCGCCGATGCGCACGGTCGCCACGTCGCCGACGCGCACCGGAATGCCTTGCCGCTCGGCAACGACGATGGCATTGATGTCGTCGACGGTGCGCACGCTGCCCTCGACGCGGACCAGCAGTGTCTCCTCGCCGTCCTTGAGCCGTCCCGCGCCGTCATTGCGGTTGTTGGCCTCCAGCGCCTGCTGCAGGTCCGAGACGCGGATGCCGCGGCCCTGCAACGCGGCGTTGTCCGGCACGATCTCGAAGGCGCGCACGACGCCGCCCAGCGCGTTCACGTCCGCCACGCCGGGCAGCGTGCGCAGTGCGGGGCGGAGCACCCAGTCGAGCAGACTCCGGCGCTGCGCCGCGGTGAGATCGCCGCCCTCGATGGTGAACATGAACATCTCGCCGAGCGGCGTGGTGATGGGGGCGAGACCGCCGCTCACGGTCGCCGGCAGATCCTTGATCACGTTGTTCAAGCGCTCGGTCACCTGCTGCCGCGCCCAGTAGATGTCGGTGCTGTCGTCGAAGTCGATGGTGATGTCGGCGATTGCGTATTTCGAGGCCGAGCGCAGGATGCGCTTGTGGGGAATGCCCAGCATCTCCAGCTCGATCGGGGTGACGACACGCGTTTCCACTTCTTCTGGCGTCATGCCCGGCGCCTTCATGATGATCTTCACCTGGGTGGTGGAGACGTCCGGAAAGGCGTCGATGGGAAGCTGCCGGAAGGCGTTTACGCCGGCGCCGACGAGCAGCAGCGTGAGCACGATGACCAGCAGGCGCTGGGTGAGGGCGAGCTCCACCAGGCCGGCGAGCATCACTGCGCTCCCAGGCCCACGAGCATGCCTTTCAGCGCAGCGATGCCGCGCACCGCGATCTCATCGCTCTGCGAGAGCTCGGCGGTGATCGCGCTCTCCTTCGCGCCTTCGTAGATCAGGGTCGCGGTCTGCGCGCGGAAGCCGGCCGGCGTCTTCACGAAAAGCAGGAGTTTGCCCTCCTGCCGGGAGAGCGCGGAGTTCGGCACCCGCCAGCCGCCGCTTGCGCTGGGGGCGGCAGCGACCACGGTCGCCTCGACATTCTGGCCGGGCTTCAGGTTCTGCGCGTTGTCGTCGATCAGGGCGCGCACCATCACGGTCTGGCTGTCCGGATCGACGCTGCCGCCGATGGCGATCACACTGCCGCGCGCGCGAAACTGCGGCACCGTCACGGGATCGCCATTGCGCACGCCGGCAGCGCGGGCCACCGGCACCTGAATCTCGAGCCACAGCGGATTCACCCGCGCGATCTTGTAGATCGCCGCCGAGGCGTCGAGGCGCTGGCCGACGGTTGCCATCTGCTCCAGCACGACGCCGTCCGCGGGTGCGGCGATATCGAGCGAGCTCGCGATGGTGCGGGTGCTGCGCAGGCGAGCGATGGCGGAATCGGACATCCCGGCGAGTCGCAGCGCCTGCGTGCGTTCCGCGAGCAGCGCTGCCGCTTCGGCGTGGTTGCCCTGCGCTGCGAGATAGCGGCTCTCGGCGATGATGCCCTCCTGCCATAGCGACGCGTCGCGCTTCAGCGTCGCCTCCGCGAGGCTTGCCTGATTCGTCGCCTGCACGAAGAGCCGCTGCGCTTCGGCGAGCGCTGGGCTCTGAATACGCGCGAGCAACTGCCCCTTCGTCACGGTCTGGCTGATCGACACGGTGAGCGTTTCCAGGAGACCGGGCAGCGGCGTGCTCACCACGTTCATCTGCGAATTGGGAACGACGGCACGGGCGCTCAAGCCCTGCAGCGGACTGTGGTCGTCCCGCGTCGGTCGTGCCAGGGTGATGCCCAGGGACTGCACCTGTTCTGCCGTCACCGCGAGCTCGACGCCGGCAGCGCGCACGGGGAGTGCGAGTGCGGCGGCCAGCAACGCGCCGGCGGCGATGGAAACACTAACCATCATGGGAGACTCCCGTGCGGCCACCGGGAGCGACCGCGCCATACCGAACGAGGAGGGCAAGTCGGCCGGCGCTTCTGCGGCGGTCGGCCTGCGCGACAAGAACGATCAGGCCGATACGGGAGGCGCCAGCGGGAGAGGTTTGGGAAAGAGCTGTGGCGCGGTCGTCGGCACGCAGACGTAGCGTGCGAGCGGCGCCATTGGCTGCGCGTGGCGATTCGAGGCATTCGCGCCGATCGCTGGCAAGTCGAGCACGCGCAGCGCCTCGTCCTTGAAGTACTCGTCAGGTGCCGACAGAATGCGCGCCTCGAAATCGCGAATCTCGTTCGCGATGCCGTGGTCGCCCGAAGTCGGCGGCAGGGACGTTCCGAGGTGGATGTGCACGCCGGAGTCGCGCGCACCGCCGTCCGCGAAATGCGCGTGCATCAGGGGTGCGGCGCTTTGTGCGATCGCGAAGAAAAGGACGAGCACCATCAGGCCGCGACGCAGACTGTGTCGCAGTCGCGCAGCAGGGTCGCTGGTCTTGCAGTTTCCGGATCGCACGAGCATTGCAGGATTAGATCACACTCTTGCGCACAGGGACTTGCGTTGCGTCAACCGCACGCGATCCGCCGATGCTGCCCGATCGCGAACCGGAAAGGGCTGCTCCGCGGAGCGTCGCGTAACGCTCAATCGCCCGCCGGACAAGGGAAAGCCGTGGGTCATCGGCCACCCACCGATCACGCAGCGCAGCGCTTTTTTTTCTCGCATATCCCGTGTTCACCTTGCTACTATTGGCGGCGGCGCTCGCATGGGGCGAAGAACGGCGTAGCGCGGGGTCATCCGGAGGATGACGCGCGACCGGGCAAGCAGCGTTTGAGGGCTTGCACCATCCCACAAGCACGGAGAGGTTGTTAAATGAACAAAAGCGAACTGGTCGATGCCATTGCAAAGAAGACGGGAGGTACCAAGGCTTCGGTAGAGGCGACGCTGGAGGCTTTCGTCGACACCGTCACGGCGACGCTCGCCAAGGGCGGCACGGTTGCCCTGATCGGCTTCGGGACGTTCTCGACTTCCAAGCGCGCAGCGCGCACGGGTCGCAATCCGGCGACGGGTGAGGCGATCAAGATCGCGGCATCGAAGGTGGCGAAGTTCTCTGCCGGTGCCGGCCTCAAGAAGGCGGTGAACAAGAAATAGCGCGTCGCCCTCTCGATGCGGGTGCCTGTGGTGCAGGGCGGGCGCCGCTGATTTTCTCTCGGGTGCATCGCCGGCAGCCGCGGCATTTCGCGTCTGCGTCGGCCGTGGGCAGCGGCGTCGGTGCGTGGCGGGGGGCGGCTTCTCGCTTGCGGTTGCGGCCGACCCTGAGGGTCGGCGAACCTCGGGCCCCGACAATCGTCCGCAGCGGCGTGTCGCCGCTGAGCTTCTGCCATGGCCGCCGACCCACCCGCCACTCCCGCGCTGCCGCCGCCCGATCGAGGTGCGGCGCAGTTCCACCTCGCCGGGCGCACCGTCGCGGCCGCGGACGGCTGGCGATGGATCGTCGACGCCTGGGAGCTCTTCCGCCGTCAGGCCGGGATGTGGATTCTGCTCGTGGTGCTGTTCGTGGTCGTTCTGCTGGCGATCGGAGCGATCCCCATCGTTGGCTGGGCCGTGGACGGGCTCATTGCTCCCGTCCTTTCCGGCGGCCTCATGCTGGCCTGCAAAACGGTCGACGAAGGCGGCAGCCTGACGATCGAGCATCTCTTCGCGGGCTTCCGCCGCAACACGCAGCCACTCGTCGTGGTCGGGATCTTCCATCTCCTCGCGACCTTCTTCATCATCGTGCTGCTGATGATTTTCGTGGGCGCGAACATGGGTGTCGGCGCACTGCTGGGCGGCGCGCTCGGCTAC
>JAEUMX010000193.1 GCA_016791285.1 Burkholderiales bacterium
GCGCAGATGAGCTTCTTCGGCCCCTTGGCACGGATCGCGTGCAGCGCGGCGATCATGGTCGAACCGGTGGCAAGCCCGTCGTCGACGACGATGACCGTGCGCCCGGCGGGATCGATGGGCGGCCTCACCGGCGTGTACTGCGCGCGCCGCCGCGCCATCAGCGCCACCTGGGCCGCGCACTCGGCCTCGATGTAATCGTCGTCGATCCCCATGCGGCGCGCGTGATCGGCGAGGTAGGTCCAGCCGGTCTCGTCCACCGCCCCGATCGCGAACTCGGGACTGCCCGGCGCAGGGAGCTTGCGCACCAGCACCACGTCGACCTCGCCACCGAGCTGCGACGCGATCACCTTCGCCATGCCCACCGCGCCGCGGGGAATGGCCAGCACGAGAGGGTTCTCCCCCTGGTACGCAGCCAGCGCGTCCGCGAGCCGGTGCGCTGCGTCAGTCCGATCCATGAACATCGCTGTTTCCCCCAACCTGGCTAGCGGCTCGACACCCCCTCGCGCTCGCGCACCTTGTCCCGCAGCTCGACGAGCTTGTCGGCGATGGTCTGCACCGTTGCCTTCACGTCGCGTTCGGGGGCTCCTTTTTCCAGCACGAACTTGGCGGCGACGACATAGGGGTTGCGGGTGAGAAGTCCTCCCGGCAGCCGTTCGGGGTCCGTGTGGGTGCCGAGAATGACGAAGGGCGCCTCGGGCTGATCGGCGAGGTCGCTCACCGCGACCTGCACTTCCATCCTGGGCGCGCCGGCACCGAACCCGACCACCGCCCGCCTCATCGTGTTGCCTTCGCTTGCCTCGGTGAAGACGCCGCGAACGAGCCAACCCGACGCTGGCAGCGGCGCTCCGGGCGCGAGCCGGCGGGCGGGTATCCCCGCCCGATTCAAATCCTCGGTCAGCGACTGTGCCGTCAGGTTCACGATCTTCGCCGCCTGCTCGGCCGCATCATGACCCTCCCCAGGCAAGCCCAACAAGCGCGGACGCTCGAGGGCGCCACTGCCCGCCTCCTGCGCCTGTGCATCCAGCCGGAAGTCCGCGACATAGACGATTTGCGGCAGCGAAACCTGGGGTCGCGGGACAGCGGTCTGGCTCTCTACCTTGGCCCCGCCCATGATCGCGTGTCGCACCGGCGCGGGGCGCCCGGCGCAGCCGGTCAGCACGATGCCGATGGCGAGCGCGGCGAAGAGAATCGGTCTTGTCATGGTGATCTTGCTCCTTGGCGCGTCCACATCACCCGTTCGAGAATATCCCCGCCCTGTCCAGTCCCATGATTATGATAGGACGATCGCGCGGCGCCGGGTTCGCGTTCTTGCCATCGCGCTACCGGTGCGCCGCCACAGACCCCGCGCGGCTCGCCCCGGTTTCTTTCCCTATAATGGCGCCCTCTCACGATGCGCCCGATGACTTTTCCCGTCGACCTGCCGCGCCCCGGCGCGCGCCTGCGCGTGCCGGTTCTGCACGGCTCGAGCGACGCGCTCTTCCTGGCCGAAGCGGCCGCCTGCACACGCCCGCTCGTGGTCGTCACGGCCACCGCGCACCACGCCCAGCGGCTCAAGGCGGAGATCCCCTTCTTCGCCCCGAGCTTGCGCGTCGCCCTGCTGCCGGACTGGGAGACGCTGCCCTACGATCACTTCTCCCCGCACCAGGATCTGGTATCGGAGCGGCTCGCAACCCTGCACCAGATCACGCGCGACGACTGCGACGTGGTGCTCGTTCCGATCGCAACCGCGCTCGGCCGCCTGCCGCCGCTGGAGTACCTCGCGGCTTACACGTTTTGGCTGCAGCAGGGTGAGAAGCTTGCCATCGACGCGTTGCGCACGCAGCTCACGGTCGCGAGCTACACCCACGTCTCGCAGGTGCTCTCGCCGGGCGAGTACAGCGTGCGCGGCGGTCTCATCGACCTCTTTCCGATGGGCAGCGTGCTGCCGTACCGCATCGATCTCCTCGACGACGAGATCGAAAGCATCCGCACCTTCGACGTGGAAACTCAGCGCAGCATCTACAAGGTGGGCGAGATCCGCCTGCTCCCCGCCCGCGAGTTCCCGCTCGACGAAGCCGGTCGCACGCGCTTCCGCCAGAGCTTCCGCGAGCGCTTCGAAGGCGACCCCTCACGAGCGCCGCTCTACAAGGACGTGAGCAAGGGCTTGGCGCCCGCGGGGATCGAATACTATCTGCCGCTGTTCTTCGAGCACACCGCGACCTTGATCGACTACCTGCCCAAGCAGGCGACCATCTGCCTGCACGGCGAGCTCGAGGACGCGGCGCTGCAGTTCTGGCGCGACACCGATGCGCGTTACGACGTCCTGAAGGGGGACCGCACGCGTCCGGTGCTGCCGCCGCAGGATCTCTACCTCACGCCCGATGCACTGTTCGGCGCGGTCAAGCGCTTTCCGCGCATCGAGGTGGCAGGCGGTACCGCGTCGGGAGAGAGCGGCTTCACCACCGCGCTGCCCGACGTGCAGGCGGACCGCCGTGCGGACCATCCGCTCGCGAGGCTCGATGCGTTTCTCGATACTTGCGGGCTGCGCACGCTGATCGTTGCCGAGACCCTCGGGCGACGCGAGACGATGCTCGCGTACTTCGCCGAGTATGGTTTGCATCCGGTCGTGTGCGAGACCTTCGACGCATTCCTCGGCGCGGCCGATCCGGTGATGCTCGCCGTGGCGCCCGTGCTGAACGGCTTCGTCCATCCTGGTGCGGGCCTCGCGGTGGTGACGGAGGCGGAGCTCTATCCGACCGTCGCACGGACCCGCGGCGGACGCGAAGGGGCGCGCCGGACGACCACCGAAGGCATGCTGCGCGACCTGTCGGAGGTCAAGCTCGGCGATCCGGTCGTGCATGAGCAGCACGGCGTCGGGCGTTACCGGGGGCTCGTCAATCTCGATCTCGGCGACGGTGCGACCGAGTTCCTGCTGCTCGAATACGAAGGCGGCGACAAGCTCTACGTACCGGTCGCGCAGCTCTTCCTGATCAGCCGTTACACCGGGGGACCGGCGGACTGCGCGCCGCTGCACAAGCTCGGCACCGAGCAGTGGGAGAAGGCGAAGCGCAAGGCTGCCGCGCAAGTGCGGGACACGGCGGCCGAACTGCTCAACCTCTACGCGCAGCGGGCCGCGCGCGTGGGTCACGCGTTCGCACTCTCGCACCACGATTACGAAGCGTTCGCGGAGGGCTTTCCGTTCGAGGAGACCCCCGATCAGCAGGCCGCCATCGAAGCCGTGCTGGGCGACCTGCAGCAGGGCAGGCCGATGGATCGCCTCGTCTGCGGCGACGTCGGTTTCGGCAAAACCGAGGTCGCGTTGCGCGCGGCCTTCGTCGCCGTGACCGAAGGCCGACAGGTCGCGGTGCTGGTCCCGACCACGCTGCTCGCGGAACAGCACTTCAACAACTTCTCCGATCGCTTCGCCGAGTGGCCGGTCAAGCTCGCCGAGCTCTCGCGCTTCCGCTCGGCCAAGGAAACGAGCGCCGCGCTCAAGGCATTGACCGAAGGCCGCCTCGACATCGTCATCGGCACCCACAAGCTCCTGCAGAAGGATGTCAAGTTCAAGAATCTCGGGCTCGTCATCATCGACGAGGAGCACCGCTTCGGCGTGCGCCAGAAGGAGCGGCTGAAGGCGTTGCGCGCCGAGGTGGACGTGCTGACGCTCACCGCGACCCCGATCCCGCGCACGCTCGCGATGTCGCTCGAGGGGCTGCGCGATTTTTCCGTCATCAGCACCGCGCCGCAGCGACGTCTCGCGATCAAGACGTTCGTGGCACCGTGGTCACCCAGCCTCGTGCGCGAGGCGCTGCTGCGGGAGATCAAGCGCGGCGGCCAGGTGTACTTCGTCCACAACGAGATCGAAACCATCTACGCCATGGAGGAGAAGCTGAAGGCGCTGCTGCCCGAGGCGACGATCCGCGTCGCCCATGGCCAGATGCGGGAGCGCGAGCTGGAGCACGCGATGCGCGACTTCTACCAACAGCGCTTCAACGTGCTGCTGTGCACGACCATCATCGAAACCGGCATCGACGTGCCCAACGCCAACACGATCGTGATCAACCGCGCCGACATGTTCGGGCTCGCGCAGCTGCACCAGCTCCGGGGTCGCGTCGGCCGCTCGCATCACCAGGCGTACGCCTTCCTCTTCACGCCCGACGAAGGCGCAATCACCGCGCAGGCGAAGAAGCGATTGGAAGCGATCCAGATGATGGAGGAGCTCGGCGCCGGCTTCTTCCTCGCCATGCACGATCTCGAGATCCGCGGCGCGGGCGAGGTGCTCGGCGAGTCCCAGAGCGGCGACATGCAGGAGATCGGCTTCACGCTCTATGCGGACATGCTCGCCAACGCGGTGCGGTCACTGAAGGAAGGGCGCGAGCCCGATCTTTCCGCGCCGCTTCGGGTGGCCGCCGAGATCAACCTGCACGCTCCCGCGCTCTTGCCGGCGGACTACTGCCCCGACGTGCACGAGCGGCTCGTCCTCTACAAGCGGCTCGCGAACTGCGAGACGCTGGACGAGCTCGAAGCGCTGCACGAGGAGCTGGTCGATCGCTTCGGGTTGCTTCCGGATGCGGGGCAGACCCTGCTCGAATGCCACCGCCTGCGGCTCCTTGGCGAGCCGCTCGGCGTCACCCGCATCGACGCCACCGCCGATGCCATCACCATCCAGTTCGTCAAGAATCCGCCAATCGACCCCGCCCGCATCATCCGGCTCATCCAGAGCGGCAAAGGTTACCGCCTCGCGGGCCCGGAGCGTCTGCGGGTGGATGTCAAATTGCCGACCGAGAACGCGCGGGCGCAGCGGGTGCGCGAGATCTTCGTGGAGCTGGGTGCCAGATCCGGTTTCCGGTTGTAAGCTCATATACTCACGTGCCTTCTCGGTGCTCTGGGTGTCCCCCTTTCGAGGTGTATGCAAATGGAAACCGTAACGATCAAAGTAGACGGCATGACCTGCGGCGGTTGTGTCGCGAGTGTCACGCGCGTCGTGCAGGCCGTACCCGGAGTCGAACGCGTCGATGTGTCGCTCGACAAAGGTGAAGCCGTCGTGACGTACGACGGCACGAAGGCGCAGCCGGCAGCCTTCAAGGCGGCAATCGCCGCCGCCGGTTTCGACGCCGCCTGAGCGGCGGCGCGGTCCGTGACCGCCGCGGCGCTCGCGCTGGTACTCGTCGCCGCATTCACGCACGCGAGCTGGAACTACCTGCTGAAGCGCTCCGGCGGCGGCATCGGCTTCGTCTGGCTGTTCGCCGCGGTCTCGGCCCTTCTTTACGCGCCGCTCGCGCTCGGCACCTTCCTCTGGCTCGAGCCCGACCTCGGCTGGGCGCACCTGGCCGCGGCGGCGGCGAGCGCGGCCCTGCACACGGTCTACTATCTGCTGCTCGACCGTGGCTATCGTCACGGCGACCTCTCGCTCGTCTACCCCATCGCTCGCGCCACGGGTCCGTTGCTGACCGTCGTATTGGCGATGCTGCTCCTGGCCGAGCGCCCCGCCCCGATCGCGCTCGCGGGTGCGCTCCTGATCAGCGCCGGCGGCTTGCTGCTGACGGGCGATCCGCGGGCGCTGCGCAGCAAGGGCATCGAGCACGCGGTGCTGATCGCGCTCGCGACCGGTGTCACGATCGCCGCCTACACGCTGGTCGACAAGACCGCCGTGGCGATCCTGCTGACGCCGCCGATCCTGCAGGACTGGATGACCAACGTCGGCCGCGTCGCGCTGATGGCCCCGCTCGTGCGCACACGAGGAGAGGCGGTCCGCGCGGCTTGGCGCGAGCATCGCGGCGACGTACTCGCCGTGGCGGTCCTCTGCCCCCTGTCGTATATTCTGGTGCTGACTGCAATGCAGCTCACGCTGGTGAGCTACGTCGCGCCGGCGCGAGAGGTGAGCATTCTGATCGCTGCATTCCTCGGCGCACGGCTCCTGTCGGAAGGCGACGCGCGCCGGCGGGGGATCGCGGCGGCACTGATGAGCGTCGGGGTGATCGCGCTTGCTCTGGCGTGAAGGAGGCCGATGGACGCACTGCTCACGGAAATCTATCGACCGGCCGACCTCCAGGAGCTGGTGATGATCAAGATGCTGCTGGAGCGGGAGGGCGTGGACTACGTGATCACCAACGAACATCTGGCGAGCGTGCTGCCGATGTTCGGCCCGGTCGGCGTCTCGGGCATGCGCCTCATGGTGGCGACCGGGCGCGCGGCGGAGATCTCCACCCTGTTGCGGGAGGAGCTCGGACTCGGCAGTTAGCCGCTCAGTTGGTGTTCCAGATCTGCCACCACTGCTTGTGCGGGTTGCTGCCGAGCTTGTACCTGGTGTCCGGGAAGTTGGCGACGAGCACGCGCTCGGCGTCGTCGCGCAGATCGGTGAGGCCGAGCTTGTCGTAGCTCATCGCCATGATGACGAGCGCCTCTTCGTTGGCCGGGGCCTGCGGATAGCGGGTAAGTGCGTTCTGGCCGCGGTTGGCGGCGGCGACGTATGCCCCGCGCTTGTAGTAGAAGCGCGCGACGGCCACCTCGTGCGAGGCGAGCGCATTGAGCAGGTAGTTCATCCGCGCGATGGCATCGGGCGTGTACTTGCTGTTCGGGAAGCGCACCGTCAGGTCGCGGAAGGCGTCGTACGATTCGCGCAGCGCCTTCGGGTCGCGCTCCGTCATGTCCTGCCCGCTCAGATTGCCCATGAACCCCAGGTCTTCGTTGAAATTCGCGAGCCCCTTCAGGTAGTAGGCATAGTCGACGGCGACGTGATTCGGATGCAGCTTGATGAAGCGATCGCAGGCCGCCACCGCCGAGACGGACTGGCGGTCCTTGTAATAGGCATATGCGACGTCGAGCTGCGCCTGCTGTGCGTAGCGGCCGTACGGGTAGCGCGATTCCAGCGTTTCGTAGAGCTTGATCGCCCTTTCGTAGTTGCCGTCGGCGAGTTCGCTGCGTGCCTCGGAATACAGCTTCTGCGCCGACCAGCCCTTGGTCTCGTCGTACTTCTCGGGCAGCAAGCCACAGCCGGCGACGAGGACGAGCGATAGGAGAAGGCTCAGGGCGAGGGCTACACTGCGCGGCATGGGGATCGACACGAAAGTGGCGCGGGAGACGTCGAACGCTGCGGATTATAGCGCAACCGGCGGCCCGCTTGCCCTGGCGGTCCCGGCCTCGTGCGCCGGTCTGCGGGCGGACCAGGCGCTCGCGCGCCTGCTGCCCGATGTTTCCCGCAGCCGCCTCCAGGCGTGGATGCGCCGCGGTCGCGTGACCCGCCGCGGCGCACCGCTGGCGCCCCGCGACAAGGTGTGGACCGGCGACCTCGTGCAGATCGACGGGGAACCGGATCCGGAAGTGCTCGCCACGCTGCCGGAGGACATCCCGCTCGAAGTCGTGTACGAGGACGCCACGATCCTCGTCGTCGACAAACCTGCCGGGCTGGTGGTGCATCCCGGCAGCGGCAACCCGCGCGGCACCCTGCAGAACGCGCTGCTCCGGCATGCGCCGCAGACCGCGGGCGTTCCCCGGTCCGGCATCGTGCACCGGCTCGACAAGGATACGAGCGGCCTGCTCGTCGTGGCGAAGACGCTGCCGGCGCAGGTTGCCCTCGTGCGCCAGTTGCAGGCTCGCACCGTCAGGCGGGAATACCTCGCCCTGGTACATGGCGAGGTGCAGCACGACGGGGAGGTCGAGGCACCGATCGGCCGCCACCCGGTCAGTCGCACGCGCATGGCGGTGGTCCCGGCTGGCAGGCCCGCGCGCACGCATTACCACGCGCTCGAGCGGTTCACAGGACTCACCCTGCTGCGCCTCACGCTCGAAACCGGACGCACCCATCAGATCCGCGTCCACATGCAGTCGATCGGCCATCCGCTGGTGGGGGATCCCGTGTATGGGTGGCGCTGCGTTCCGGCGTCCTGCCCCGCCCCGGCCGTTGCCTTCTCCCGGCAGGCCCTGCACGCGGCAACGCTCGGTCTCGTGCACCCCGCGACTGGCGCCGCCCTGCGCTGGACCGTGCCGCTACCAGCCGACATGGAATCGCTCATCGCTGCGCTGCGCACGCACCCGGATCCGGGCGTGGGCGTTCGCTCGTCATCGTGACCACCGAGCCCATCGCTTTCATCGCGCCCGACTGGCCGGCACCCACACGCGTGCGCGCGTTGATCACGACGCGGGCCGGTGGGGTAAGCGGCGGCCCCTACGCCGCCCTCAACCTGGGCGACCACGTCGGCGACGAACCTGCCGCCGTCGCGCAGAACCGCGCATGCCTCGCAGCGTACCTTCCCGCCGCGCCGCTCTGGTTGCGGCAGGTACACGGCACCGCAGTTGCCGACGCTCTGCGCGATCGACCCGGCTGCGAAGCCGACGCGAGCTTCACGCACACCCCTGGGCGCGTGCTGGCGGTGCTCACCGCCGACTGCCTGCCGGTGCTGCTCGCGGAAGAAACCGGCGCGGCGGTGGCCATCGCGCACGCCGGCTGGCGCGGCCTCGCCACGGGAGTGATCGAGCGCACCGTCGCCGCGCTCGGCACCGAGCCCGCGAACCTGCTCGCCTACCTGGGTCCCGCGATCGGCCCGCACGCGTTCGAGGTCGGCAACGATGTCAGGGACGCGTTCGTCCGCACCGATGCGCAAGCCGCCGCGGCTTTTCAGCCAACGCCGTCCGGCAAGTGGCTCGCCGATCTCTACGCGCTGGCGCGGTTGCGACTGGCGAAGATCGGTACCAGCCACGTATACGGCGGCGACTTCTGCACCTTCGGTGACGCCTCACGCTTCTACTCCTATCGGCGCGACGGCGTCACGGGCCGCATGGCCTCGCTGATCTGGCTCGAACCCTGAGGCCAACGCACCGCTCCGCGTATAATCGCGGACTTTTTGACGACATCCCGCCATGACGGCCCTGCAGTGGATCATCGGCGCCTGCCTCGTCGGCGGCGTGCTGAGCGTGTCGGCCGCCGCGCTCGTCGCACTTTCGGCCAAGCCGCGCCACGTTCCGATATTGATCAGCTATGCCATCGGAACCCTGCTCGGCGCGGTGTTCCTCAACCTGCTGCCCGAGGCATTCGCGCGCGCCGACGGCGTGCCGATGGGGACCGTCGTGCTGGGGGGGATCCTCGGCTTTTTCACCCTGGAAAAGCTCGTTCTGTGGCGGCACTGCCACGAGGACACCTGCGAGAGCCACGGCGGCCCGGCGATCGAGCACGACCACGGCCGCAGCGGCCTCATGATCCTGGTGGGCGACACGATCCACAACTTCGTCGACGGCATCCTGATCGCGGCGGCGTTTCTCGCCGACACCCGGCTCGGGATCGTCACCGCGCTCGCGATGATCGCCCACGAAGTGCCGCAGGAAGTCGGAGATTTTCTGATCCTGCTCAACAGCGGCTTCAGCCGCGGCCAAGCCATCGCCTTCAATCTGCTCTCCAGCATCGCGACCCTCGTGGGCGGCCTGCTCGCCTACGCCACCCTCCATCAGTGGCAAGCGCTCGTGCCGCCGCTGCTCGGGGTTGCCGCGGCGAGCATGCTATACGTCGCGGTGGCCGACCTCATCCCGGGACTGCACCGACGCCCCGAGTTGCAGGCGACGATCCAGCAGCTGGTTCTGATCGCGCTTGGCATCGCGACCATCTGGATCGCGGGCCGCCTGTTCCCTGCTCATTGAAGGGGAGGTTCCTGCGCCGGATCCCGCGCGCCCGACTGCGCCTGCGCAATCGCGTCCCGGCGCCGTCGACGGCTGCGCTTGCTGCCGTTGCGGACGATGAGGAGCATCCCGACCGGCAGCACGCCGAAGAGCAGCAGCGTCGTAAGTCCCGCGGTGAAGGTCTTCTCAGCGAGCGCCATCAGCACGACGACGTAGAGCCACCCGATCGCAACGATATACATGACTTCCCCGACCGCCCGTGCTTGACACTGGTTAAGCCCGATTCCAGAATCGCCGGGCTGCCCACCACGCCGGCTTGCCGGCCAAATACGCGGAGACGACACCCCATGGATGCGCGAACGGAAAATCCGCCTGAGAGCTTCGAGCTGATAAAGTCCATCACCGAGGCGAATCAGCGATTGATCAGCCAGTTTCTGAAGAAGTTCACCCCGGACCAGCGGCTGGAAGCCAACGAGATGGTGCAGTCGCTCACCGCGGGCGCGCTGCACGATGCCGATAAGCTCAAGCAGCTCAATCAACGCTACGCGGAGATGTGGGGCAGGTTGTGGGCCAACACACTGAAGCGCGCGACCGGACAGGAAGTGGAGCCGGTCGTGGCACCCGAAAAGGGTGACCGGCGCTTCCAGGCAGCCGAGTGGAAGGAGATCCCGTACTTCGATTTCCTGCGCCAGTCCTACCTGCTGAACGCCCGCTGGCTGTCGGAGCTCGCGGATGCCGCGAAGCTCGAGCCGCAGAGCAAGAAGAAACTCAAGTTCTTCACCCGGCAGGTGGTCGATGCGATGTGTCCGGCCAACTTCCCGGCGTCCAACCCCGAGGCGCTGAAGCTCGCGATGGAGACCAAGGGACAAAGCCTCGTGGCGGGCTACAAGAATCTGGTCGACGACCTCGAAAAGGGGCGCATCTCGATGGTCGACGACTCCGCCTTCGAAGTTGGCGAGAACCTCGCGCGCACGCCGGGATCGGTGATCTTCCAGAACGAGATCTTCCAGCTCATACACTACCAGCCGACCACCGAGAAGGTGCGCGAGGTTCCTTTCCTCGTCATTCCGCCCTTCATCAACAAGTACTACATCCTCGATCTGCAGCCCGACAACTCGTTCGTGAAGTACGCGACCGACCAGGGCTTCAGCACCTTCCTCGTGTCGTGGCGGAACATGCCGTCCGAGCTCGGCACGCTCACGTGGGACGACTACATCGAGCAGGCGGTGTTCAAGGCGCTGGACGTCGTCCTGAATGTCTCGAAATCGGAGAAGGCGAACATGCTCGGCTTCTGCGTCGGCGGCACGCTGGTCGCCACGGCACTGTCCGTGATGGCCGCCCGAGGTGACACGCGGGTCAACACCCTGACTCTGCTCACCACCATGCTCGACTTCAGCGACGTGGGGGAGATCGAGGTCTACCTGGACCAGGCCTACGTCGAGAAGCGCGAGGCGGATTTCGCGAACGGCGGGTTGGTGCGCGGCTCGGAGCTCGCCAGCACCTTCGCGAGCCTGCGGGCGAACGAGCTCGTGTGGTTCTACGTGGTCAACAACTATCTCAAGGGCAAGACACCGGAAGCGTTCGACCTGCTGTACTGGAACAGCGACGGGTCGAACCTGCCCGGCAAGCTGTACGCCTGGTATGTGCGCAACATGTACTACGAGAACAATCTGCGCGTACCCGAGAAGCTGACGGCGTTGGACACCCCCCTCGACCTGCGCAAGATCAAGATCCCGACGTTCGTTCTCGCGGCACGCGAAGACCACATCGTGCCCTGGCAGTCCGCCTACATCAGCGCCCGTCTGCTCGGCGCCGACGACATCGAGTTCGTGCTGGCGGCGAGTGGACATATCGCCGGCGTGATCAATCCCGCATCGAAGAATCGGCGCAACTACTGGGTGGGTGAAGGAAAGCTGCGCGAGACCCCCGGGGAGTGGTTGGCGAGCGCGAAGCAGGTGCCGGGCAGCTGGTGGCCACGCTGGTCGGAATGGCTCGCCAAGCGATCGGGGGGTGAGGTGAGCGCGCCGAAGAAGCCGGGAAACCGCAACTACCCGGAGCTGGAGCCGGCTCCCGGCAGCTACGTGAAGGAGCGGCACGAGTAAAGCCCATGCTCGCGCAGTAGCGGGGGAAAGGGAAAGGCCCCGGTGGTCGAACCACAGGGGCCTTTGCTTTCCTGCTGCTGCCTGAGGGCGGTTGCCCCGCCCCCCGGTGCCCGGCCTTATCGGGGTCCCGGCTTCTTGACGGCTGCCTTGGCCGCGTCCGAGGTTGCCTGGGTGGCGGCTCGGATCGACGAATCAGCCATCTGGGTGACCTGGCTTGCTGCCTTGGTCATATTCTCCATGGCGCTCTGCGTCGCGGACATGGCGGTCTTGAACGCGGCTACGGCAGCATCCGACGTTCCACCCGGGGCGGACTTCATGACCTTCTCGATGGCCTCCATGACTTCCTTGCTGTGCGAGGTCATCGCCTGTTCCATCAGGCGCGACACCTCGGTCTGGGTCGCCGAAGCCACCTCATAGACGCTCTTGCAATAGGACAGCATCTTCTCGACGCTTTGCTCAGCAAGCTTGGTGCGCAGGCTCATCAGCTGCTGCGGATCCTTCGTTTCGGTGAGCGCCTTCGCGGTCTTGCTGTTCTCTTCGAACGACGTGCGCGCAGCGTCGAGCTGCAGCTTCATCATGCGTTCGGCGCTGTCCATGGAAATCTGCGCAAACTTGAGCGCGGTCTCGAGCCCCCCCTTTCCGAAGGCGGCAAAATCTTCAGGTTTCTCGAACATTTTTCTCTCTCCTCACGTTGGGACGACGTGGCTCTCCGCGCCGCTATTGTTGCGTTGCATCAATACATTATAGCCACACATCCGAGTTTGTCAACCGCATCTTGCTGCGCCGCAGCATATGTTGCGATTAGCTTCTATCTCTCAGATGGTTATAATTATCGCATGAGCGCAAGTCCCGCAGCGTCCGCGTGCGTGGATCTTACCGGGAAAGGATTCCGATGGCTGAAGGAAGTGACAACGTCCGCCTCATCAAGAAATATCCGAATCGGCGGCTCTACGACACGGCCACCAGCAGCTACATCACGCTTGTCGACGTAAAGCGCCTCGTTCTGGACAATGCCGATTTCAAGGTGATCGATGCGAAATCGGGCGACGATCTCACGCGCAGCATCCTGCTGCAGATCATCATCGAGGAAGAAAGCGACGGCATGCCCATGTTCTCGAGCGACATGCTGTCCCAAATCATCCGCTTCTACGGCCACGCCATGCAGGGCATGATGGGCAACTATCTGGAAAAAAACATACAGACCTTCATGGACCTGCAGAACCGGCTGCAGGAGCAGTCGCGCGCCATCTACGGCGAGAATCCAGTGCTCTCTCCCGACGCGTGGACGCAGTTCATGAAGTTGCAGGGGCCGACCATCCAGAGCCTCATGGGCAGCTATCTCGAACAAAGCGCCACGATGTTTCTCGAGATGCAGCAGCAGCTCCAGCGGCAGACCCGCAATCTCTTCGGCAGCTTCACATTCTCGGGGCGCGGCACCGGCAAGGCGGACGAAACCCCTTCCGATGAAAGCCAGGGGAACAGCGGCAAGGGCTGATCGCTTCGTCGGCGGAAGCCGGCGCTTCGCCTCGTAACAACAACCGGTGCCCGTGCCACCCAAGGTCGGCTTCGTCTCCCTCGGCTGTCCCAAGGCCCTGGTCGATTCCGAGCGCATCCTGACGCAGCTGCGCGCGGAGGGTTACCTCGTCTCGCCGAGTTACGACGAGGCCGATCTCGTGGTCGTGAACACCTGCGGCTTCATCGACGCCGCCGTGGAAGAGTCGCTGGATGCCATCGGTGAGGCGCTCGCCGAGAACGGACGCGTAATCGTCACGGGCTGTCTCGGCGCCCAGGGCAGTCTGGTGAAGAATGCCCATCCCCAGGTCCTAGCCGTCACGGGTCCGCAGGCGACCGCCGAGGTGATGGCTGCGGTGCATACACACCTGCCGCAACCGCACGATCCGTTCACGAGCCTGGTCCCGCCGCAGGGGATCAAGCTCACGCCGCGGCACTACGCCTACCTCAAGATCGCCGAGGGCTGCAATCACCGCTGCACGTTCTGCATCATCCCCTCGATGCGCGGCGATCTCGTGAGCCGGCCCATCGGCGACGTGCTGGCGGAAGCCGAAACCCTGGTCCGTGCGGGCGTCAGGGAACTGCTCGTGATCTCGCAGGACACGAGCGCGTACGGGGTCGACGTCAAATACCGCACCGGCTTCTGGAAGGGGCGCCCGCTGAAGACGCGGCTCACCGAGCTCGCCAGCGCCATGACCGGGCTCGGGGCGTGGGTACGCCTGCATTACGTCTACCCGTATCCGCACGTTGACGAGCTGATTCCGCTGATGGCGGAAGGCCGGCTGCTGCCGTACCTCGATGTTCCGTTCCAGCACGCGAGCCCGCGCATCCTGAAGCTGATGCGGCGCCCGGCGAGCGCGGCGAACAATCTCTCGCGGATCCGGGCCTGGCGCTCCGTCTGCCCCGAGCTCACCATCCGCAGCACCTTCATCGTGGGTTTCCCGGGCGAGACCGGGGCCGAGTTCGATGCGCTGCTCGCCTTTCTGGAGGAAGCCCGGCTCGACCGCGTGGGGTGCTTCGCCTACTCGCCAGTCGCCGGTGCGCGCGCCAACGAGTTGCC
>JAEUMX010000129.1 GCA_016791285.1 Burkholderiales bacterium
ATCGTGCCGTCCCGCATCCGGATCAGGTAATCCGCGATGGGCATCATGTCGTGCATCATGTTGAGGGCCCTCCCAACTCGGTACAGCGTGGACCCACATCATACAAAAACGCGCGGCCAATGGGAGGATGGCGCAGACTGGCCTGGGTGCACACGCATTTGCCCTTGGTTGCGGACCGGGGAGCTGCACTTGCCGACCGGCATTCGTCGTCGAAGCGTTAGGTGGCGCTGCAGGATCTGAAGGGGTTCTACCAAGGCATCCGGGCGGTGGAAGGCGGCGTGGGGCGAGCGCCGATTGCGCCGGAGATTCTGCTGGCGCTGTGGCTATAAGCGACGATTGACGGCGTGACCAGCGCGCGTGAAATCGCCCGGCTGACGGAAGCGCACGACGCCTACCGGTGGCTGTGCGTGGGGTGGGCGGCAATCGACCTCGGGCTACGCCCCTTGCCGCTCCCCGGCTGTTTCCTATAGCAAAGTAAGACTATGCTTCGCCGTCCTCGGCCGGTCGGCTTGGAGTGACCGCGCCGAAGGCCACGCGCGCCACGCGCTCGATAGCCCGTTCAAACCAAGAGCGATTCGCCGTCACACCATTTGACCTGCGAAAAACGACACGCTCCTGCATTCGCATCCGATTCCCGTTGAAGATATAGCCGCGTTGAAGCGGCTCTTGTCTCCGGATCCTCTCTATCGGCGCTGAAGTGTCTATTGAGAACGTTTCCCCAAGTTGTCTGAGGGTAGCCTCGGGCTGGGACACGAAGTCTTCGTATCGTAAGCGAACGCATCGGTCCCGCCCAAGTCCACGCGTGGCCACGAGAGAGAACGCATTGACCACAAAGAAGTAAAGCATTGTCTGCAAGAAGGATTTCGGCACCGACTGCTCGCCGCCCGCCATGGCGCGCGCCAGCTCGATCGGATTACGAATGAGGTGAATCACATGGATTCGATCGTCAGCATAGATATTCCGGAGGTGCACGAGGCGGCTTGGATACTTGGAGCTGTCAATGTAAATGTCGAACGGTCCGGATGCCTGAATCCCATCATAAAGGGCACCCAGGAAACGGCGATACTCGGCGACAGCGGTCTTGCGGTACAACTTACCAAGGACCGCCAGCGGAATAAAACTCCTGTGACTATCGACCGAAGATTGAAGCTCTGCTAATCGCGCGAAGTCCGTCTCGCCCAACTGCCTACCAACATGCTGCAGCACCGACGCCCAGAACGCGTAATTCTCGGTCTCGGGTCCAAAACCGTTCGGGCGCCCATTGAAGCGGACGAAATCAAGCACTTCACCGAGGTCCAACGTGCGGTTAGCGTTTCCCGCCGCGAAACCCAAGAGCGTGGTTCCACTTCGCCCGCACCCCACCACATAGACGATCTTCTTCTTGGGACTCGCCATCGCTTGAACACCAGTCTGCAGTCGAGGGTTAACCGTTTCCGTACCGACCCCGAATCTATGCCTGTGACGCATGTGCGACCCTCGGGATTCTTCGAAACAACGACCTCTTGGGGTTGGCTTCCTATCGCCTATTCGCTCTCGTAATCAAGAAGCAGCGGACACCATATTACAAGCAGTTTCAGCGGACTGGAGACCTGCCGAAGGTCAATCCGTGGGTCTTGGCAAACGTCAAAGATATCGCCAAAGGCGATCAAGTTCTGGACCTCTGGTCGTGGCCAGAAAGTACATCCAGCCGATCTTCCTCGTGAGTCATGAACACTGCGTCGTACGCCCGAAGCAACTTCGGCACTTCGTACGCCCACTCGAGTTCGTTCTGGACGCGATTGCGCCCGAATTCGCCCATCCTCCGGCGCCTCTCAGGGTCGTCGAGAAGCGCCACGATCTTCTCCGCCATATCCACGGAATCATTCCTTTTCGCGTAAAGCGATGCCTCGCCTGCCGAGAAGCGCCCTTCGGTGAGATCAAACTGGACGATGGGTTTTCCAAGCGCCATGTACTCCATGATCTTGTTCATGGTCGACTTGTCGTTCATTTCGTTGGCAACGTCTGGATTCACGCAAACGTCAGCGGTATTGAGCATTTCCAGAAGCTCCTGGTCTGGAACGCGACCCGTGAACGTCACGTATTCTGCGATACCAAGGTCGCGCGCGAACTGCTTCATCTGTTCCAGGGATGTTCCCGCTCCCACCAAACCAAAATGCACGTCACGTCGCCCCATTGTCTTAACTATGTGCGAGGCGGCTCGGAGCAGGTAATCGATACCCTCCTGTTTGCCCATCACACCGAGATAACCGACCAAATACCGCCTTCCGTTCTTTAGTTCTGGGCGGGGTGGCATGATGCGAAGTCGATCGAGTTTCGGCCCGCTGCGCACCACGTGCACCTTGTGCGGATCCATGCCCCCACGATCAATCGCTATCCTGCGATAAGACTCATTCGTGGCGATCGAGATATCGGCGGTTTTGAAGGTCCAGCGCTCGCACATCACCATCAGACGGTAAAGGAAGTCGCGCCGACCAAACTTGGCCTCGTACAACTCTGGATTAATGTCGTGATGGTCGAATACGAATTTCTTGCCGAAGAAAACCTTGAAGAAACCCCCGACCAGAAAAAGGAGATCCGGCGGATTGCACGCTTGAATGACGTCGAAACCGCGCGTTCGATGAACCTTCCAAGCCAAGCGAAAGGAGTGGTAGATGGCCGCGGAGTACTCGACTGCGTATGCCTTCGCTCCTTCCGCCTCCTTCGGCAGATCGTAGCGATGGATATGGATGCCATCGATGAGCTCGTATTCCTCCTCGCAGCCGGTTCCAGTCGGGCAGATGATCGAGACTTCATAGCCATGTGCGTAGAGCGTGGTGGCTTCCTGCCAAACTCGCCGATCGAATGGCGAAGGCAGATTCTCCACCAGAATCAGTACACGGCGTCTAGTCTTACCAGCAGATGCCATCGTACTCACTCGCCCTACGGTAATCCTTGACAATGCGAACGAGGTCGACCACCACCTGACCTGGTCGCACCTCCTCCAGGATGTTCTTGAACTCTGCTGCGCCATTACCTATGACGACGGTTTGAGCAAACGCCAGCACATCATCCATGCTTTCCACCATCAATCTCGAGACGTGGGGGATGTGGTTCAGGATGTAGTCGCGATTGGCGCCGGTCAATGCCGCGAGGCTCACGTTGCGATCGTACAGGCGAAGCTCGTAGCCCTTGCCGAGCAGATACTCTATCACCTCCACGAGGGGCGACTCGCGCAGGTCGTCGGTGCCGGCCTTGAAGGAGAAGCCGAGAATGCCGATCTTCCGATGCCCCTTTTCCACGATCATGCGTATGCCTCGCTCGACCTGGCGCACATTGGACGGCAGGATCGCATTCAGGACCGGGAGATCGAGATCCAGGGAACGCGCCTTGTACGTGAGAGCACGGACATCCTTCGGCAGACATGAGCCACCAAAGGCGAATCCGGGCTTCATGTAGTACGGGGACAGATTGAGTTTGGTGTCCTGACAGAAGATTTCCATCACCCTGTGGCCGTCTATCCCGACCGCTTTGCATAGATTCCCGATCTCGTTGGCAAACGTCACCTTGAGCGCATGCCAGACATTGTCGGTGTACTTCACCATTTCGGCTGTTTCAACATCGGAGCGAATCAGTGGCGCATCGAGACCAGCATAAAGCTCGGCCAGGACGTCCCCGCTTCTGGTGTCCGTCTCGCCGATGACGGTCTTCGGCGGGTTGCGGTAATCCCAGACGGCCGTCCCCTCTCGGAGAAACTCGGGATTGTTGCAGACGCCGAAGTCGCGCCCGGCGACCTTACCGGAATATTGCTCCAGCGTCGGAATCACGACGTCACGCATGGTCCCTGGGAGCATCGTGCTGCGCGCGACCACCACGTGAAAGGCCGCCTTGCTCTTCAGAGCAGCGCCGATCTCTTCGCAAACCTTCCGCACGAAGCGCAGGTCGAGGCTGCCATTCAACTGACTCGGCGTTCCCACGCAGATCAAGGACATTTCGGTTTCCTGCACGGCCCGCGCAGAGTCGGACGTCGCGGACAGTCTGCCGAGCGCTACCTGCGTGCGAATGATCTCCCCGATGTCCTTCTCGACAATGGGAGCGACACCCTGGTTGATGAGATCGACCTTGGTCGGGTGGGGGTCGACACCGACGACAGTATGTCCATCGGCAGCAAGGCAACCAGCCGAGACCGCCCCCACGTAGCCCAACCCCATAACACTGATGCGCATAAAGACTCCGGACTAAAGCACAAGAAATGGATGTTATTCGAACTTAAGGCGGATGATCGTAACGAATTGCGTGCGACCGCGCACGGGCAACGACCAAACGGCAGTGTGGATTGGCGTTTTCACGTCGAACGAGCGCGAGATCCATCCCCCGGGGGGGTCTTCCCGGCCCCGCAAGAGCTCGGGCGGCGGCGAGATCCGCTCCATCCCGAGGGTAAGTCGTACCCGCCCCGCTACCGCTTGTACCCAGTGCGCGTCGGCCGTTACCAGGCAGTGCTCCGAAAAGTGCCAGCAGATGTTGACTTGGTGGGCTGCGCTGCATTCCAGATTGTCCTCGACCCTGAACTCGTTGGTAACCGCATTGAACGTAATCCGACGCCGGTGAGTAACCGGGTCCGGCAAACGCCGGTAACCGTCGTGCTCGCCTTCGAAGCATTGAACGCCGCCTTCGTCCAAAGACGCCATAGTGCAGGTGGACTCCGCCTTGCTGACCCACATGAAGTTGCCACCTATCGTCGACTGGTCGGTGCCGTCGACCGTCACACAGTTGTGCGCAAACGTCGACCTGAAGTAGTCACGCCATTTCTTCTGGGTGTGATAGGCGAAGGTCCCAGGATCGACCAGCATCTGAACCCCGCCGGCCGAAAGTGTGAACGACAGGGCATCTGCGTGGCCGTGGGCTGCGATGGAAAGAAAGCCGAGCGGGCCGCAATCGACGACTGCGAGCACTTCGTCTTCGGCCCCGAAGCGCGCACCAAGCACATAATAACCACCCTCGCGAAAAGCTCTGCGGGGTAACGGCGTGTTGGACGAAGACGAGGTTTCCTGGCGCTCGACCGCTTCGTCGCCGAGGAGCCATCGTGTCTTGTCGTCACATCGGCCAGCCTTCGCGGCCCAATCCGCGCGCGAAAACAAGATTGCGCCTGTCGCCAGCAACGATCGATAAGGGTTCCACGGTTTCTGTGGACTGAAGCGGACGATGAGCGCGTCGTCGGAGTCTCCGATCATCGGTACGTTACCGGCACGATCCATCACCGCCGCCAGGAACTCCATCATCGCTTCCAGCCGTTCCCAGTAGACCGGACCGAAGCTGATGCCATTCGCGCGCCCGATCAGTGCGCAGATCAGCATCATGTCCATCACTTCGTGTTGGTAATAGATTGCCTGTTCTCGATTGACTCCGTCCGGCGCATTCTGCAGCCGCACCTCGCGCTCGAAACCAGCGGCCGCGGTATCCCGCCATTGCGCGCTTTCACGCCAGAGCGGCCACGTGATCGCGCCGACGAAGAGTCCCATGTACTCGCCGAGCAGATGATTATTGGCCGAGGAAAAATGAGAAAAGTGGCCGGCAATGAAGTGACAGTGCTCGCGGACGCTGCGCAGCCATCGCTCGCGAAACGCCGATCCCTCTGCACCCTCGAAAAGGGACGACCTATCTCCCCCCAGGAGTTGCCAAGCGACCGCCCAGTTGACCAGCCGGATCGCGAGCTCGAGAGAGCTCGTCCAATTGGGACCGAACGGATAGGGACATTGCTCGAACCACGACTCGAGAAGCTGGCGGCACCCATCTGCGTAACGTCGCTGCCCGGACAGATGCCACGCCTGGGCAAGCGTCACTATCTGCAGATGTCGGTTCGGCTCCCAAAGATACTTGATGTCCCCGACCAGGCGTTCATCGCGGTAATCGATCGACTTGCCGAATGCGCGGGGTGCCACCGTCCTCGACTTCGGGTCGACGTTCCACATGGGTGGAAAACCGAGGGCTGCATCGGTCAGGGCGAACACGTCAAAGCGTCCTTCCAGCACGGCATCGGCAGCCAGTAGATACCCGCTTGCATCGAACCCGCGAGGGAACGGATCCACCCACGCCGCGCCACTGTCACCGCGTGGCGCGACGGCTCGAACACGCCGTAGGCCAAGCCGCTCCCATCGGGCTTGCAGCGCCTGTCGCACTCTATAGCCGATCTCGGCGGCGTTCATCGTGCTGAGTCGACGGACTTTCCAGATCAGCTTGTCGCTTCGCTTCACGGCAACGTACTCAACGGGAATCGGTGACGCACGCCTACTAGCACCTCGCATTCCAGCAGTATTCGAGGTTCGCCGACGGATCTTGAGGGCATCAACTTACACATTCCTTACAGCGGGGTCGATGCTGTCGCCGATTGGTGACGATTCGGAAAGTCATTTCGGTCCCTATGTCAAAGTCCCACGGTTCCCCGCCACACAGCGCGCTGATTCCCGACTCTGCCGGAGCTGCCATGTGCGCAGCACCAACCCCGGGGTCGCCATATGGCAACAGACTGGCAGCGGCGCGAGTCCCGAACCAATTCATAACATATTGACAATCAATACTATTACAAGAGTGGCTTACATATTGCAGACGCGGTCCGCCTTGTCAGGCCCGCGTCCGGTAACAGTTGGTCAGAGAACGTTTGCAATTGGCATTTGCGTCAATGACAACCAAGAGGCTACTCGGGCATGGGCGCGCATCAACCACAGCGTTCCTCTTTCGGGCGCACTCATCAACCCAACATCACCAACTGAGATTAACCATGAGAGCAGCCGTCGTCGCCGTTTCGTTCATCTTGTGCACTGTCAACGGATGGGCTCAATCCGTTCCGTCCGCCAGCGACCCCAGAACCGTCGCTTTCATCTCGCCGCACATTTCTTACGGTAGCTATCCTAACTATCGCTACCAGTTCCAGGTCGGCAACACCGAGACGACCATCAGGTCCATTTCTGAACCTGGCTGGTACGATTCAAAGATCAAGCAGCACACGGTCTCGAAAGTCAGCGATCCCGCGAGCGGATCCAAGAAAGCCATACGGCACAAACTCCAAAAGGGAATGACATATCGCCAAGACAGTGGGTATCAGTCGGCCCGAGCGTCGATCCTTGGAGCTTGGAACGGAGCGTCTGTCTTCACTGACGGTACCCCGTATTGGGCCGCATTCGCGGTGTATGTCAGCAGCGACTTTCCGTTCAACGGGACCGGAGGCGACATGACGATTCTGTCGCTTGGCCACCCGGTATCGAGCAAGAACACGCAATCGCAGAACGTGTTCTTCTTGCGGCGTGACGGCAAAGTCAGATTTCTGATCAGTTCCAACAAGGTCCTGAACGGTGGCAACTCGACCTATGTCGGGAAGAGCTACGACCGGTCCATTCAAAAGGGTGTATGGCATTACTTCGTCGTGCAGTGGAAGTACCACTGGGACGCCTCCAAAGGCCCTTACACGCGCGTGTGGCACGCGGTCGGTAACGGTGCCCCCGTGCAGTGGGTGAACAGCACTACACCGAACGCCTTCCGCGAGAGCGCCGGCTTCCATCCCTGGAAGTTCGGTGGGTACATGTGGGACGTCAACAGCGGCTGGGGCTCGAGCACCTCCCGCACCTTCTACACGAAAGGCTTTCAGGCATTCCGCGACCAGTCGGGAACACCCGGTCTCAGTGTCAATACGATGCTCGCTCTGATGCGCTCGATGTAGCCCCAGAGCCGCCCGTCAAAAAGACGACGGGATGCCTCTTTGCACCTGAATGCGAACATCAGGTTCGCTGTTCACCGCAACGAGGCATCCCGACTTCGCTTACTGGGAACACACGACGGTGAGCGTCATGGTCAAGCCGAAAAGGCGATTCTTGTGCACCGTGTAGGATCTTGCGTTTGACGCCCGCATGATCGCGCCCAGTCGCGCGCACGAGAACAGATAAAGACTCTCCCGAGTTATCCAAGGTCTGCTCTTGGTGATGATCGGGTAGAACACACGATTGTTCCAGTGCAGGAGAAACGTGTTCGTGTGGCTCTCCACAGGGAAATACTTGTAGGGCGTCGTAAAGAAGACGTTACGCGACACCCTCACCATTTCGTTCACGAACTGGACCTGCGCTTCGTCGTCGCCCACGTGCTCGATCACCGCGTTGCAGTAGACCCAGTCGAAGGCTTTATCGTCGAACGGAAACCGACCGCCGGGATACTGCACGAAGCGCTTGCCGGGAAACACGTCCTCCAACCCCGACAGGTCTTCGACGCCCAGTCCCGTATAGTGCTCCGGAGGATAACGAAACGCCTTCAGAAAATAGTTGAGTTGCGGTCCTCCACGCCTCTTGACGGAAGACACGCCGACATCCAAGACCCGGCTGCCGCGAGGACACAGGGCGAAGAAGTGATCAACCTTTCTCGCTCTCGAGATCTCCATCACTTGGAACTTCATGCGGTTGATCAGCGACATCTTGCGGCTCGCGTATCCCGTATTCAGCCTACGGTGGGCAGCGCGGAAGAATATCAGAAACCTCGACCTCCGCGGAGTCCGGCAGTTTCCAAAGCGCTCCTAACCAGAGGGGGTCGGCGAGGCTGCTGCCGGTGCCGCGCCGCCGCCGTTCAGGCAGCTACTGAACCGCGTTGCAACGGCCGCGGTGCAGCCCGCGGCGTCTCGGTTCTGCATGCTCTGCGAGCTCGCGTTCTCGCACTCGGCTGCCTCCTTCGCACGTTGCGTTTCGCAGCTGGCCCGTCTCGCCTCCCGCGCCTCATCGTCCTTCGACGACGATGAGTCCGTAGCTGGCGCGGTCGGATTGAGAGTGTTCTGCTCACCCGGAGTGCCGAAAACAGAGGGCATGACTGGTTGCACACCCGGGGTGGGCCCAAGCATCGAACCCGTCCCGTAGGCAAACTTCCAGTCGGCGTATGTCAACGCGGTCGCGAAGCCCTTGTCGTCTTCGCGAAAGCCGGCAATCTTCAGGGGTTTTCCGGTCGCCTTGCTGTACACGCCGAGAATGCCGCCGCCTGGTTCCTTGACGAGCCCCCAGTCCTGCGTGCCTGTCATGGGGTCGTAGTAGATCTTTCGGAGGTGACGCCAAACGACGGGCAGGCGCTTATCGGTGAGCAGATCGTCGAGGCTGCGCGGGTACTGCGGCGCGCCGGGCGAGCGCTCGAAGTAGGTGCCAATGGCGCGCCGGAATTCGCCGCCGACAAAGAGGAGTTCCCGCTCCTTCTCTCGCTTCGCGACCTGCTGCCACATGGTGCCGATAGCGCCGAGCGCGACTCCCATGATCGTGACCAGGATCAGCACCGTAAGGTACGTGAAGCCCTGCACGCGCCTGCCCGCGGCTTCGCATCGGCGTCCGAACACCGCCGCTTCCGGCTGCGAACGAAGGCACATTTCAGAACTCGCCGTAGGGCGTGCCGCCGATCGACTTGCCGGGCGCACCACTGCGAACGTCGTACACCACACGGGTGTCCGGCTTATCGGGCGGATCCACTATCACCCAGGTCGTGGCGCTTTCGGTGATCGGGTCGACCGGGATGCGGCGCAGGTACTTCTTTGTCACCAGTTCATCGAGGTTGGCCGGATACTTCCCGGTGTCCGCATAGTGCTTGTCGATCGCATCGCGCATGAGGTGCAGATCCTCCTTCAGCACGGCCTCGCGCGAGCGCTGGACGCTCTGAAAGTAGCGCGGGGCCGCCAGCGTCAGAAGGAGCGCGATGATCGCCATCACGACCAGGAGTTCGATCAGAGTGAACCCCCGACCGGACTTGCGCTGCTGGATCATCTGCCTCACCAGTCTCGATAGGGAATGCCGTTGAGACCCACCCCCTCGCCCGCCGGATAGACGTCGAAGACATCCTCGCCCGGTTTGGGATCATCGGGCGGACTCGCGTAGCTGCGCTTGCCCCAGGTATCCGAATTCGATAGCCGCGGATCGTCGACCAGGGGATTGCGCGGAATACGTCGCAGGAAGTAGATCTTCTTCTTGTTCGGCGACTTCTCGTCCTCGACGCCTGTCACCAGGATGTCGAGCGTGGGTGGATAGCCGGATTCGAGCGCCTTGCGCGGGATCCGACCCTCCTCGACGTCGCGCCGGTAGGTATCGATCGCCTCGCGAATCTGCCGCAGCGCGCTCCTGAGCTCGCTTTCCTTGCTGCGCTGGACCGCCAGTTCGGCAAGCGGCATCGCCGAGAGCGCAAGGATACCCACGATCACGACCGTGATCAGCAGTTCTATCAGCGT
>JAEUMX010000261.1 GCA_016791285.1 Burkholderiales bacterium
CAACGCGCGCACATGCACATCACGACACCCATGCGTCTGCAATCCCAGGGGCACCCGCTGGGACCGGAGAAAGTCGACCCGCGCAAGCTGCTCACCGCGATCATGCGGCGGGCCTCGCTGCTCTTCGAGATGCACGCCGGACTCCCCGGCGTTGCGGCCTCGGCCCCGGATCTGGCGCGCAGGGCAGAATCGCTTGCGCACACACGCGAGCTGCAATGGAGGGACTGGACCCGCTATTCGTCGCGCCAACAAGCCGAGATGACCCTGGGCGGCGTGGTGGGCGAATGGGTGCTGGAAGGTGATTTCGGGCCGCTCGCCTCATGGCTATGGCTCGGCCAGTGGCTGCACGCGGGCAAGAATGCGACGATGGGGATGGGGCGCTACGCCGTGGCGTTCTCGTCTCGAGAACGTGGACAGCATGCGGCCGCCCCGCAAGACGTGTCGTAACACGCGGCTGCCCCGCCGATGACACGCGCCGCCCTGCTCGTCTGCGTCGGCGGCTCGCCGGAGCCGGTGGCGTTCAGCATCGAATGCCATCGTCCGGCCCGGATCGTCTTCTTCGCTTCGCGCGACAGCCGCGGCGAGATCGAGACCAAGATCCGGCCGCTCACCTCATGGCGCTGGGCGGACCAGGAGATCGTCACCACGCCGAACCACGAAGACCTCACGACCTGCATGCAGTCCCTGATCGATGGTCTTCCCGCCGCATTGGCGAACCTCGGCGCGTCGACCGACGACCTCATCGTCGACCACACCGGTGGAACCAAGCCGATGTCGGCGGCGGTGGTGCTCGCCACGATCCATATGCGGGTGGCGTACAGCTACGTCGGCGGCAAGGTGCGCACCAAGGGCGGCCTGGGGCAGGTGCTCGACGGCTCCGAGGCTCTGCTCATCACGCCGAATCCCTGGGATCTGCTCGCGGTCGATCTCCAACGCACGCTCGCGCGGCAGTTCAATCGCGCGCATTTTGCCGAGGCCGCCGCCACCGCGGAGGACGCCGCGCGGCGCGTAGGGGAACGACTGCGGCCCCTGTTCCTGTCGTTGCGGGAGGTGTGTGAGGGCTACGCCCGCTGGCACGCGTTCGATTACCGCGGTGCCCGCACGGCGTTGCAGCGGAGCGCACCGAAGCTCGCCGATTGGATCCGGGCCTCGCAGAAAAGCGATCTGGATGCCTTCATCGCGACTCTGACGCGCGACGTCGCGCGGCTCGAAGCGCTGGTGCCGGCGTTCCACGACATCAGCCGGGGCGCGCAACCCACGTGCGGGGCGATGGCGGCGCTCGTCAGGGATCTCGTCGCCCAGGCCGAGCGCACCTGCCGGCTCGCGCACCGGCCGGACGATGCCGTGGCGCGTCTGTACAGTGCGCTCGAAAAGCTCGCCAAGGCGGCCCTGGCCGCTCACGGCATCGACAACAGTGCCGCGCGGCCTGAGCGGATTCCCGAACTGCTGCGCGAGGAGTTCGCCGCTCGCTATGCCGATCGCGACGGCGGGACGCTGCGCTTCGGTCTTGTAGCTTCGTACCGCTTGCTCGAGGCCCTCGATGATCCGCTCGGCGCGCGTTATGCGGCAAGCGCCGGGCAACTGCGGCAAGTGCTGGACATCCGCAACAATTCGCTGCTGGTGCACGGCTGGCGGCCGGTCGACGAGGCGGTGTTCGACCGACTGTTCGTGCTGGCACTCGCCTTCCTCGGCATCACGCGCGAGGAGCTGCCGGCCCTACCCCTGATGCCCGAGGCCTGACGCAGGCGGCCCGAAGCCCATCGCCGGTCACGCATCGCCGGTCATTCAACGGAAGGCGCGCTTCGGTCGCGATGGCAACAGGATGCCGTTGCAAGCTTGCCGCCCCGGCCGCCGCTGGAACACCTCGGCATACTGTGCTCATCTTCGATACGGAGCGCAGCCTCATGTCCGCCCGGGACTTCTTTCTTGCCGCCTACGACATTGCCGACGACCGCCGCCGCGCGGCTGCCCTGGACATCGTGCGCGGCTTTGCCACCGGCGGACAGAAGTCGGTGCACGAGGTGTTTCTCACGCCCGCCGAGCGGCGCGAGCTGCTGCACCAGATCTCCCTCGTCGTCGACGAGTCCGAGGACCGCTTCTTCCTGCTGCGCCTCGACCCGCGCGCCCGCACCCATGCGCTCGGTGTCGCCATCCCGCCGTCGGACGGTGGTTACTTCTACGTGGGCTGAATCATGGCGACCTTGCTCCTCGACCGCGCCCAGCTCGAAGTCCGCGCCGACGGCGACGCTCTTGCGCTGTACGAGAATGGGTCGCGCAGCGGCACCGTCCCGCTCAACCTGCTCGATCGCGTCGTCATCCAGGGGTCGCATACGCGGCTCGACAGCGGTGTGCTGATCCGCCTCGCCGAATGCGGCGTCACCACCGTGCTGCTGAGCCCTCGCTCCAGCAAGCGGGTGGCGATCGTGCTCGGCACGGCGCACAACGACGCGGGTGTGAGGCTGGCCCAGGCGCAGCGCGTAATGGATCGCGCCTTTTGCGCCACCTGGGGACGCGATCTGGTACGCGCCAAGCTGCGGCGACAGCTCCTGCTGCTCGACTCGGCCCTTGACCAGCGCCCCGATGCCCGCAAGCCCTTGCGCGATGCCCGCGCCAGTGTCGAGCGTATCGCGCGGACGCTCGACGACCAGGAGCTTGCTGCCGAATCGCTGCGCGGTCTCGAAGGGAGTGCCGCGCGCGCGTACTTTCAGGGCCTTGTCGCCATCACGCCGCCAACGCTCGAGTTCTCGGGTCGCAATCGCCGGCCGCCCCGCGACCCCGTGAACGCGTGCCTCTCGCTCGCGTACACGATGCTTCACTTCGAAGCCGTGCGGACGGCGCATGCCGCAGGGCTCGACCCGCTCTTGGGCTTGTACCATCGGCCGGCGTTCGGACGCGAGTCGCTCGCCTCGGATCTGATCGAGCCGTTGCGGCCCTGGGCCGACGAATGGGTGTGGCAACTCTTCCGCAGCCGCGTCCTGCGCGAGGACCACTTCGCCCGGGACAAGGGTGCCTGCCTGCTGGGCAAGGCCGGACGGGCTAGGTTCTACGCCGACTGGGAGACTCGAGCCGTTGCCCCGCGCCGCTGGCTGCGCCGTCGCGCCGCAGCGCTCGGGCGCGTGCTGCGAAAGCAGGGCGAGGCACTCCTCTGCACCGACGCGGATGAGGAGTTCTGACGTGCAGCACTCGCTGAATTGCGCCATCGCGGAAAGACCCGCGCGCAAGCCCCTCTATCTCGCCACGAGGGCGAGACTGCGGGTGCGCGCCGAGGGCGAGAGTCTCGTCGTGAGCCGCGATCCGGGAGGCTGCCAGCGCTTCCCCGTCGTACGGATCGATCGCATCGTCTGTGGTGCTCGCGCCGACTGGACGGGCGAAGCCCTCACGCTTTGCCTTGCCCGCGGCATCACCGTAACCTGGGTCGCGCCGGGCGGTCACCCGATCGGGGACTGCACCCCGCGGCTTGCTCGTCGGGGCGGTTTCCACGACGCGCTCGAGTTGTACGTGGAGACTCCCGAGTGGCGTTTCGGCTACGCGAACTGGCTGCGGAGGCAACGGATGAGCGTACTCATCCGGTTCGCGAGGCGTCGCCTCGACGAAGGAAATCCGGTCGAGCCGACGGAGTGGGAGGCACACAAGCGGGAGTTCGTCTTCAAGGCCGAACTGCACAGCCCGCTCGCTCCCGAGCTACACGCCTGGTGCCGTGCCGCGGTCGTTGCGCGACTCGCCGCCAAGGGTCTGCGTTCGCGGTACTACGGCTACGACGGCGAAGCACTGGAACTGGCGCAGGATCTGACGACGCTCAGCTGGGCGGGGCTCACCTTCCGGTACGGCGGCCTCCTGGCGGGGACCCTCGAGCCAGAAGCGGTGCCGATGGCGTTCGAGTCGGGCGCGGCGGAACGGGAGCATGAGTTGCAAGACCACCTGGCCCGGCTTCGGATGCACGTGGCGCGAGCGGTCGACTCATGGCTCTGAATCAGGTGCGCGGATGGCTCATCTGCTACGACATCCGCGACAATCGGCGTCTGTCTCGCCTTCACCGGTTCCTCAAGAGTCACGCGGTGCCGATTCAGTATTCGGTTTTCTGCTACCAAGGCAGCGCCGCGCAACTCGGCCGGCTGGTGCGCGAGATGGAATCGAGGATCGACCGCAAGGCCGACGATGTCCGGGTCTACCAACTGCCCGAGCAGCCGCATTTCGAGGGACTGGGCACGCGAAGCTTTCCCGAAGGCGTCCTGATTCAGTCCGCACTCAACGCGAGCCTGCCGCACCTCGTCGGGAATCGTTAATATATAGGGCGCTACACCGATCGAAATGCAGCACGCCGCCGACACTGCCTTGGAAATCCGCGTAGGCTCGTCAACCCCGAGCGCAAGGCTCTGGGGTATCGGTTCTTTCCGGCGCGTGCGGAACCGATCACTGCCCTGATGAAGAAGGGATTAAGACTTAATCCTTGCCTCTGATACGGCGAGCTTGGAACCGATCACTGCCCTGATGAAGAAGGGATTAAGACTTTGGGAGGTTCCGTGCAAGGCGAGCTGGAGAACCGATCACTGCCCTGATGAAGAAGGGATTAAGACTTGGGGCTTCCAGGGTTCCTGAGAGCATGGGTTGAACCGATCACTGCCCTGATGAAGAAGGGATTAAGACTGGTCAGGAATTTGACCTTGGGCGCGTCGGGGAACCGATCACTGCCCTGATGAAGAAGGGATTAAGACACGATCTCAGGGGTGAGCTCGTCCAGGCAGATGAACCGATCACTGCCCTGATGAAGAAGGGATTAAGACCGTGTAATCATCTGTCTCGGCCTCCCAGCGGAACCGATCACTGCCCTGATGAAGAAGGGATTAAGACATGGTTTCTGCCCATCCGTTACCCAGGGTGAAGAACCGATCACTGCCCTGATGAAGAAGGGATTAAGACGAACTTCTGTGTGAGGCTGCCGTCATCCTTGAACCGATCACTGCCCTGATGAAGAAGGGATTAAGACCGTCTGGGGAAGCCGAATCGAAGCAAGGGTCGGAACCGATCACTGCCCTGATGAAGAAGGGATTAAGACAGCCTCTTTTCTAGTTCTTGAGATCCCCGTCTCGAACCGATCACTGCCCTGATGAAGAAGGGATTAAGACCGGGCGGCCAACACCTTCTTCACGACTGCTCGATGAACCGATCACTGCCCTGATGAAGAAGGGATTAAGACGTAGGCAGACTCCTTGGATAATCCAGCGACTGAGAACCGATCACTGCCCTGATGAAGAAGGGATTAAGACCGGTAGCTCTTCGGACTCGTCCGGCGGACGAATCCAGAACCGATCACTGCCCTGATGAAGAAGGGATTAAGACCGCGAAGCCCTGACCGCGTACACACCACCATCCGAACCGATCACTGCCCTGATGAAGAAGGGATTAAGACAGCACGCAGCTGAACATCTCGCCCACGAACTCGGAACCGATCACTGCCCTGATGAAGAAGGGATTAAGACGAAGCCGATCGCCACCGTGATGAACGCACCCATGAGAACCGATCACTGCCCTGATGAAGAAAGGTCACTGCCGCCGACGCAGCCGCTGAAGTCACTCAATGCGAGCCGGCTCACTCGCCTTCACCCGTCACTTCGCGGACGCCGTGTTCGTGGGCGGATTCGCTTCGATGGTGACGGTCGTCGTGCCGTCCCTGGTGATACCGAGTCGGTCTGCCGCGGCCTTGGAGAGGTCGATGACCCGCTTCTTCTTGTAGGGTCCGCGGTCGTTGATGGTG
>JAEUMX010000263.1 GCA_016791285.1 Burkholderiales bacterium
GCTACTACCTCACGCGCCTGGGGCGCGCTGCCATCGCCGCAGCATGCTCGCTCACCCAGTTCCAAATCCTCCCCGCTCTGGCAGCCGCACGATGACAAATTCTTTGCCAAAATCGTCAACTCTTCAGTGATAAGAGACTATCGTCGTTCGGTCGGACGATGTCGACCAGGGAGGCGGCGTGTTCAGGTGCGTTTCTGGAAATGGTCGGGTTTCGCATCTCCGTCATTCCTGTCAATTCACATTTGTGAGACGACCGAGCTCGCTCTTGCAAACGCGCTTCGAAAAGACGCTGACAGGATCAGATCAATCTACGGGAGGACGTCTTCCGTTCTCGTCATGCAAGGGAGATCGCCCTGCAAATCGCGAACACGCTTCCGGGTTCTTGGGCGTATGGAAGCGCGCAAGCAAGAGTGTCGACGCGCATCGCGGCTGTTCTGAAGATGGCTTATGACGAGCGCCCGGCGCTTTGTTCCTCGCACCTAAGCGCGCGCACCAAAGATTCGAATCGGCGCCGGCCGAGGGCTCTGTGCAACGCACGGACCACCGGCAGACGCTCAGCCTCTTGTTTGCTCTGAAGCTCGTTCCGGCGGCGTTCTGCGATGGCCCTGAAAACAGCTCGTAGATGTTGCTGGTATGGCTCCGACCGCAGTCGCGAGAGCACTTCCGACAGAGCAGCACGGCATGGCGTTGTCGGTCGCGCATTGCGAGCCGCTCTGTGCTGAACGACTCTGACCTCATACCGATGGGCCAAGTCCCGCTTGGACACATGCAACTCCGCCGCAGAAAGCGGCACTCTCGACTCAGCCTCAAGGACAGCGAGGAGGAACGCTTCGCCGTTCATACATGCGGTCGCATAATGCGCCAAGCTGCTAGTACCAAGGCAGTTTCCGAGCACCAATCCGAGCCGCATCATCTCTTCGGGCGTCGCAAGCGACACCACGACGCGCGAAAGATCGCTGGACAGATGTTCCTCTGGGAGCAGTGGCCAGAACTTGGTGCCGAGGATTAAGGCCATGTCGTCTGCGACCTCCAACCGCGCTGCTGCAAGCTCTTGCCGAAAGCGCTGTGCCAACTCTGTTAGCCGACGCAGCGCGATCCCCGAGAGGTATCGGTCGACGCTCGTCGTTACCCGTGCCCAATGGGAAACCTCGTCGCCGCCCACGGTGGATGGCGTTCCCGTTTCAGCCCTCAGCGTCTCGACCAGTGCCTGCCTAAGGTCGTCCACCAATGCGACGGACCCCTGCAGGTCACCGCTCGCCCGCGCTATGTCCTGCATCGTCCATCCGCGCTTTGCGGCTTGCCGTAACCAGGCCAGCGCCAGCGGCGAAGCCCATCGGCGACGCCCGAAGACCGATTCCGCGAATCCAACGCACTGATTGAACGCCTGCCATGTCGCTGGATCTTGGCTGGGCCGAAACTCCGCCGGTAGCGCGTTCAGCGCCATGACCAGTGACTTGATGTTTGACTCCCATCGCGCGCCTACCACGTCAACGGGTCGCTGACGCAGGCCACGCAAAACACTAGGCGAGACGGCCCACTGCTTAGCCAGGGTACTGACCAGCGGTAAACCTGCGTCGACGGTGCTGCGTATCCGCCCGCCGAGGCTACCAGCACCATCCGTCGCCGCTGCGCGCACAAATAGCGGAAAGGTCTTCGCGAACTGTAGGCGGTTCCGCCGGTACGTTGGCTGGACCAGAAAATTGTAGAGGTCAATCTCGACGAGGCTTCTCGGCTCCACCGAGATCACCTCGTGGTCGAGCCCTTCAGCAAAACCGTGAATCGCCGCGCGCAGCGCTGAATTCAACCCGCTCTCAAGAAGTTCCACTTCTGCAGCCAAGAGCGCCGGCTCCGGCACCCAAGCGTCCTCAGGAAGCTGCTGCAACCGGAGAGCAACTGCAAGCTTCCGGGTCTCCCAATGAGAACGCTCAACCTCGGTCAAGACGGGGCGAAGTACGCGGACATGCGGCAACTCAAGCAGATAAGCCAGTCGTGTCTCGAGCGAGGCGTCGGGCGTTGTCGCCTCGCGCTTTGAAGTCGGGGACAACAGCAGCTCTGCGGCGGTCGCGATCCGCTCTTCGGTCCAAACGTGACCTGTGGTTCGCAGCATCCAAACCGAGCTAGCCGCAGTCCGGAAGAGGGCACAGCATGGTGCATGCGACAACGGCCGCAGCAGGGAGACGCTATTCACGGAGGGACAGACAACTCCCGCGATGTTCGTGGCATCACTCGACCATCGCACTTCTACCAAAGCGCTGGCCCGTTCCTGCCACGAGAAATTCGCCTGCGCTGGAAAGTGATTCATCGTCTTCTGCTCTGGCCTTGCGAGCGGCCGGGCGCCCCGTGCTCCGAGTCAAGCGCAAGGTCACTGCAACACAGTGCCCATCCTCGATAGCTGGGTCCCGGTCAAAGTCCTTTGGAAGAGCACCATGCTTGGCGACGAAGGCCGCTACCCACCTACGATTCCTCAGGCGGGGCTGCCCTTGGCCCGTCGCGCAGCGATCTCTGCTTCCACGTCCGAAACGCGCCGCGTGTATGTCTTACGCGACCATGCAAGCGCATCTGCGGCCACCTGAGCTCTCTTATCCGCGCCCGGATAAACTGGTGCGGGGGCCCGCGTCTGGAACACGAACGGTGCAGTAGGAACGTTCTTGGCAAGCAACCGACAGGCGACCCGGCGGTCGGGTAACGCCACCAAGTCCTCAGCAGTGACGTCCGGATGCAGGTAGCACTCCGCCACCGTTGCATCTGCTGGCCCCATGCGGAAGAACAGCATGCTGCCGACGTTCCCCAGCAAGGCGTCACGGACATCAGCTGGCAGCTGAGCAATTGTCTGATTGGCAAGCGTTAGGTAAAGGCCATACTTGCGCGCCTCCGCGAGCATGTTGGCGAGCGTATCGGTCGCAAAGTTCTGGCACTCGTCCACGTACAGGTAAAACGGCCGACGCCTTTGCCGCGGCTCGATCGCACGCGCAAGGCACCCCGCGAATAGTTTTCCCAGAAGGATCATTCCAAGAAACCGCGAGTCCATTTCCCCAAGCAGCCCCTTCGACAAGTTGACGAGCAGGATCTTTCGATTGTCCATCAACGCCTTGAAGTCGATCGTGCTCCGCGCCTGCCCGACGATCGGCCGCATAAGCCGGTTGTAGACAAATGCGGTGAACTTGTTCACGACGTATGGAGCCATGTTGGCGAGTGCGGCTTCACCCGTCGTGCGACTGACGATCCCCTTCCAGAATCCCACTACCAGGGGATCCTTGCAGTGCTCGATCAGGAAGTGTCGGTAGGTGGGATCCTCAAACACCCGCGGAAGGTCAGTGAGCGTCGCGCTCTGGTCAGGATCGTCCATGAGCAAGGCAACCGCGTTACGCATGTACAGCTGAAAGGCGGGCCCTAGCGCCTCCGGTACACCCCCATAAAGGCGCACGAAGATGCGTTGCAGTTCGCCGATTATGAAGTTTCTCTCGACCCAGAGATGCTTTCCCCTGCACTCGAGAAAATTGACGCCAACGGCGTGGTCGAAATCAGCCAGGTCCAGGAGAATGACATCCCGAATCCGCTTTCTCGGGATCGATTCCAGGACTTGCCGGTATAGATCGCCGTGGGGATCTATCAGGCCGACGCCCTCGCCATTCAGGATGTCCTGAACGATCATGTTGTACAAGAGCGTCGACTTGCCAGCCCCAGTGGCCCCCATAACGTAGCAGTGACGCGTGCGATCGCCGCCGGAGAAGCGAACCTCCTGTCGGATGCCTTGCGATAACGTCTCGCCGAGAACGATCCCCTCGCCCGGGAGCTCGATGCGCGGGTTGTTGAAGTGTCGAAGGAAGCCGCACTGCGCAAGGCTTGAAGTCGATGCGAGAAGCGGCGGCAGGGGTATCGAGGCGCTCGGATGAAGCAAGCCGTTGAGCATCGCTCCAGTCGCGTGAAAACTGTTGCGAAGGTCGAGCGTTTCCCCTCCGCCTTCCTCACGCGCAGCATCTCCGTCGCCAGCGTTCACCTCGACAACGCAGGGCGCGCCCTGAAATACCTCCCCTCCGAGCACCTCGAGAAAAGTCGCTGGCACCGCCGCATCGGCAGACACCTCGCACGTCAGCGAGAACCCCGACGGTCGCGCGAGCCATGCATCGAGGACCGCTGCTGTTGAACTGACCGCTTCGCGGGCCACGTTTCCGAGCACTCCAGCCGCCGCCTCATATCCGATGCGCTTCAGATCCTCGGCCATGAGAACTTGCATTGCCTCGCCTGCTCTGGCAATTTCGGCTCGCGCGAGGGGACGGCTCTTCAATCTCAGCTCCACGGCGATGTGCATGGGGCATGCGAGCAAGCCGCTGACCATGGACTGAAGACAAGGTAACGGTAACTTGGGTGGAAGCGCGAGCAGCGCGAGTGTCTCCGCCTGGTTTCGACTACGTACCTGCGAAGCAGCGTAACCGATGCTCGCTTTTCCATCTGCGGTGATCTTCATGCCTTGGGGACGCACCGTCGCTCGCCAAGACTGGCGATCGTTCGAGCTCGATGGGGGCTCCGCGAGCGGTGCGAAGCCGTACTCGCCGTGTCCCATCGATAGCGCCATTTGTAGGTCGACGTGCAGCTTCATCGCGCCCGCGATCGCCTGCTCGATCGAACCAGCGCTGCTGGACGCGATCAGGCGGCAGCGGTATGCCGGCGAGCGATTCGGACCTTCCACCCGCTCATGCACGATACGAATCTCCTGTGAGGCGCTCAGGTGTGCGAAGAACGCGCGGAGATACCGACGCGACTCCGATTCCGCTCGATGTGCGTCGGCACCAGACCACACCAGAGCGTGCAGACGTTCCTCGTCCCGACGCGCCGCCCCGGAAAAGCTCACGAGCTCCAGGGCAAACTCGGCCTGAAACACGCGGTCCGGAACGTGGCGCCGCAGGCCGATGCCTGGCCACCCCTCGTCGCGCGGCTCGACGATCTGCAGCCAAGGATGGTCCTGGCTCACCACTGGCTCGTCGCGGATGTCGATCGCAGCGTCGGGGGCACGCCCGCCGAGGAACCGCTGGCTGGGATGATTCTCCCGGACGTACCCGTGCTGCGCACCCCTTCCATTCTTTCTCTTGGGCGTCATAGGTTTCCCGGATCAACCGTAGACGCGCTAACGTCGAGGAGTGAGCGCATGCCAGTGCAATGCGGACAGCGGCGAGTTGCATGGCGGCGTTGTGTTTCCATTACTTCCCTCGCGCATACGCTTTCAAGCGGGCGTTGCTTGCCGAGGCAATTGCCTCGAATCTGCCCTCTCTTCTTCAAGACTGGCTCACGCTAGTCCGTCACGAGCACGCGAATGCGCGTGCCGTCCGGAAGATTCCTCGTTTGGTGCTGGATTGTGGCCCCGGCCCCGCGATTGTCATGGGCGTCGATGAAATGGACGGTGCTGTTTTGTCCGCCCTCGCGCGTCATCGCCGGCGGGTATTCGTCGCGGTCTCGACCCTTGGGGCGTGACGGATCATTGATACCGCGCAGCGATGCCCCCCGGCGCTCGGACGCATGCGTGCGATCCAGCGTAAGAACGGTCGGTTGTCCGTTTCGCTGCGCGTGTTCGATGTGGGCCACAGCCTCCGGATGCTGCTTGCGATGGACTATCACGTCTGTGGGCCGGTCGGCCCCGCGCAAAGCGGACGCCCCGGCAGAACTGGCTGAGCTGGCGGGACGCGGTACCGACTTGAGCGGTGTCAGCTCACGCTTGCCGAGCGCAGCCTCCTTGGCCAGCGAAACCTCCCCCGACTTGGCCGCCTTGCCTGCCACCAGACGCTTGGCGACTGCGCGAGAGACTGCGCGATCGAAGAGCCCCGCCTCTGCAGGCAACGCTGTGGCCATTGCAATGGCAAGCGCCGTCGCAAGACCGGTTGCAGTTTGGCGACCCGTCATCTCAACGCCGCAGAAAAGCATGAACCAGCCACACGACCATCCGGAAGGGTGCTTGGAGCGCCTTGCCGACCAAGCGGCCAACGACCTCGTCGGCCACGCCTCGCCCGAAGACGAGCGATAGAATCTGTTGAAGAAGGAGAAGGGGAATCACCATCAGCACGCCGAGTAGCATCCACCCAGGCATGATTGCGAGGCCGGTTTCGATGAGGGAATCAAACAAGGGAAGCAGTGCTGGAAGAAATGCCACCAAAAGCGCACCGCTGAAGAGCTTGCTTCCCGCGCTGCGCGCTCCCAGGATAAAGGCAAGGCCTGCGGCGACGATCCCGAAGAGGGCGACAGTCCCCAGCAGTTCGCCGGGCACCCAAGCCAGTGCAGCTCCCCAACGCATCACAAAGCCCACCGTTCGCGTGCGTCGCATTTCCCACGTGAAGGAAGGTTCCCGTGCTTTACGTTGATCGATGGCGAAGTGGTGAGCCGACCACTTTGCGTGGTACAGACCTGCAGGTGGAATTGCGACCTTTTGGCCTCCATGCTGATGCGCCTCCACTTCGTCGTGAGATTGTCTTGCCGAGGGCGAGCTGCCAATGCGGTCAGTGCGGCAGCGAATACGGTTTCCCCTGCTTGGGACAGCACTGTCCAAGTTGAGGCGACTGGTGAGTCCACCACTCCGGCGCGATTACGAAGCGATCCCGCGTGCACGCCGGCCGTCAGTCTTAACATCGCTGTCCTGGGCGACTTACGCCTCCTTTATTGATCGCAGAGAGGTTGGTCTCGAAGCCCTCTGGAATCGGCACCCGCGCGAAGTCCGCGCGCGTGATCAGCGCGCCCTGTTCGGTACGCACCGACTGGACGTCCGGTGCGAGGATGTCCTTGAGTGGTGAGCGGGTGTCCACCGCGACGGTCTTGCCGTCCATGCGAATCGATTTCAGCTTGGCCATGGTCTGTTCTCCTGGTTGGGGGTGGTTGAGACTGCGGGTCGAGGTCGAAGCGTTGCAGCAAAGGCGCGCGTTCGGTTCCCAGGTGCGCGAATACCCGGAAGCTGGTTCAGGAACAGTGCGAAATAGAGAGTGCCCGCGGCGATCTCCTCAGGGTTGCTTGCAAAGGAGCAAATGAATCGAAACATCTTCGGATGAAATCAGAATGCCGCGATGACAGCGAAGGTCACAGCTCCCCCGACTGACACTGGGGATAAGGTTCGTCAGCCCTCCTGCCAGCAGCCGTCGCGAATTGCAAGGCGCCGTGGGGCAAACCATCGGGGTCTGGGCAATGGTTCGTTTGGCCCAACGCCCGCGTAGTGATGACAGACCGCGCAATCGGGATGGATCATCTCGGGGAAGTTGTCTCGGTCGTAGCGCATGAATTTGCCCGAGCGCCAGCTTTCAGTGATGGCGACCGCGGTAGCTCGCCAATGGCACATGTAGTTCAGCATCTCGGTGATCAGTAACCCGCTTGCGCGCAGATTTAGCGGGTAGACCGAGGGCGCGTCGATTTCGGCGTGGTCAGTCACGTAGCCCGCATTGCGCCGCGCCTGGGCAGTGGCCTCGTCAAGAAACGCCTCCAGGGTTCGACCGCGGTCGAAAAGGGCCAGCTGCGTGCATTCCAGGCACGGCGTCTGCCCCGGCAGGACCGCAAAGAATCGCGTGCAGAAGTCACAGCCGCTGTCGGACGTGTCGACGGCCACCCCGGCGTCGAAGTACGGAAGCATGTACTGGGCGGCAGTGCGATTGAGGAAGTACCGTGCCTCGTCGTTGTCGAGTCCGGCGACAAGCACGCTCGCCTGACCGAACAGAGGCTCCGTCTCGCGTGCGAACAGAGATTGGTCGAAGCTGCGCACACGCAGTTCCGGGAACATCCGACGCAGGCGCGCCGCCAAGCGCCTTGATTTCGAAGCCCCGACGTCGACTGGTCTGCCGCCCTGCCATCGGTTCAGGTTCGAAAGCGATACTCGGTCGTCGTCGACGAGATCAATCGCTCCGACGCCTACCCGTGCCAACGCTTCGGCTAGGATGCTGCCCAAACCACCGCAGCCCGCCAGCAGCACCCGCATGCTCGCCAACGCCGCCTGAGCGGGCAGGGGGACGAAATCCGTATGGCGCGCGAACCTCGGATCCCGCGAGATCGTAGGAGACTCGCGCCCGATCGCCACGCACCGCCACTCTGTGCCCAGTTCATGAACGTGATCGAAGCGCCTAAAGGGATTGCGGCGACCCCCGTCCACCACTCGGGCATCCAGGCCGTCGCGCGCCAGAACCAGCGACGCGTTGTGGATCCGTCGATTTGGTCCAATGTGTGGGTTGCTCGCCAGCATCGGCTCGAAGCGCTGGCGCAGGTAGCGGTCGAAGTTGAGGTCGTCGCGGTCATCGATGGAGGAGAACTCGGTGCGCTCATCGAACCAGTGATCGTGGCAGTTCACCAGACAGTTCCAGTCGGTGGCAGCAAACTGTACCAGCAGGCCGTTGAGCACTTCAGGCGCAAGCCGCACGTTGCCGCCGGACTGGCGTTCGTAGCAGTCGTCGCCCATCAGGAAGACCGGCGCGTTGTGCGGCACCAGCACAGTGAGACCGGCCGCAGTCGGCACTGCGGTGGCCCACAGGTAGCTCAGGGCCTCGCGCTGCTTGCCCGGCGCCAAGTGGAAGGCGCGTAGTCGAGCCAGCACGCCGGCGTCGATCTTCAGCACCGCCTTATTCATTGATCGCTTCCCTCGGCAAGCTTGAAGAAGAAATCGCTCAGAAACTTGGCGATGTTGTCCCCGCGTTTCGGCGCGTGCGGCACATGTCGCCATTGGTTGTTGGCGTAGTGGTGGCAAATCCAGGTATAGCGCGGAATGGACGGCGCGTCGTGGAATGCCCGGTCGCGGAAGGCGTTGAATACCGCCTCGATCTGCTCGATGACCCGTCCGTTGGATCGGTTCAGGCAGTAAACCCCGATCGGCGGAACCGCAGGATAGTGTTCCACCACGAGCAGCAGGTCGATATAGTCAGGGCGGAAGCGATCGGGCAGTGGGAAGCCCTTGATCACGATGTACTCGCCGGTGTCGCCCAGCGCGGCGATGCGGCGCTCCCCGGTCGCTGGCGGCTCGAAGCGGTCGAGGAAGGCCTGGACGTTGGCAACCTCCCAGTTCAGCGCCACGAGTGTGCGCTGCGATATGACCGGCCGGGCGATAGTCATCATAGGTCTCCTGGCTGAGGGTTATCGGGGTGGCGCTGGAGCGGCTGGTCGCTGTTGATGACCTGCAAGCGGCCGCGCGGACGATGGCGCAGGATTGCCGCACGGGTCGCATCGGCCTCCGCGCCGGTGGCCTCG
>JAEUMX010000280.1 GCA_016791285.1 Burkholderiales bacterium
CCCGGGGGAGAGCATCGCCATGTACACCCCGGCGTTGGCCTGACTGCCCGAGTGCGGCTGGACGTTGGCAAAGTCCGCCCCGAACAGCGCCTTGACCCGGTCGATGGCCAGCTGCTCGGCCACGTCCACGTGCTCGCAGCCACCGTAGTAGCGCTTGCCCGGATAGCCTTCAGCGTACTTGTTGGTGAGCACCGAGCCCTGCGCCTCCAGCACCCGCGGGCTCGCGTAGTTCTCCGAGGCGATCAGCTCGATGTGGTCCTCCTGACGCCTCGATTCCGCCTCCAGCGCACGCCACAGATCGGGATCGAAGGCGGCAATCGTCGTTTCCGTGCGGTCCAGCATGGTCATCTCCTCCGGTTTGGCAAAGGGTCTCTGGGGCACCAGGGTTCGCCTTATGTTTCAGGATCGAAAAGTGTATTTCGTATGTCAGGAAAGAAATACTCAATCGTTCTGATTCTTTCGATAAGCGCTGGTTATCCCGGCGCCCACGACGGGGTCAGACGACTTGCACGTGCTCGCCGACGGACAACCCGAGCACTCCCGCCGCACTGCCCCGGTTCACCGCGATCTCGACCAGTCCGATGCTGTTCTCGTACCAGACTGCGGCACCCGGCGCGACGGCGGAAAACACCCGCGCGTGCGGTATCGTCCTGCCGGCGACAGCGATCTTGGCCGCCGCGGAAACGGCGGCGGCGCGCAGCCCGGTGAAGGCGTTGCCGTAGTGATCGATGTAGATGATCTGCGCGAGGTCTTCGTTCCGGAGCACTACCTGCAGCCCGCCGACTGGCGTCACGTTGCTGTTGGGAAAATCCTCGGTCGCGACGGCTGCCGCCATCGGAGCGAAGACGTCGCGCCCGTGAAAGGACGGCGCAATGTGCTCGTGCTCGACCTTGATCTGCCAGAATTGGCGGGCGGCGGCGCGCGCCGCGATCACGGAGAACAGACCGTTGTCCGGACCGACGAACCAGCGCCCGTCCGCGCGCACGACCACCGCACCGCGCTCGGTGCCGACGCCGGGGTCGACCACGCCCATGAAGATGTGGCCCTTGGGAACCCTGTGCGCGAGCGCTGAGAGCAGGTGCGCGCTTGCCTCGATATCGAACGACGGCGCATCGTTCAGGAGGTGAATCACGCGTACGGCGGGCGCGTAGCGGTCCAGCACTGCTTCCACCTGGCCGACGTAGAGATCGCTCGACCCGAAGTCGCTAAAGAGGATGATAGCCATCGCCTACGGCCGGCCTCGCCCCCTCTGCGTGCGCCCGGAACCACTCGCGCAGGAGCGGCCGCCGGACGTCGAAGCCTGCGAACATGAACCGATCCTCGTCGCGCCGCACCGGGCTGTGCGTGCGCTCGTAGGGGTGCTCGCGGGCGGTGAGCCCCTCCGGGACGAGCGCGTGCTTCTTGTGCGGGTCGAGGAGCAGGATCTCGCCCGTTGCATGGCGATGCGCGCGAGAGCGGGCGTCGACCACGCCAAGCGCTCCGCCGTGGACGACGACGATCACGAAGTAGACCCCGGGGTAGTTGTGCCGATCGTCGTGCAGACTCACCGGACCGCAGCCGTGCAGGGTGAAGCGGTCCAGGCTCAGCCATTCGAGCGGCATGCCGGTCTGCGCGGACACTTCGCGCCGCAAGGCGCCGGCGAAGGCGAGGCTGACGTGCTCGCCCAGCACATCGAGCTCCTTCGTCTCCTCGGCAGGGAAGCCTTCCGGGCACAGCCTGCATGCCAGCGGATAGAGGGCCTCGAGACCGGCACGGCAGGCCTCGACCCGGAGCCCGGTGCGGATGAGCGCAGCGTGCCGCATGGACCTCGTCAACGAAAAAGGCCGGGACAGTCCCGGCCTTTCTTGATCTGCCGACCGGCGAGCCGTCAGGCGTTCGCCTCGGTCGGGGCAGCGGCCTCCTGCGGCCGGTCCATCAGCTCCACCAGTGCCATGGGCGCATTGTCACCCTGGCGAAAGCCGAACTTCAGGATGCGCAGATAGCCGCCGTTGCGCTTGGCATAGCGCGGCCCGAGCTCGTCGAACAGCTTCACTACCATCTGCCGGTCGCGCAGCCGGTTGAAGGCGAGGCGACGATTCGCGAGTGTCGCCGTCTTGCCGAGCGTGATCATGGGCTCCACCACGCGCCGCAGCTCCTTGGCCTTGGGCAGCGTGGTCCTGATGACCTCGTGCCGGAGCAGCGAATTGGTCATGTTGCGGAACATCGCGAGGCGATGACTGCTGGTGCGGTTGAGCTTGCGTAGACCGAGGCGGTGGCGCATGGTGGTTACTCCGTTTTTCCTGGCCCGGCCTTATGGCTTCTCGAGCCCTGCAGGCGGCCAGTTCTCGAGCTTCATCCCGAGGGTGAGACCGCGCGAGGCCAGAACTTCCTTGATCTCGTTGAGCGACTTGCGTCCGAGATTCGGCGTCTTGAGCAGCTCGGTCTCGGTACGCTGGATGAGATCGCCGATGTAGTAGATGTTCTCGGCCTTGAGGCAATTGGCCGAGCGCACCGTGAGCTCGAGGTCGTCCACCGGACGCAGCAGGATCGGATCGACCTGTGGCGCCCTGGGCGCCTCGATCGCGGCGGGAGTGGGGCGGATGTCCGCGAAGAGCTGCAACTGGTCGACCAGGATGCGCGCCGCGAAGCGGATCGCCTCCTCCGGTTCCACGCTGCCGTTGGTCTCGATGTCGATCACCAGCTTGTCGAGGTCGGTGCGCTGCTCGACGCGCGCCGACTCCACCGCATAGCTCACGCGGCGCACCGGGCTGAAGGAAGCATCCAGCATGATGCTGCCGATCGAGCGCGAATCCTTGTCGGTGATGCGCGAGGTGGCAGGCACGTAGCCACGGCCGTGCTCGACCTTGAGCTGCATGTCGATCTTGCCGCCGGCTGCAAGATGAGCGACGACGTGATCCGGGTTGATGATCTCGACGTCGTGCGACACCTCGATGTCACCGGCGGTGACGACTCCCTCTCCCTCCTTCCTGAGGGAAAGCAGCGCATCCTCGCGGTTGTGCAGCTTGAGGACCACCCCCTTCAGATTGAGCAGGATGTCCACCACGTCTTCCTGCACGCCGTCGAGCGTCGAGTACTCGTGCAGCACGCCCGAGATCTTCACCTCGGTGGGCGCGTAACCCGGCATCGACGAAAGCAGCACACGGCGCAGCGCGTTCCCGAGCGTGTGGCCGTAACCGCGCTCGAAGGGCTCCATCGTGACCTTCGCGTGCAGTGGCGAGATGTTCTGGACGTCGACGATCCGCGGCTTCAAGAATCCGGTGCTTTGCATAGACTGTGGTCCTGGCAATGATTACTTGGAGTAGAGCTCGATGACCAAGCTTTCATTGATGGTGGGTGGCAGCTCGGAGCGCTGCGGCAAGGCCTTGAAGGTGCCCCTGAGGCCCTTCACGTCGACCTCGATCCAATCCGGAAAGCCGCGGCCCTCCGCCGCTTCGGCGGCGCCCTTGACCCGCAGCTGCGCTTTCGCCTTCTCGGCCACTTCGACGACGTCGCCGGGGCGAACCCGATAGGACGGGATGTTCACCCGCCGGCCGTTGACGACGATGCCATTGTGGCGAACGATCTGCCGCGCCTCCGAGCGCGACGCACCGAAGCCCATGCGGTAGCACACCGTGTCGAGCCTGCTCTCCAGCACCTGCAGCAGGTTCTCGCCGGTGATGCCGCGACGCCGGTCGGCCTCCTGGTACGCGCCCCGGAACTGGCGCTCGAGCACGCCATAGATGCGCCGCACCTTCTGCTTCTCGCGCAACTGGTTCGCATAGTCCGACTTGCGCAGGTTCTTCTGCCCGTGCTGCCCGGGCGCGTAGCTGCGGCGCTCGATCGCGCACTTGTCGGTGTAGCACTTCTCACCCTTCAGGAAGAGCTTCTCTCCCTCGCGGCGGCAAAGACGACACTTGGCGTCCGTATAGCGGGCCATGGGCGAAATACTCCTAGATGCGGCGCTTCTTCGGCGGCCGGCAGCCGTTGTGCGGCACTGGCGTCACGTCCGAGATGCTGGTGATCTTGAAACCGCAGGCGTTCAGGGCGCGCACGGCCGACTCGCGGCCGGGTCCCGGACCCTTGATGCGGACCTCGAGGTTCTTCACGCCGCACTCCTGCGCCGCTCGACCCGCCTGCTCCGCGGCGACCTGTGCGGAGAACGGCGTGCTCTTGCGCGACCCCTTGAACCCAGCGGAACCGGAAGTCGCCCACGAGAGCGCATTGCCCTGCCGGTCCGTGATGGTCACGATGGTGTTGTTGAAGGATGCGTGAACGTGGGCGATACCCTCCGCCACGTTCTTCTTGACCTTCTTTCGCACCCGGGTGCTTGCCTTAGCCATGCTGGATCGTCCTCACTTCCCGGCGGCGCGACCGGCGCCGATCGCCTTGCGCGGACCCTTGCGGGTGCGCGCGTTGGTGCGCGTACGCTGCCCGCGAACCGGCAGCCCGCGGCGGTGGCGCAAGCCTCGGTAGCAGCCGAGATCCATGAGCCGCTTGATGTTCATCGTGGTCTCGCGGCGCAGATCGCCCTCGACCGTGAACTTGCCGACCTGCTCGCGCAGCCGGTCCATCTGCTGCTCCGATAGCTCCTTGACCTTGGCGTTCACCTCTACGCCCGCGGCGGTGCAGATCGCCCGCGCGCGTGCGCGGCCGATGCCGTAGATCGCGGTCAGCGCAATCTCGGCGTGCTGATGATTGGGGATGTTTACCCCGGCAATCCGGGCCATGGATGCTCCGCGAAAGAAAACCCGTAATTATATGTAGCCTGGTCGCTTCGTTCAACCCTGCCGCTGCTTGTGACGCGGGTCGGAGCAGATCACGCGCACCACCCGCTTGCGCCGGATGATCTTGCACTTGCGACAGATCTTCTTGACCGATGCCTGAACTCTCATGTCCCTCTCCTATCGCGGCTGCACTCCCCGGGGAGTGCAACCGAAGCCTGCTCTGGATGTTGCGCCCTACTTGGCCCGGAATACGATGCGCGCCCGGGACAGATCGTAGGGAGTCAATTCCACCGTCACCTTGTCGCCCGGCAGGATGCGGATGTAATGCATGCGCATCTTGCCGGAGATATGCCCGAGGACGATGTGACCGTTTTCGAGCTTGACGCGGAACGTTGCGTTGGGCAGGGTCTCCACCACCTCACCCTGCATCTGGATCGTCTCTTCCTTCGACATGCGATCCTATCGAGGACGTGGAAGACCACCGCCCTTGATGGGCGACTTCTTCAAGAGTGGCTCGTACTGGTGCGAAATCATGTACGCCTGCACCTGCGCCCAGAAATCCATCGTCACCACCACCACGATCAAGAGACTGGTGCCCCCGAAGTAGAACGGAACGTTCCATTTCACGATCAGAAACTCCGGCAGCAGGCAGACGAGCGTGACGTAGGCCGCGCCGGCGAGCGTGAGACGCGTCAGGATCTTCTCGACGTACTTTGCCGTCTGGTCGCCGGGCCGGATGCCGGGCACGAAGGCGCCGCTCTTCTTCAGGTTGTCCGCCGTCTCCTTCGGATTGAAGACGAGCGCCGTATAGAAGAAGCAGAAGAAGACGATGGCGGCACCGTAGAGCAGAACGTACACCGGCTGACCAGGGTGCAGCGTCGCCGCGAGGTCCCGCAGCCAGTTGGTCTGCTCGCTCTGACCGAACATGCCGGCGATCGTTGCAGGGAACAGGATGATGCTGGACGCGAAGATCGGCGGGATGACGCCCGCCATGTTGAGCTTGAGCGGCAGGAAGGACGTCTGCCCGCCGTAGATGCGCTTGCCGACCTGCCGCTTCGCATAGTTCACCAGGATCTTGCGCTGGCCGCGTTCGACGAACACCACGAAAGCGGTGACCAGGATCGCGGCGGCGAACAGCAGCAGCACGAACGGGATCGAGAACGCGCCGGTGCGGGCAAGCTCCAGGGTGCCTCCGATGGCTTGCGGCAGGCCCGCCGCGATGCCCGCGAAAATGATGATCGAGATGCCGTTGCCCAGGCCCCGCTCCGTGATCTGCTCACCCAGCCACATGAGGAACATGGTGCCGGTAACGAGCGTGATGACCGTGTTGAAACGGAACATGAGACCGGGATCGAGCACCAGTCCCGCCTGTCCCTCGAGCGCGACGGAAATGCCCACCGCCTGAAACGTGGCGAGCACGACTGTGCCGTAACGCGTGTACTGCGTGATCTTGCGGCGCCCCGCCTCGCCTTCCTTCTTCAGTGCCTCGAGCGTCGGGACCACCACCGTCATGAGCTGCATGATGATGGAGGCGGAGATGTACGGCATGATGCCGAGGGCGAAAATCGTGAAGCGGGAGAGCGCGCCGCCCGAGAACATGTTGAACATGTCGAGGATGCCGCCGCGCTGCGTCCGGAAGAGCTCTTCCAGCACCACCGGGTCGATGCCTGGCACCGGGATGTGGGCGCCGATGCGGTAGACGATCAGCGCACCGAGCAGGAACAGCAGCCGCCTGCGCAGATCGCCGAAGCGCCCGGACAGACCCAGGGCGGAAGTCGTGGAGGCCACGTGAGTTTGTCCCTCAGGCCTCGATGCTGCCGCCTGCCGCTTCGATCGCGGTGCGCGCACCCTTGGTCACGAGCACGCCCTTGAGCTTGAGCGCACGCTCCACCTTGCCCTTCAGGATGACCTTCGCCGAGCGCGCCGCCGCACTCACCAAACCGGCGTCCCTCAGCACCGCCAGGTCGATCACGTCGGCCGCGATGGTGCCGAGCGCGACCAGCCGCACTTCCTCGGTCTCGCCCGCGCCGGGAGGCGTGAAGCCGCGCTTCGGCAACCGGCGCTGCAGCGGCATCTGCCCGCCCTCGAAGCCGACCTTGTGAAAGCCGCCGGAGCGCGCCTTCTGGCCCTTGTGGCCGCGGCCCGCGGTCTTGCCGAGTCCGCTGCCGATGCCGCGGCCAACGCGACGGCGGGGGCGCTTGGCTCCGGCAGCGGGTTTGAGCGTGTTCAATCGCATCTCAGCCCTCGCACTTCACCAGGTAACTCACCTTCCGGATCATGCCGCGCACGGCGGGCGTGTCCACGACTTCGACGCTCTGCCGCAGCCGTCTCAGACCCAGGCCGCGCACGCAGGCGCGATGGGACGCGAGCGTGCCGATCGTGCTTTTCACCAGCGTGACCTTGAGCTTCTTGTCAGATTGGGTCATCGACATTACCCCGTAATTTCTTCCACCGTCTTGCCGCGCTTGGCGGCAATCTCCGACGGCGTGTTCATCTCGGCGAGGCCGTTCAACGTGGCACGCACGACGTTGTAGGGATTGGTCGAGCCGAAGCACTTGGCCAGCACGTTGGTGACACCCATGACCTCGAACACCGCGCGCATTGCGCCGCCGGCGATGATGCCGGTCCCCTCCGAGGCAGGCTGGATGTAGACCGTGCTGGCACCGTGCTTGCCGATCACCGCGTGATGCAGCGTGCCGCTCTTGAGGCTCACCTTGAAGAGCTTGCGGCGCGCCTCGTCGAGCGCCTTCTGCACCGCCACCGGCACCTCGCGCGCCTTGCCCTTGCCCATGCCGACGCCACCATCGCCGTCGCCCACCACCGTGAGCGCTGCGAAGCCGAGGATGCGACCGCCCTTCACGACCTTCGTGACGCGGTTCACGGAGATCATCTTCTCCTTCAGACCGTCGCCGCGGTCCTCGCCCGACTGCATCTTGGGTTGCATTCTCGCCATCGTGGACTCCGACTAGAACTTGAGCCCGGCTTCGCGGGCGGCTTCGGCGAGCGCCTTCACGCGGCCGTGGTAACGGTAGCCGGAGCGGTCGAACGCCACCTGCTCGATGCCGAGGCCGCGCGCCTTCTCCGCGATGCGCTTGCCGACCACCGCCGCCGCCGCTGCATTACCGCCCGACTTGAGCGACTGGCGCACTTCGGGTTCGAGCGTCGACGCGCTCGCGAGCACGCGATCGCCTTCGGCGCTGATCACCTGCGCGTAGATGTGGCTGTTGCTCCGATGCACGCTCAAGCGCAACTGCTTCAGCTGTGAAATCTTGGCCCGGGTGCGGCGCGCACGGCGCAGCCGCGATTCGTTCTTCTCGCTCATCGTCTCTTACTTCTTCTTGGTCTCTTTCAGGACCACGACCTCGTCCGAGTAACGCACGCCCTTACCCTTGTACGGCTCTGGCTTGCGGTAGGCGCGGATCTCGGCCGCCACCTGGCCGACCAACTGCTTGTCGATGCCTTTCACCAGCACGTCGGTCTGGCTCGGCGTCTCCACCTTGATGCCCTTCGGCATCTTGTGGGCGACAGGATGCGAGAACCCGAGCGTCAGATTCAGCGTGTCGCCGGCAGCCTGTGCGCGATAACCGACGCCGACCAGTTGCAGCTTGCGTTCGAAACCCTTGGTGACGCCTTGCACCATGTTGGCGAGCAGCGCGCGCACTGTCCCCGACATGGCGCCCGACTGCTGCGAGGCGTCCGCGGCCTTGACCTGTATCTGGTCACCTTCGCGCTCCAGCACGACCGAACCCGAGAGCGGCTGGGTCAGGGTGCCGAGCGGCCCCTTCACGAGTATCTGTGCTTCGGTCACGGTGACCTCGACACCGGTGGGCACCGTGACCGGAATCTTTGCTACGCGGGACATGGTTCGGCTCTCCGGATGGCGGGGGTCACGCAACGATGCAGAGGACTTCGCCCCCGACACCGGACGCGCGCGCCTTGCGGTCGGTCATGACGCCGCGCGAGGTGGAGACGATCGCGATGCCGAGTCCGTTCATGACTCGCGGGATCTCGCCCGAGCCCTTGTAGATGCGCAGTCCCGGGCGGCTCACACGCTCGATCTTCTCGATCACCGGGTGGCCGGCATAATACTTGAGTCCGATGTCGAGCTGCGGCTTGCCGGTCTCGCCACGGATGGCGAAATCCTCGATGTATCCCTCGTCCTTCAGCACCTGTGCAATCGACACCTTGAGCTTCGAAGAGGGCATCGACACCGAGACTTTCTCCGCACCCTGGGCGTTGCGGATGCGCGTCAGCATGTCGGCGATCGGATCGTTCATGCTCATCCTCAGGCCTCCTACCAGCTCGCCTTGATCATGCCGGGAATCTCACCGCGCATGGCGATGTCCCGCAGTTTGTTGCGCCCGAGGCCGAACTTGCGATAGACGCCGCGCGGACGCCCGGTCAGTGCGCAGCGGTTGCGCAGGCGCACCGGGCTGGCGTTGCGGGGCAGCGCCTGCAGCTTCGCGCGGGCGACATCCTTGTCCTCGTCCGACGCCTTCGCGTCGCGCACGATGACGAGCAACTCGGCGCGCCGGGTGGCAAATTTCGCAACCGCCTTGCGGCGCTTGTTCTCACGATTAACCAGCGACAGCTTGGCCATGGATCCTAGTTCCGGAACGGGAATTTGAACGCGCCGAGCAGCGCTTTCGCCTCTTCGTCGCTCTTCGCGGTGGTGGTGATGGTGATGTTCATGCCGCGCAGGGCGTCGATCTTGTCGTACTCGATCTCGGGGAAGATGATCTGCTCCTTCACCCCCAAGTTGTAGTTGCCGCGGCCGTCGAAGGCGCGCGCCGACATGCCGCGGAAGTCGCGGATGCGCGGAATCGCGATACTCACGAGACGGTCGAGGAACTCGTACATGCGCGCTCCGCGCAGCGTCACCATGCACCCGATCGGGTAGCCTGCACGGATCTTGAAATTCGCGATCGACTTCCGAGCCTTGGTGACGACCGGCTTCTGCCCGGCGATCTTCTCCATGTCGCCGACGGCGCTCTCCATCACCTTCTTGTCGGCCACCGCTTCGCCGACGCCCATGTTGAGCGTGATCTTCTGGATGCGCGGGACCTCCAACAAGGAGTTGTAGCCGAACCGCTTCATCAGATCCGGCACCACGTGCTCGCGGTAGTGGGCATGCAGACGGGCCATCGCTTACGCCTCGACGAGTTCGCCGTTCGACTTGAAAAACCGCACCTTGCGCTTGTCCTCGAGCATGCGGAAGCCGACCCGGTCGGCCTTCTGGGTGGCCGGATTGAAGATCGCCACGTTCGACACGTGCAGCGGCATCTCCTTGTCGACAATGCCACCGGTCGTGCCTTTCATGGGATTGCCGCGCTGATGCTTCTTCGCGCGGTTCGCACCCTCCACCAGCACGTGCTCGGCATCCACCACGCGCAGCACGGTGCCACGCTTGCCTTTGTCCTTGCCGGCGATGACGATCACGCTGTCGCCTTTCCTGATCTTTCGCATGGGAGCCTCGTCAAAGCACTTCCGGCGCGAGCGAAACGATCTTCATGAAGCGCTCGGTGCGCAGTTCGCGCGTCACCGGACCGAAGATGCGCGTGCCGATCGGCTCGAGCTTGTTGTTGAGCAGCACGGCCGCGTTATTGTCGAAGCGGATGAGCGAACCGTCGGGGCGGCGCACGCCCTTCGCCGTGCGCACGACCACAGCGCTGTAGATCTCGCCCTTCTTCACGCGCCCGCGCGGCGCCGCGTCCTTCACCGTGACCTTGATCACATCACCGATGCTGGCGTAGCGTCGCTTGGAGCCGCCCAGCACCTTGATGCACATGACGGACCGCGCGCCGGTGTTGTCGGCAACGTCGAGCACACTCTGCATCTGAATCATGGCTTTTTCGCCTTTTCCAACTTGATCCGTCGCGGGCTGCGGGAGCCCGGTTTGCAGACGGTCAGTCTTGGAACCCGCCCGGGGTGATTGACCGCCCCCGACATGGGGTAGCGGCCTTCGGAAAACCGCGCATTGTAGTGAAGTACGCTTCGAGGAGCAAGTGCCGCCCGCACCTGCAGGCGACACCTACACGCGACGCCTACACGCCGCGCGACTTCTCCAGCAGCCGCGACACGCGCCACGCCTTGGTCTTCGAGAGGGGGCGACACTCCACGATCTCGACCATGTCACCCTCGTGAAACTCGTTCTGCTCGTCGTGGGCGTGGTACTTCTTCGAGCGCGTCATGACCTTGCCGTAGACCGGATGCTTTACCTTCCGCTCCACCAGCACCGTGACGGTCTTGTCCATCTTGTCGCTCACCACGCGCCCGAAGAGCGCCCGCGCTACTGTGTTCTCGCTCATGCCTGCTTTGCCTTCTCGGTCATAACGGTGCGCACCCGCGCGATGTCGCGCCGCACCTTGCGCAGCTGGCTCGGGTTGGAGAGCTGCTGTGTGGCGTGCTGCATGCGCAGGCTGAACTGCGCCTTCAGGAGTTCCATCAGCTCCTGCCTGAGTTCCCCCTGCGACTTCGATCTCATCTCCGCGGCGTTCATCGCTCACCCCACCTGCCTGGTCACGAAAGTGGTCGAAATCGGCAGCTTCGCGGCGGCGAGCCGAAATGCCTCGCGCGCCGACGCCTCGTCCACACCGTCCATTTCATACAGCACCTTGCCTGGCTGAATCTCGGCCACGAAGTACTCCGGGTTGCCCTTGCCGTTACCCATACGCACTTCGGCCGGTTTGCGGGAGATCGGCTTGTCGGGGAAGATGCGGATCCAGATGCGACCGCCGCGCTTGATGTGGCGCGTCATCGCCCGCCGCGCGGCCTCGATCTGACGCGCCGTGAGCCGTCCCCGGCCGACCGCCTTCAGCCCGAACTCGCCGAAGCTCACCTTTGCACCGCGGGTGGCAACGCCGGTGTTGCGACCCTTCTGCTGCTTGCGGTACTTCTGTCTAGCTGGCTGCAGCATGCTTCACTCCTGGTTTCCTCGACCGGCGTTCGCCATCGCCCGGGCGCGCCTTGCGCTCCGGTTCGGCGGCCGGCGCCGCGGGCTGCTCGCCATGCGCCATCACCTCGCCCTTGAACACCCACACCTTGATACCGATGACACCGTAGGTCGTCTTCGCCTCCGACACGCCGTAGTCGATGTCGGCGCGCAGCGTGTGCAGTGGCACGCGGCCTTCGCGGTACCACTCGGTGCGCGCGATCTCGGCGCCGTTCAGCCGGCCCGCGCTCATGATCTTGATGCCCTGCGCGCCCAGGCGCATGGCATTTTGCATCGCGCGCTTCATCGCGCGGCGGAACAGGATGCGCTTTTCGAGCTGCGCGGCGATCGAGTCCGCGATCAGCTGCGCGTCGAGCTCGGGCTTGCGGATCTCCTCGATGTTGACGTGCACCGGCACACCCATCATGCGCTGCAAATGGTGGCGCAGGTTTTCGATGTCCTCGCCCTTCTTGCCGATGACCACCCCGGGACGGGCGCTGAACACCGTGATGCGCGCGTTCTTGGCCGGCCGCTCGATCACCACCTTGCCGACCGCCGCGTTGCCGAGCTTCTTCCGGAGAAACGCCCGCACTTTGATGTCCTCGATCAGCATCGACGGGAAGTTCTTCTTGTTCGCGTACCAGCGCGAGTTCCAGTCGTGCTTGACGCCGAGCCGGAATCCGGTCGGGTGGATTTTCTGTCCCATGGCTACCTCTTGTCGCCTACGGTGAGAAAGATGTGGCAGGTCGGCTTCATGATCCGGTTGGCGCGACCCTTCGCGCGCGGCATGAAGCGTCGCAGGAAGGTGCCGCGCTCGACGTGGATCGTCGCCACCTTGAGCTCGTCGATGTCGGCGCCCTCGTTGTGCTCGGCATTCGCGATGGCCGATTCCAGCACCTTCTTGATGATGGCGGCGCTGTGCTTCGGACTGAAGGCGAGCACGTTCAACGCCTTGTCCACGGGCAGTCCCCGGATCTGATCGGCGACCAGCCGCGCCTTCTGGGCGGAGAGCCGGACGCCACGCAATACTGCTCTGGTTTCCATCGTTGCCCCCGTTACCGCTTCGCCGCCGCGGCCTTCTTGTCGCCGGAGTGGCCCTTGAAGGTGCGGGTGTGCGAAAACTCGCCGAGCTTGTGGCCGACCATGTTCTCGGTCACGAACACGGGGATGTGCTGCTTGCCGTTGTGGACCGCGATCGTGAGCCCGACGAAATCAGGCAGGACGGTCGAGCGGCGCGACCAGGTCTTGATCGGGCGCTTGTCGTTGGTCGCACGCGCGGTCTCCACCTTCTTGACGAGGTGCAGATCCACGAACGGGCCCTTCTTGATCGAACGTGCCATGTCTTAAGCCCTCTACTTCGCGCGTCGCCGCACGATCATGCCGCGCGTACGCTTGTTTTTGCGGGTGCGATATCCCTTCGTGGGCGTGCCCCACGGGCTCACCGGGTCGCGGCCGGCCGCGGTCTTGCCTTCGCCGCCGCCGTGCGGATGGTCGATCGGGTTCATCGCCACCCCGCGCACCGTCGGGCGGATACCGCGCCAGCGCGTCGCCCCCGCCTTGCCGATCGACTCGAGCGAGTGCTCTTCGTTGCCGACCTCGCCGACGGTCGCGCGGCAATCGACATGCACCCTGCGAATCTCGCCGGAGCGCAGGCGCAACTGCGCATAGCTGCCTTCGCGGGCGAGCAGTTGCACCGACGTGCCGGCCGAGCGCGCGAGCTGCGCGCCCTTGCCGGGCGTCATCTCGATGCAGTGGACGGTCGAGCCGACCGGGATATTGCGCAGCGGCAGCGTGTTACCCGGCTTGATCGGGGCGTCGACGCCGCTCATGAGCTGCGCGCCCACCACGACGCCCTTGGCCGCGATCACGTAACGGCGTTCGCCGTCGGCATAACAGAGCAAGGCGATGTGCGCGCTGCGGTTGGGGTCGTACTCGATGCGCTCGACCTTGGCCGGAATTCCGTCCTTGTTGCGGCGGAAGTCGATGAAGCGGTAGTGCTGCTTGTGGCCGCCGCCCTGATGGCGCGTCGTGATGTGGCCGTAGCTGTTGCGGCCTGCCTTGCGCGACTGCTTCTCGACGAGCTTCGCTTCGGGACGCCCCTTGTGGAGCCCCGGTGTCACCACCCGCACGACCGCGCGGCGGCCGGCCGAGGTGGGTTTCATCTTGACGAGTGGCATTATTTCATCTCCCCGGCGGCGAAGCTGATCTCCTGCCCGGCCGCGAGCGCGACATAGGCCTTCTTCCAGTGGTTGCGGCGGCCCATGAAGCGGCCGAAGCGCTTCTCGCGCCCCTGCACGTTGGCCACCTGCACCGACTTCACCTGCACCTTGAAGAGATGCTCGACCGCGGCCTTGATTTCGGGCTTCGTGGCATCGCGGGCCACCTTGAAGACGACCTGATTCGCCTTCTCGCCCACGAAGGTGCTCTTCTCGGACACGACCGGGGCGAGGAGCACGAGCATCAGGCGCTCGGGAACGGCTGCGGACGTCTTCTGAGCTTGTGCGTTCATCCCAGCATCTCCTCGAACTTCGCCACGGCGCCGCGCGTCATGAGCACGTGGCCGAAGCGCATGAGGCTCACGGGATCGGCCTCGGCGGGTTTCAGCACCAGCACGTGCGGCAGATTGCGCGCCGACAGATAGAGGTTGTCATCCGGCGCATCGGTGATGATGAGCACGGAGTCGAAGCCCATCCCCTTCACCTTCTGCGAGAGCAGCTTGGTCTTCGGCGCATCGACCCCGAACTGCTCGACCACCGCCAGCCGACCGTCGCGCACGAGCTGCGACAGGATCGAGGAGACGCCGGCGCGGTACATCTTGCGGTTGACCTTGTGGCTGAAGTTCTCGTCCGGGCTGGCCGGGAAGATCTTGCCGCCACCGCGCCACAGCGGGCTCGAGGCCATGCCGGCGCGCGCCCGCCCGGTGCCCTTCTGCCGCCACGGCTTGCGCGTCGACTTCGCGACGTCGCTGCGGCCTTTCTGCGCGCGCGTGCCCTGGCGGGCGTTGGCGAGGAATGCGGTCACGATCTGGTGCACGAGCGCTTCGTTGTACTCGCGCCCGAAGGTGACGTCCGACGCGGACACGCTGGAGGTCGCCTGCCCGCTATCGTCGATCAGCTTGAGATCCATCACGCACCTCCCTTCGCAGCCGGACGCACCACGACGCTGCCGCCCGCCGCGCCGGGAATGGCGCCGCGCACCAGCAACAGCTGGCGCTCGGCATCGACGCGGATCACCTCGAGACTGGAGACGGTGCACTGCACGTCGCCCAGGTGGCCGGCCATGCGCTTGCCCGGAAACACGCGCCCCGGATCCTGGTTCTGCCCGATCGAACCGGGCTTGTTGTGCGACACCGAGTTGCCGTGGCTCGCCCGGTTGGATCCGAAGTTGTGGCGCTTGATGGCACCCGCGAAGCCCTTGCCCTTCGAGGTGCCGGTGACATCAACCTTCTGCCCGACCTTGAAGATCTCGACGGACACCACGCCGCCGGGCTGGAATCCCGCGAGGTCGGCGTCGCTGATGCGGAACTCCTTCAAACCGATGCCGGCTTCCGTGCCGGCCTTGGCGAAGTGGCCCTGTGCGGGCTTGCTGACCCGGCTTGCGCGACGCTTGCCGTAGGTGACCTGCACCGCGGCATAGCCGTCGCGTTCGGGGGTCTTGACCTGCGTGATGCGGTTGTCGGACACGTCGAGCACCGTCACCGGGACGGAATCACCGTCGTCGGTAAAGATGCGCGTCATGCCGACCTTGCGGCCAACCAAACCTAGACTCATCTTCTTGCCCTCGTCAAAGGGGCCGGCTGCAATTGGCCGGCGGATTAAAAGCGGGAAGGCGGGAGGGGAGAAGCGGGAGGCAAATCCACTTGCTCCTTCCCCTCACTCCTCACCTACAGCTTGATCTCCACGTCCACGCCCGCAGGCAGGTCGAGCTTCATCAGCGCATCCACGGTCTTGTCGGTGGGATCGATGATGTCCATCAAGCGCAGGTGCGTGCGGATCTCGAACTGATCGCGCGACGTCTTGTTGACGTGGGGCGAGCGCAGCACGTCGAAACGCTCGATGCGCGTAGGCAGCGGCACCGGCCCCTTCACGACAGCGCCGGTGCGCTTCGCCGTCTCCACGATCTCGAGCGCCGACTGATCGATGAGACGATAGTCGAACGCCTTCAGGCGAATACGGATTTTCTGTTTCTGCAACGCGGCCATTTTTTACTCGATCACTTTGGCGACGACGCCGGCGCCGACGGTACGTCCGCCCTCGCGGATGGCAAAGCGCAGCCCCTCTTCCATCGCAATGGGCGCGATCAGACTCACCGTGATCGACACGTTGTCCCCAGGCATCACCATCTCCGTGCCCGCAGGCAACTCGATCGACCCCGTCACGTCTGTCGTCCGAAAATAAAACTGCGGCCGATAACCATTGAAAAACGGCGTGTGCCGCCCCCCCTCGTCCTTCGACAGCACGTAGATCTCCGCCGT
>JAEUMX010000283.1 GCA_016791285.1 Burkholderiales bacterium
ATCGAGGGGAAGCGCAGGGTGAATCGAATGCCGAAACTGCCGCTCTCCGCCTGCGCCACCCCGCCGTGGAGCCGCATGATGGAATCGACGATGGCAAGCCCCAGGCCGGCACCGTCACGGTCGTCCTCCCGCGGCTCGTTGCCCCGGGCGAAGCGCGTGAAGAGCCGCGGCAGCTCATCGGAACGGATCGGCGCCGGACAGGAGTTGATCACCTCGAACACGGCGGCGTCCGCGGCAGATCGCGCGCGCACCACGATGCGATCACCTGGTGGCGCGTGGCGCACCGCATTCGAGAGCAGATTGGTGATCGCGCGCCGGATCATCAAGCGGTCGCCCCGCGCCACGGAGTGACCATGGATGACGATTTCCTGCGATCTTTCGGACGCCGCCGGTTCGAAATACTCGGCAACGTTGGTGGCTTCCTGTGCGAGGTCGACCGTGTCGTCCGCCACCGTGAGCACCCCGCGGTCGGCGCGGGCCAGAAAGAGCATGTCCGACACCATCCGATCCAGGCGCTGGAGCTCTTCGAGGTTGGACAGCAGAGCCTCGCGGTACTCTTCGGCAGCGCGCGGCCGGGAGAGGGTTACCTGGGTCTGAAGCAGCAGGTTGTGGATGGGTGTGCGCAGTTCGTGAGCGATGTCCGCGGAGAACTGTTCGAGCGCTCTGAAGCTGTCGCTGAGCCGCGCCAGCATGTGATTGATGCTCTCGGCGAGACCTCGGATCTCGGTCGGCGCGTCCTCCACGGCGAGCGCGGTGCCGAGCCCCTGAACCGTGATCTGCTCCGCACGCTCGGCGACGCGGGCAATCGGCGCGAGACCACGGCGCGCCACGAAGAAGGCAAGGGCGCCACTCAGCAGGCTGCCGAACAGCCCGACCAGCGAGGCCGTCACGGCCTCGCCCCGCAGCAAACGCTCCGAGTCGCTCACGTCGAGGGCGACGACGACCTCTACCGGTGCCGTCGAAGCTCCGGTCCACGGGTGCTGGACGCGCTTCAGCCACCAAGTGCGGTCGAGGCCCTCCACGGTGGCGAGGTCCGCGGTCGCTGGTGGCACGCCGGATCCGAGCCGTACTGCCGCAGCCGCGACCTCCGGTAGCGGTGCCACGATCCAGTCGTCGCCGACGCGCAGACCGACGCTCAGGTCAGGATGCGACATCAGCAGATCGCTCAGCCGTTCGCGGACCTCGTCCAGCCGATCGGGGGTGCCGGCGTCGTCCAGCAGGTGCTCGACGGTTCGCGTCTTCCCCTCTATGACTTCCGCATCGAGCGCCTCGACCTGCAGGCGCAGAGTGTGATAGAGGCTGGCCGTGACCGCGATCATGATGAGAGCCGAACCGCAGCAGAACAGCGTCACCAGCCGTGCGGTGAGCGACGAGCGGAAGCGGGGCGGCGAACCGTTCATGCGCGCTCCTCCAACACGTAGCCGAAGCCGCGCACGGTGTGAATCAGCTTGTTCGGATACGCGTCGTCGATCTTCGCGCGCAGGCGTCGGACCGCGACATCGACCACGTTGGTATCGCTGTCGAAATTCATGTCCCACACCTGTTCCGCGATCAGCGTGCGCGACAGCACCTCCCCTTGGCGGCGCAGGAACAGCAGGAGCAGCGCGTACTCCTTGGCGGTGAGCTCGATGCGCTGCCCGGCCCGCTCCACGCGCCGCCGCATGAGGTGTACCGCCAGGTCCGCGACCCGCAGGACATCGGGTTCCTGCGTCTTCCCCCGCCGCAACAGCGCGCGAATGCGTGCGAGGAGCTCCGAGAAAGCGAAGGGCTTGACGAGATAGTCGTCGGCGCCGAGCTCGAGCCCGCGGACGCGATCTTCCACGCGGTCGCGGGCGGTCAGAAACAGCACCGGAGTCTGTCGCTCTTCGCGAATGCGCTCGAGCACCGACCACCCGTCCAGGTGCGGCAGCCCGATGTCGAGGATGATCAGGTCGTAGGCTTCGCTGCGGGCGTGGTGCAACGCGTCCATGCCGTTGCGCACCCAGTCGACCACGAAGCCGCTCTCGCCGAGCCCCTTGACCAGGTATTCGCCGGCCCTTCTCTCGTCTTCCGCCAGCAGCAAACGCACCGTACCGCCTCCGCCGCGTATAGGAGGCAACTCCGACGTAACCTTATTGCTATCGACCCGAGCAAACCCGAGTGGTTCGTCCGTCTTCGCGCCCGTGCGCGTCGCCGCCGTTGCCTCATCCGCTATAATCCCGGCCTCGCCTGTGCCCCGATCCCTGAACATGGAGCTGCCCAAGAGCTTCGAGCCCGACGCCATCGAGCGCCGCTGGTATCCCGAATGGGAAGCGCGCGGCTACTTTACCGCCGCCTTCGCGCCCGGCCAACCCGCCTTCTGCATCCTGCTGCCGCCCCCCAACGTGACCGGCACGCTGCACATGGGGCACGCGTTCCAGCACACGTTGATGGACGCGCTGATCCGCTATCACCGCATGCTGGGCGACAACACGCTGTGGCAGGCGGGCACCGACCACGCGGGCATCGCGACCCAGATCGTGGTCGAGCGGATGCTCGAGCGCGAGCGCACGTCGCGCGCCGCGCTCGGCCGCGACGCGTTCGTCGATCGGGTATGGGCGTGGAAGGAGGAATCCGGCTCCACCATCACGCGCCAGATGCGGCGGCTGGGCACCTCGTGCGACTGGTCGCGCGAGCGCTTCACGATGGACGAGGGATTGTCGCGGACCGTGACCGAGGTCTTCGTGCGCCTCTACCGCGAAGGGCTCATCTACCGCGGCAAACGGCTGGTGAACTGGGACCCCAAGCTCGGCACCGCGGTGTCCGATCTCGAAGTGGAAAGCGTCGAGGAACAGGGCAGCCTGTGGCACATCCGCTATCCGCGCGTCGATGGCAAGGGCCATGTGGTGGTCGCAACCACGCGCCCCGAGACCATGCTGGGCGACGTCGCGGTCGCGGTACATCCCGAGGACGATCGCTACCGCGATCTAATCGGGCAGGCCGTGCATCTGCCCTTGACCGACCGCACGATTCCGGTGATCGCGGATGCCTATGTCGATCGCGAGTTCGGCACCGGCTGCCTCAAGATCACACCGGCGCACGACTTCAACGACTGGCAGATCGGGCAGCGGCACAAGCTGCACCCGATCGGCATCCTGACCCTCGATGCGAAGCTGAACGAACACGCGCCCCCGAAGTACCGCGGGCTCGATCGCTTCGAAGCGCGGCGGCGCGTCGTTGCCGATCTCGATGCGTCGGGTCTGCTGGAGGACGTGCAGCCCCACAAGCTGATGGTGCCACGCTGCGGGCGCACGAACGAGATCGTCGAGCCCATGCTCACGGACCAGTGGTACGTGAACATGGAATCGCTCGCGCAGCTCGGGCTGCACTGCGTCGCCTCGGGCGAGGTGCGCTTCGTCCCGGAGAACTGGACCACCACCTACGACCAGTGGCTCATCAACATCCAGGACTGGTGCATCTCGCGCCAGCTCTGGTGGGGCCATCGCATCCCGGCGTGGTACGACACGGACGGCAACGTGTACGTGGCCCACGACGAAGCCGAGGCGCGCGAGCTGGCGGGCGGCGGACCGTTGGTTCAGGACGAGGACGTGCTCGACACCTGGTTCTCGTCCGCGCTCTGGCCGTTCTCGACGCTCGACTGGACACCGGAGTATCCCGAGAAGAGCAACCCCGCGCTCGACCTCTATCTGCCCTCCTCCGTGCTCGTCACCGGCTTCGACATCATCTTCTTCTGGGTCGCGCGCATGGTGATGATGACCAGGCACGTCACCGGCAAGGTGCCGTTCCACGAGGTCTACGTGACCGGCCTCGTGCGCGATTCCGAAGGCCAGAAGATGTCGAAGTCGAAAGGCAACATCCTCGACCCGATCGACCTCATCGACGGCATCGCCCTCGATGCGCTCATCGAGAAGCGCACCTACGGCCTGATGAATCCGAAGCAGGCCGGCGAGATCGAGCAGACGACGCGCCGCCAGTTCCCTAACGGCATCCCCGCCTTCGGCACCGACGCGCTGCGCTTCACCTTCGCGAGCCTCGCGACTCACGGCCGCGACATCAAGTTCGACCTGGCCCGCTGCGAGGGCTATCGCAATTTCTGCAACAAGCTCTGGAACGCCACGCGGTTCGTGCTGATGAACTGCGCAGGCAAGGATACGGGTGTCCACGAGTCGCTGCCGTGTGAGCTCACGCAGGCCGACCGCTGGATCGTCTCGATGCTGCAGCGGACCGAGGAGCAGATGCACCGGGCGTTGCGCGAATACCGCTTCGACATGGCCGCGCGCGCCCTCTACGAATTCGTGTGGGACGAGTACTGCGACTGGTACGTGGAATTCGCCAAGGTGCAGCTCCAGAATGGAGACGAGAAGCAGCAGCGTGGCACGCGGCGCACGCTGGTGCGGGTGCTGGAGACGACGCTGCGCCTCGCGCATCCGGTCATCCCCTTCATCACCGAGGAACTGTGGCAGAAGGTCGCGCCGCTCGCTGGGACAGCGGGCGCGAGCGTCATGATCCAGCCGTACCCGCAGCCGGAGTCGTCGAAGATCGACACAGCCGCAGAAGCGTTCATCGCGCGTGCGAAAGAGCGCATCAACGCGTTGCGCGGACTGCGTTCCGAGATGGGTCTCTCTCCGGCCCAGAAGGTCGCAGGTGTCTGCGCGGGCGACGCGATATCGCTCGTGGCTTTCCGGCCCTACGCCATGGCGTTGGCGCGCCTGTCGAGCCTCGAGGTGGTGGATGACCTGCCGGCGACGGACGCACCGGTCGCCATCGCGGGTGATGCCCGTCTCATGCTGAAGGTGGAGATCGACGTCGGCGCGGAACGCGATCGCATCGGCAAGGAGATCGCGCGCGTCGAAGCGGAGATCGCGAAGGCGCAGGGCAAGCTCGGCAACGCGGGCTTCGTCGAGCGCGCGCCGGCAGCAGTCGTGCAGCAGGAGCGGGACCGCCTCGCAGGCTTCACCGGCACGCTCGAGAAGCTGCGCGGCCAGCTCGGCCGGCTGACCGCAGACGCCTGACGCGAGCAGGCCAGGCGAGGGGCGCCAGATGACGCCCGCGCTGCGCGCTTTCCGCCACCGCAACTTCCGCATCTTCTTCGCCGGGCAACTGGTCTCGGTGGTCGGCACGTGGCTGCAGATGGTCGCCATGAGCTGGCTCGTGTATCGCCTCACCGGGTCGGCCTTCATGCTCGGTGTGGCTGCCGCCGCGCAGCAGATCCCTGTGCTCTTTCTGGCGCCGATCGCCGGCGTGGTCGCGGACCGGGTCAACCGCCAGCGCCTGCTCCTTGCGACCCAGGCCGCTGCGAGCATTCAGGCCAGCCTGCTCGCGATGCTCGCTCTTGGCGGCCACCTGACGGCCTGGCAGGCGGTCGGGTTTGCCCTCGTCTACGGCGCCATTCACGCGTTCGAGACGCCCGCCCGCCAGGCATTTCTGCTCGAGCTGGTGCAGGATACGGCGGACCTGCCGAATGCCATCGCGCTGCAATCGATGATGTTCAACGGCGCGCGCTTTATCGGCCCCTCGCTCGCCGGCCTCATTCTCGCGGCATCCAGTGAAGGCTGGTGCTTCCTGCTCAATGCCGTCTCCTACTTCGCGACGATGATCGCCTATTCGGTCATCCGCGTGGGCATCCGGCCTTCGACTGGAGGTCTGGGTAACTGGATGGCGGATCTCGCAGCGGGAGTGCGCTACGCCCTCGGCTTTGTCGGTACCCGCTATCTGCTCGCACTCGTCGCGCTCATCTCCTTCTTCAGCGCGCCGTGGCAGCCACTGATGCCGAAGTTCGCGGTCGAGACGTTCGCGGGCTCGTCGCGCACGCTCGGATTCTTGATCGGTGCAGTTGGACTGGGAGCGCTTGCCGCGACGGTGGTGCTCGCCCGGCGCGCGTCGGTGCGCGGCCTGAGCGGCGCGATCGCCACCGCATTGACGGCGGCGGGAATCGCCTTCGCGCTCTTCGCACTCTCGAGCCACTACGCGCTTTCGATCGGGCTGCTCGCCGTTTTCGGATTCGGTCTCGTGTTCTCGATGGCGGGCTGCAATACCATCCTCCAGACCCTCGTCGACGAAGACAAGCGCGGCCGAGTGATGAGCCTCCACGTCATGGCGTTCCTCGGCATCGCGCCGATCGGCAACTTCGTCGGGGGCGCTGTCTCCGAAAGAATCGGCGTGCAGTGGACGGTGTTCGCCTGCGGTATCGCGATTGCGTGTGCGGGACTCTGGTTTACGTTTGGCCGCGGGCCGTGGAAAAAGGCGGTGCACGAGGCTTACGTAAGACGGGGCATCGTCCCCGACCCGCAGGAGTAGCGTCGGGCGCTCAGTCGCCGTCGGTCAAACGGTCCAGCTGGCGGCGGTCGCGCTTGGTCGGGCGACCCTGCAGGGCGGCCGAGGGATCGAGCTCGGTCCGATGCTCTGCCACCTTCGCCTGGCGCGCGAGGCGGCTCTCCTCCGATTCCTCGTAGAGCAGGCGTGCCACCGTGGCGGGGCCGCGGCGAACGGACAGGGCCTGCACGGTGATGTGCCATTCGTAGACTCCGATACGGATCTCCAGGCGATCACCTGCCTTGAGCGCCCGCGCCGGCTTGACCCGCTCCCCGTTCAGCCTGACGTGTCCGCCTTCGACCGACTCCTGAGCCAGCCCGCGCGTCTTGAAAAAGCGGGCAGCCCAGAGCCACCGGTCGAGGCGCACCGCGGTCGGTGCGGCAAGTACGTCCGGTGTCACGTCGCACAGACCCCTTCAGGGTAGTAGCGCGCCTTCATCCGCGCGCAGTAGGCCTCGAGCTGCGGATACCCCTGCGCGTGCGCCTTCAGCGGCGTCTCGAGTGGCACCCAGAGCAGATTCGCGAGCGACGCGTACGCACTCGCATCCAGCGAGCTCGGCTGCTCGCCCAGGCAATACGGCTTGTCGCCGAGAAAATCGGCCAGCGCCGTGATATCGGCTTTGCCGATTGCGCAAATCTCGTCCGGACTGTGGCGTCCCAGGCCGTGCCCCCAGATTTCCTTGCGCATGCCGCGCCTCGCGACTGCGGGAATCAGGTCGCGCAGCACGGGCGGCAGTCCCCCGAAGAACGCGCTGCGGGTCAGTGCCCAGCCTTCGGGTGTGAACCATCGGTTGTAGACGATTGCCCAGTACAGGTTCTCCTCGAGCAAGCGCCGGAAAGCCAGCGCGATCGCGTGTTCCTCCGGGGTGAGACGGGCGTCGAGCCGATCGCCATAGCGGTTCTTCAGGTAGTCGATGATGAATCCCGAATCGGCCACGACGCGCCCGTCGTCTTCGATCCAGGGCATCTTTCCCTTCGGGGCCTTCAGGATGTTCGCGCGCGGGGCGAGCCGGTATTCGAGGCCGGCCATCCGCAGGTAGGTCTCGACCTTCATGCAGAAGGTGCTGGCATTCGGCAGTCCGAAAGCGGGGTCGAACTGGAACAGAGTAATCATCCGCCGGAGCTCGACACCGCAGTGCGAACGACCTGGGTGCTATCTCTTCTTCATGTAGAACCGAAACTCACCGCCTTGCTCTTCGGACGACAGCAGCTCATTCCCGGTCTGCCTGGAGAACGCCTGGAAATCCTTGACCGCGCCAGGGTCCGTTGCGAGGATCTTGAGCACCTGTCCCGGCGACATGTCGCTCAGCGCCTTCTTGCAGCGAAGAATCGGCAGCGGGCAGTTGAGCCCGCGCGCGTCGAGTTCCTTGTCGTGGTTCATGCGGGACTCCGTGACGATCGTGTAGCGGCAGCGCGAAGGGGATTATAGGCGCTGCGAGGCGCCCGCAGGCACGGCCGTACTAGAGAAGCAGGACGTCCCGATCGGCCAGAGACTCGGCCACGCGATCGTTCGCGGTGGACAGCCGTTCAACCAATGTCTCGAGAAACACCTGGTTGAAGCGGCTGCGGCAGCCTTCGCTCGCCCCGGCCAGCGCCGACGCACCGATTTCCAGCACGGTGACCTCGGTAAGCGCGGTCACGCTGGCGCTGCGCCGAAACTCGTGCTTCGCGAGGTGCCCCATTTCGCCGAAAGAGTCCCCCGCCCCGAGGGTGGCGAGCAGCGCCTTGTTCTTGGTGACGCTGACCTCCCCGGCAGCGACCACGTAGAAGGCCGTGCCGCCCTCCCCCTGCCGGATCAGTACGGTGCCCACCGGACGCCGGACCCAGGTCCCGATCCGCACTACCTCCCACAGCTCCACGTCGGTGAACGCCTTGAAGAACTTGAGCCGCCGCAGGGTGTAGAACTTCTCCGTGTCGGGGATCGGCGCCTCGACGCGTCGCAGCTCGCCGAAGGCGTCGGCCAGGTCGCGCGCGAACTCGTCCCACGTCTGGTAGCGCGCTTCGAGATCCTTCGCGAGCGCCTTCAGCACGATCTCGTCGAGCCGTCGCGGAATCTCCGGCCGGTGAGTGCTCGGCGGCGGCGGATCGGTGTGGATGATCTGGTAGATCATCGCGTACTTGTTCGCGCCCTTGAACGGCAGCTGTCCCGTGAAGAGCTGGTAGAGCACGACCCCGAGCGCGAAGATGTCGGTCTGGTGGGTGAGCGGCTGCTCTTTCAGCTGCTGCGGCGACATGTAGGCGGGCGAGCCGACGCCGCTCACCTGGGTCGATTCGGTCGAGGTGACCAGTGCCGCGCCGAAGTCCGAGATCTTGATGTCGCCCGACTCGGTGAGGAGGATGTTGGCAGGCTTGATGTCGCGATGGATGACGCCATTGCGATAGGCGTAGTCGAGCGACTTGCAGCACTTGAAGGCAATCTCGAGCACCTTGTTCATCGGCAACAGGCGGTCGACGCAGGTGTGGCGCTCGAGCGTCCCGCCAGCGACGTACTCCATGACGATGTAGCTGTAGTCGCCCTCCACCGCGGCGTCGTAGATGGCGACGATGTGCGGGTGGGACAGCATCCCGGCAAGCGATGCCTCGGTCACGAACAGCTTGCGATAACGCCGGCCATACTCCTTGTCGCCGAGCACTTCCGGGTAGACCACCTTCACCGCAACCTGGCGGTCGGCGAAGGGGTCGCGGGCAAGGAAGACGGCGCTCGTCGCACCTTTGCCGACTTGGCGGATGATCTCGTATTTGCCGATCTGACTCATGAACGCAGGCTTCGGGGGGTTAGGGGCGGCCTGACGGCCGCCGCAATGGCACGCCGCTTCAAGCAATCGTCCTGCCTGTTGACTGGTACACCCCGGTCCCGCACCGATCGCCTGCTGCCCGGATTTGCGTGGCCGTCGGGTGGCCGGGCTTACTTCGGCTTCGCCTCGATCTCGATCGCGCGCAGCTCGCGCAGCCGCGCCTCGGCGCTCGAGAGCTGGTAGAAATCGCCGTCGCCCGCCTTCAACCCGAGTTGGAGCTGATCGATCGCCGCGGGGACGTTGCCGAGCAGGAAGTACCATTCGGACTGCGCGCGGTGCTGTTGCAGCCGCTTGCCCAGCGCGGAGTAGGCGCGCGCCTGCAACTGGTAGAGATGCGGGTCGTTGGGGTGGAACTGGAGCTGATCGTTCAGGAACTTCAGCGCGTCCGCGGCCTGTCCGTCCTGCAGCAATGTCGCCGCGTAATCCAGGGCGAGGGCCCGGTACTGCGGGTGGGACCGCAGCGCGCTGCGGTAGAAGACGAGGGCGCCGGGCACATCGCCCGATGCGACCAGGATGCGGCCCGCCAGGGTTTCGACGATCGGATTCGAAGGCAGAATCGCGCGCAGCTTTCGCACCGCGTCTTTCGCCTCGGGGTATTTTTGCGCGCGCATCAGGGCCGTGGCGAGCCCGTAGCGGGCGGCAGCTTCGTTCGTGAATTTCTGCTCGCCGATACTTTCCTTGAAGAACGCCAGCGCCTCCTTCGGCGTATCCGAGGTGGCACGTATCTTCGCTCGCAGCAACTGGAAGTCGACGTTATCGGCGACCAAGCGGTAGGACGCGCCTTCCGACCGGTTGCGCATGTCGGCGATGCGCTCGGTGGTGAGCGGATGGGTGCGCAGGTAGGACGGCGCGCTGCTCTCGTAAGTCCGCGTCGCGCGCTGGAGGCGCTCGAAGAAGACGGGCATGGCGTTCACGTCGAAGCCCGAGTGGTCGAGGATCTGATAGCCGATGCGATCGGCCTCGCGCTCGTGTTCGCGCGTGTAGTTGAGCTGGGACTGAATCGCGCCGGCACCGGCTCCCATGATGGCAGCCTGCGACAACTGCGGACTGCCGCGCGCGGCGAGCACCGCCAGCGCCATCGCCGCGATCGACAGGATGGTGCTCTGCTTCTGTCCGGCGATCATGCGCGCGATATGGCGCTGCGTGACGTGCGCGATTTCGTGGGACAGCACGCTCGCAAACTCGGATTCGCTCTGTGCGGTGAGGAAAAGACCGGTGTGCACCCCGATGAATCCTCCGGGCAAAGCAAACGCGTTCACGGAAGGATCCAGGATGACGAAGAACTCGAACTCCTGGCGATACTCGGGGCTCTGTGACACGAGCCGGTAGCCGAGATCGTTGAGGTAATCGACCAGTTCGGGGTCGTCGACGTAGGCCTTGTCCTCGCGGATCTGGCGCATGATGGTTTCGCCCAGTTCGCGCTCCTGCCGGGGCGTGAAGCTCGCCTGGGCGACGTCTCCCAGATCGGGCAGTTCGTCGGCAAATGCGGCCTCGAGGCCAAGGACCAGGGCGAGCAGAAAGGCGAGAATCCGCATGGTGCTATGATACCGAGTAACCGAAATTCCCGACCATCGCGCCCCTTGCGCCGCCCCGGCACAGCCCCATGACCGCGGACCTTACCCACTTCGACGCACGCGGACAGGCCCACATGGTGGACGTGGGGGGCAAGGCGCAGACGCAGCGCGTGGCCCGGGCGAGCGGCCGTATCACCATGGCCCCCGCCACGCTCGAGCGCATCGTCGCGGGCAGCGCCAGTAAGGGTGACGTACTGGGGGTGGCGCGCATCGCCGCAATCCAGGCCGCCAAGCGAACCCCGGAGTTGATTCCCTTGTGCCATCCGCTCGCCATCACCAAGGTCGCAGTCGAGTTCGACGTGCTCGCCTCCGAGCAGGCCGTCGAGTGCCGGGCGACAATCGAGACGTTCGGGCGCACGGGTGTCGAAATGGAGGCGCTGACGGCAGTGACGGTCGGATTACTCACGATCTACGACATGTGCAAGGCGATGGACCGGGCGATGCGCCTGTGCGACATCGGCCTGCAAGAAAAGCGCGGCGGAAAGTCCGGTACGTGGATGCGCCAATCGATCTAACGTCACATGATTCAACTTTGCGGCAAAACCGGAGCGAAGCATGCGCACTGTCGGGACGCGCTACCCTCTAGACGCCCGACCAGGCGTGACGGTTCCCCATCCCTGTCGTTCCGATTGCTACGGGACACGGCAATGAATGCGCGGAGACGAACGCTGCTCCGGGCGGCCGGTGCCCTGGCGGTAGCGTTGGCGTCTGGCCTGCTGACACCGGTGCGGGCGTTGGCTGGGGCCTGGAACCAATCCGGCTTCGCCTCGAAGGCGGTGGCCGATGCGCTCAAGTCGATCGACGCGACCACGTCCATCGAGAGCCCCGACATCCTCATCAAGGCCCCCGAAATCGCGGAAAACGGCGCAATCGTACCGATCGAGGTCGTGAGCCGAATCCCCAACACGCGGTTTATCGCGATCCTCGCCGAGAAGAACCCGTTTCCCCTGGTTGGCACCTTCGATCTTCGCAACGGCGCCGAAGGCTTCGTCTCAACGCGCGTCAAACTCGGGGAGTCCTCGCTCGTGCGCGTGATCGTGAAGGACGACCAGAAGGTTTACAGCGCGAGTCGCGAGGTGAAAGTGACCATCGGCGGCTGCGGCGCCTGATCGACCCCGGGGCGTCACTCAGGAAGGCGAGCAAAATGGCGGAACCCATGAAAATCCGCGCCACGCTGCAGGGCGACGTGGTGGAGGTAAAGGTGCTCATCAACCACCCGATGGAGACGGGTCAACGCAAGGACCCCGATTCGGGCGAGACCATTCCGCTTCATTTCATTCAGGTCGTTACGGCAACGTTGAACGGAAAGCCGGTCATGGAAGCGCAGTGGAGCCAGGCGATTGCGCGCAATCCGTTCCTGGGGTTCAGGATTCGCGGTGCAAGAGCGGGGGAACGCATTGCCGTGAGCTGGGTCGACAACAAGGGCCAGCGGGGATCCATCGAAACGACGGTCACCGCGGGCGGATAGCGCCGTACGACGACGCATTCGCCACACCCGGTACGAGGTTTGCGCACGCCCGACCCGTCCGTGCGCGGCCCGCGTGCTCACGACTGATCGAGTCGCGCTGCGACTGGTATCATTCGACCCGGTCCGAATCAGGGCAACCGTCTGCCAACCTCCCTGACCTCTATTCATTCTCACCGGTGGCATCGCCGCTGCCGGGGCAACACGCATACGGAGATCTGAAACATGCACATGACCCGCCGAGAATTCCTGCAGGCGCTCGCCATCGCCGCCGCGTCGGGGTTCCCGCTTTCGAGATATGCCGACGCCGCGAGCATCAGCGGCTTCTATGATCTCCACGATTTCGGCAGTAACGTGACCCTGCTGCACTTCACGGACACCCACGCTCAGCTGCTGCCCACCTACTACCGGGAACCCAGCAGCAACATCGGCGTTGGCGAGGGAGTCGGCAAGCCGCCCCACCTGGTGGGCGACGCCTTCCTGCGCTATTACCTCATCAGCAAGGACAGCCGGGTCGCGCATGCGGATACCTATCTCGACTATGCGCGCGCGGCGAGGGCGTACGGTGCCATGGGCGGCTACGCCCACCTCGCGACACTGGTAAAGAAGATCAAGGACCAGCGCCCGAATTCGCTGCTCTTGGACGGCGGCGATACGTGGCAAGGCTCCGCCACCGCGCTCTGGACCAAGGGTCAGGACATGGTCGACGCGAGCAAGCTGCTCGGCGTGAACGCGATGACTGGCCATTGGGAGTTCACCTATGGCGCGGATCGTGTGAAGCAGATCGTCAGCTCGGACCTGAAGGGGAAAATCGACTTCGTCGCCCAGAACGTGACGGCTGGCGACTCCGGCGAATCCGTCTTTCCGCCATACACGATCAAGAGCGTGAGCGGCGTACCCATAGCCATCATCGGCCAGGCGTTTCCCTATACCCCGGTCGCTCATCCCCG
>JAEUMX010000018.1 GCA_016791285.1 Burkholderiales bacterium
GGGTGTTGCGCGGCGAAACGTCCGACGTGCTGACAGCGGAGACCGCGCGGGAAATGTCGTCGCGCGGACCGCGCCCGAAGGTGGTGGAAATCCCGGGCGTCGGCCACGCACCGATGCTCATGGACGACTCGCAGATCGGACACGTGCGCGAGTTCCTGCTCGCCGAATGATTGTCTGGAACATATTAAATTATATCAATATGATACGTAATGATACAGATTCTTTACAGACAGATTGTTCACTAATATTATGAATAATTGATACTAATTATTCTGTGCTACGACCCTCCCGCACCCTCTCCGTAGCGGCACGGCGGAAGGTACGAAAACATGCAGAATGTCTTGTGAAGGTGCCGTTATTTTGGAGTAATCTTATGAATTGTGCGGTGCACGAACTCGTCCGTACCGAATGCCCGTCACAAGCCGGCTCGCCGGTTAGTGGCTGCCGGACAGCCCCCCGGAGAGGGGTGTAATCATATGTTTTGAGGTCGCTTGCTCGTCAATCCAACCATCGCGATCACTCCGGTCAGGCAGTCGATCGCGCATCGAATGCGGAGGGAACCATAAGATGTTTGCACTACTGAAAGAAACACCCGATTTTGCAGTGAGTTGGTTGCGCTACCTCCTGGCGATGCTGCGCGCGACCAACCGGGAAGTCAGCGAATTCAACGAAAGCCTTCTCGTCGCCGCTCACATCGCATTGCAGGCTGCCAAGGACAATCCGCTGAGCATCATCGAGACGTTTGAAGTCGCAGGCCACAACGTTTCCATGCTGCGCAAGGGAATCATGGGAGCGCAGGAGAAGATCGCCGGATTTGCCTTCGATCAGCTCGAGGAAGGCACGCGCGCCCTCATCAACACCGTTGCCCACGCGGAGGGGGAGAAACTCGCCGGCTTCATGCGGCGCGAAGCGGAGGTAATGGAAGCTGTCGCGAACTTTACCGAGCAGATCGAAAAGATCAAGGATGAGTTCGGATTTCACTTTAACTCTCAACACTACAAGCTTGTTCACGAAACAGATGCATTCCTCCTTTACCAGGTTCTCCCGTTCCGGAAGGATGTCAAGGTCCGGGACGACCTGAAACCCATGCTCCTGATCCCGCCGTACATGCTGGGCGTCCACATCCTGTCTTTCCTGCCCCACGACAACAAGAGCTACGCGCACTCCTTCGCCAATGAAGGTGTCCCGACTTATGTCCGGGTGGTGAAGGACATCCTCACCACCGAAAAGGTGCAGGCGATGACGCCGGAGGGCGATTGCGACCAGACCCGTGAGCTATGCGCGAAGATCAAGGAGCTCAATGGCGGCAAGAAGGTCACTCTCAACGGCACCTGCCAGGGCGGGTACATCTCGCTGATGAACATCCTCTCCGGGAGGCTGCGGGACGTTTGCGACGCCTTGATCACGAACGTCACGCCGGTCGATGGCACCTACAGCGAAGCGATCTCGGGCATGCCCAACATGCACCACGATTTCATCACCACGACGCTCCCGAACGGCGGGAAGGTCGCCAACGGCTATCTGCTGAGCCTCGGCATGCGTCTGGTGGCGATCGATCGGGAAACGCCGCTGGTGAAGGTGCTCGATCAGGCTTCGCTGCATCGCGCCACGTCGCTGAATCCAGGCAAGACGCCGGCTGCCCTCTTCCGCTGGCTCCTGCGCGAGCGGGTGCACCTGCCGCTCGAAATAGCCAAGATGAGCTCGTGCACGTTCCAGGAGCCGATCGCCGATGACGGCACGCTGCCGGTCCAGCTTTACGGCCAGCCGCTCAACGTCAAGGACCTGATCGACCTGAAGATTCCCTGGTACCAGAACTATGCGATCAAGGACGATCTCGTGACGCCGGCCTGCGCCACCGCAGCCAACAAGTTCCTGGAAGACTCGGGCATCGTCGAGTCGGTAGCCTTCTTCGGCGGGCATGTGGCGATTCTCACCAGCCCCTACGCCAAGAAGGCACCGGTCAACGGCGAGTTCGTCGACGCCAACGGCAAGCCTTCCCGCGGACCGGTGAAGTTCCAGATCGATATCTCCGCGCCCGAGTTCGCCACTGCCTGAGTCGGCCCCGCCGATGGACCACGGAAGGGGGTGAAAACCCCCTTCCGAGCACCTCCGGGTCCCATCCCCCGCCACTTTGTCGTTCAGACCTGTTCCATTGCCGTTGCGGTGCTCACGGCAATCTCGTCCAGCCACACCTTCGCGCATACCGCGCTCTGGACGTTCGACGCCGCGGTGACCTCCAGAGTCAGGGTCACGGTACGGTCGGCAAACTGCCCGAGGTCGATCCCCGCGCGCCGTGTCCACTCCGTCTCGGCGTAGTCCATGCCGACGGCGGATACTTCGTCCACCGGTATGCCGTCGACCAGAATGCGAAAGCTCGCGCTGGTGTATGGGTTGGCGGCTGCGCTCAAACTGATTCTGCGCACGTAGCTCAGTTCCGGGCGCGCTCCGAGCATCGTCCGTTTCGACACCACGCAGACCTTTCTGCCGACACCTCCCGCATCACCCGACGTGACCTGACCGTGCAGCATCGTGCCGCCGCGGAAGGCGTGCGGATCGTCGTGCAGCAACTCCCAGCCCTCGCCTTCCCAACCCGATCCGGCAAGACCACCCCCCTGACCGCGGCCCCCCCGGGCGGCACCCGCTCGGGAACGGTCGAGCACCCCCGCTGCTTCGAGCGCCGTAGCGATGATGCCCGGCACATCGAGACCCAAAGGCGCCGCCCCGCGCGGGCGAGCCGATTCCCTGGCGCCGCCCTTGAGCAGCCCCGCCGCTTCGAGCGAGGTGGCGACGATCTTGTGGACGTCGAGACCGAGGGGCGACGCCTCATCCCTGGCATGGCTGCCCGACCCCGACCTGCCCTTGAGCAGCCCGGCCATCTCCAGGGACTTCGCAATGATCCCCTCGATGTCGAGGCCGCGCTGACCGGAAGCGGAATCACCGCCCTCCCCCTGCCGCGCGCCCGTACCCGCCCGCCCGCCACCGCCGCGTGCCGGATCGTCCGCGCGCTCTGCTCGGGGTGTCTCGCGCGTTTCGTCTGCAGCTGCCGGGATGTCCAGGCGCGTCCCGACCAGTCCCCAGAAGCTCGCGATGCGGTAGCTGGACGAGATGCCGGCGGCGTTGAAGAAAGGTGCCGCTGTCCCGCACTGGTGCGATTCGTCTCCGGGGTCGACGGCTGCCCCGTGTGCCATGCCCGAGATCGTGTATGACTCCAGGATGTCCTCTCCCGCAGCGTTCTGCCAGACGCGGCGGCGATGCCCGTCGATCCGCATGTCGATCGTGTGCGCGGCAGGAAGCCCGTGGACATCGGCCCACTGCTTGACGATCTCTTCGGCATTGGTGGACTTGACGGTCTTGTCGGCATCACCGTGCCAGACCGACACCTTCGGCCAGGGGCCGCGGTGCGATGAAGCCGCCCGCACGAGCTCTCCCCACTCGGCCGGCGACCGGCTCGGGCCCTGGAAGATGCTCTCGAAGGCGTCCTGCACACCGTTCGCGGCGCGGTAAGGCACGCCCGCGAGGATCGCACCGCCCGCAAACACCTCGGGATAGGTGGCCAGCATCACCGCCGTCATGGCGCCTCCCGACGAGAGCCCGGTCACGAACACCCGCTGCCGGTCGAGGCCATGATCCGCGACCATGCGGTCGATCATCTGTCTGATCGAGAATGCCTCCCCGCGATCCCGGGCAATGTGCTCCTGGCGGAACCAGTTGAAGCACCGCAGCGGATTGTTCTTCCAGTTCTGCTGCGGCAGCAGCAGCGCGAAGCCGTAGCGATCGGCGAGCGTCGACCACCCGCTGCCCTTGTCGAACGACGCCGCGCTCTGCGTGCAGCCGTGCAGCACCACCACCAGCGGTGCCGATGGCGGCAGGCGTTCGGGCACGTACGCATACATCGCGAGCTCGCCGGGATTCGAGCCGAAGTCGCGTTTCAGTACGAGGCGACTCTGCTCGCTGTCGACCTGGTCCGACCAGGTTTTCACCGAGTCGAGCGTCGACAGCAGCTGCTCCCATCGCCGCTGAAAGTGCGGCTGATGGGCGAGCTTCGTCATATTGGCCAGGGCGGCCAGTTTGGGACCAACTTTCTTCAACACGATGGACCTCCTGCCGTGCGGGACGGCGGTAAGCATGCCGATCTCGATGAGCTTTCGGACCGGCAGGAAAACGGTGTGAAAGAGTCCTGGATCGGCGCTGCCGCCGCGCGCCGGATCGAGCCATGCGGGAGGTTGCCCGCCATCCGGCAGTTCGAAGCGCTGCGTGACGATCGTGCGCTGGCCATTCACCCACGCCCCGAACTGCACGCCGGCGACCGGACAACCGCGGTTGACCCAGATGCCGAAAAGCTCACGCACGAGCGCGTCGCGCGAGGGCGCTGTGTGCGCCATGTCGATGAGCCGCGTCAGGGTTTCGCCGAACCGCAGTCGCTCGGACAGGACCGGCAGGTGCGGCAGCGGCTGTGCCGACGCGCCCTCTCCGGGCGAGCCGAGGCGGACCTTGGGGGTGCCTGCGTCGGCCGCCGTTGCTGTCGGGGTCAACTGGCTGTAGCACCGGATCGCCTCGACGGTATCGGATTGTTGCGGCGCCGCCATCGATCCGATGAGCAGGTTCGCCGCGTATTGCGGTGTCGCAAGCGGCGCCCCCCTCCCGCGCGGCCCCGGTGCTTCGAGCCCTTCGGTCACCAACAGCGTGACCCGAAACCGAAGATCCCGGCGCGATTCGCCGAGGATGTCGGCGAGCCGCTCGCTGAACTCATAACGCCGCAGTGCAGTGTTCATGGAGGAGAGATTAACAAAGTTGGAAGCTCTTGTGGATTATTTTTTTAGTAGATGATGTTTTATCACAAACAACCCACTTCATTGATCATTATGGGGGTAAGCGGCATACGATTTCCTGGAACGACGGATTCACTCGACACACACTAAATAATGTGACGCAGACAAGAACGGCGGCACCGGGGACAGTCTCCCCGGTGCCGCCGTTCTTGTTCAGGTGTGCGCCCGATCAGGCGCGGAGGATGCCGCTCAGAAATAGCGCCACAGGAGGTAGACGTGGCAGATCGCGACGTGAATGAGCATCAATGGGAAAGCGGTCTTCGAGTACGCCACGAAGCGGAAGGGAATGCCGTTTCGCTCCGCGATCCCGGCTACGGTGAGGTTTGCGCTCGCCCCGATCAGCGTGCCGTTACCCCCGAGGCAGGCACCGAGCGACAGGCACCACCACAGCGGCATCAATCCGTCCGGTCCGCCGAAGGCGGGCGCCATGGCCTTGATCAACGGGATCATCGTCGCCACGAACGGGATGTTGTCCACGATCGCCGAGAGCACCGCCGAGGACCACAGGATGCTCAGGCCGGTGACCGTGAAATCCCCGCCCGTCGCGGCGAGCAGCTTGTCGGCCAGCAGCTTGAGCAGGCCCGCGTGCTCGACACCGGCGATCACCATGAAGAGCCCGATGAAGAAGAAGATCGTGATCCACTCGACCTCGTTGTAGACCTTCAGCACGTTCTCGGACTGGTGCTCAGCCGACTTGCCGAGGTTGTCCAGCATCAGGAGCAGCGCAGCGCCTCCCATGCCGATGGTGCCCGAGTCGAGCCCGAGGTAGCGGGCAGACACGAAAGCGACGATGACCAACGCCAGCACCAGCGAGGCGAGCTTGAGCAGTCGCGAATCGGTGATCGCCTTCGTTTCGTCGAAACTCATGACCTTGGTGCGCAGGTCCGCAGCGGCCTGCATGCTCCGTCCCCAGATGAGGTGCATCGAGATCACGTGCACGACGAGCACGACGACGATGACGGGTGCGAGATTGAGCACGAAGTCGTTGAACGACAGCCCCACCTGGCCGCCGATCAGGATGTTCGGCGGATCGCCGATCAGAGTCGCAGTGCCGCCGATGTTCGACGCGAGGATCTGCGAGAACAGAAACGGATACGGATTGACCTTGAGCGCCTCGGTAATCACGAGGGTCACGGGAACCACGAGCAGTACCGTCGTCACGTTGTCGAGAAACGCCGAGACGACGGCGGTCACCACCGCGAGCATCGCGAGGATGCCGGCGGGATTGGCCTTCACGAGCTTGGCCGACCAGATCGCCAGATACTCGAAGACTCCGCATTTTCGCGTGATCGAGACGATGATCATCATCCCGACCAGCAGTCCGATGGTGTTGAAGTCGATGCCCGCGACCGCCTGCTCCTGCGTGAGCAGCCCGAACATGATCATCAGCATCGCGCCGAGGAGCGCGATGATGGAGCGGTTCAGCTTCTCGCTGATGATCACCCCATAGGTGACGATCATGATCGTGGTGGCGAGCCACAGCGGATTGAGGCCGAAGATGGCGGAAGACGGAATCTCCTCCATCACTTGACCCTCCCGATCCGTGCGAGCACGTCCCACACCGAGACAATCCCGATCAGCCTGCCATCCTCGACGACGGGCAGGAGATTGCGCTGGCGGTGGAGGAAGAGCATGGCGTTCATGAGCGGCGTATCCGGGCTCAGCACCGGAACGGTTGGGTCGATGTGCAGGCTCACGGGATCGTTCGCGACTGCGTCGATACGCTCCTGCAACTGGGCGAGCGTATCCTGGATGAATCCCACCTGCAGCAGATGGCTCATCGGATGTTTTTCGTCCTCGTGAGAGAGGACTCTCGGCATGGCGAGTCCGATCAGGCGGCTGCGCGGCAGCATGCCGACATAGGTCTGGTCGGCCTCGACCACGGGGAGTGACGGCAGCTTGTGCTGCACGATGGCCTGAAGCCCCGAGAGGATCGTGTCGGTGGGCTTCAGGACGGCAGGAGGTGCCGACATGATCGAGCGGCACGACGCATCGGAGTGCTGGTTCATGATCTCCCCTCGAGACGAAGAGTCCGTAGCCGGAATCTCTCCTCTCTAGCCTTGCTTGTTCTGTTATGTGTGCAGCCGCGCTGGTGGAGACGGGTCGAAGACCGATCGGATCAGGGCAAGGAACTGCCCCCTGCAGCGATCGTCGAGTCAACAACCTCCCCGCCATCCGAACCGTACCATGCCTGCCCGGTTGGCTCAAGGCGTGCAGCGTCCGGCGCGAGGCCGATGCTGCAGATCTGAGGGATTCTTTAGTGTTTGGTGTATGGGGAATGAGACGTGTGATGTGCGAGGCGCGCCTCCGTCAACCATTCAGCGTGACGGTGTGCCGGCTCGATGCTGACGATTCGATATGCGCTTCCCATCGTCGCGTACACTGCCGCGGCGATCACGGCGATGTGAGCCTCCGTCTCCGCATCGGCAACCTGAGCATGTCGGACGACCTCGGGCTTTGCCTTGACGCGCGTGGTGCCGATGCGGTTGATGAGCGGGAACATGGCAAGCACGACGCCGATTCCCGAGATGATGATGAAGCTCAGAAAGAAATCGATCACGCTCAGAATTACAGCGCCCTGGAGGGTATCTGGAATGATCGGTTGCATTCTTTGTCGGTCTCGTGTTGTCCGGTGCAGCGGGCGCTCAGTTGACGCCGAGCAGCGCGAGCAGGATCCCCCCTGATATCGCGGTGCCGAAGACGCCGGCCAGGTTGGGACCCATCGCATGGTAGATCAGGTAGTTGTTCGGGTTCTCCTCGTGCGCGACGATATGGGACACGCGCGCAGCGATCGGGACCGACGCGATTCCGGCCGACCCGATCAGCGGGTTGATCTTCTCCTTGAGGAACAGATTCATGATCTTTGCCGTGAGCACGCCCGACGCCGTACCGAAAACAAACGCAATCAGACCGAGTACGACGATCATCAGCGTCTCCAGATTCAGGAACTTGTCGGCTGCCATCGTGCCGCCGATCGCGACGGTGAGGATGATGATGATCACGTTCATGAATGGCCCGGCGGCAGTCTTTGCGAGGCGCTCGGTCACGCCGCACTCCTTCATGAGATTGCCCAGCATCAACATCGTGATGAGGGGCGCGACCGGCGGAAAGAACAGATTGACGATGATCGCGATCACGATGGGAAAGGCGATCTTCTCCACCTTGCTGACCTTGCGCAATTGGGCCATGCTGATCTGACGCTCCGCCTTCGTCGTGAGGAGGCGCATCACCGGCGGTTGTATCATCGGCATCAATGCCATGTAGGAGTAGGCCGCGACGGAGATCGGCCCGAGCAGGTGCGGCGCGAGCTT
>JAEUMX010000020.1 GCA_016791285.1 Burkholderiales bacterium
CCGGTGCCGCTCACCCAGGGCTCGGCCAGGCGCAGGAACTGGGTGCGACTCAGACCGGGCACGGGGTGGCCCTCCCAGGTCTTGAGGATCTCGCGGAACACGAAGTCCGAATTGCCGGTGATGCCGCCCAGGAAGGGGAGAGGGAACACCGGCCGGCCTCGTTCGATGAAGCGCCGGGCGATGTCGAGCGCGCCTCGGCCACCCCCGACCATCACGGCAGCATCGCTCCGGTCGAGCGCCTCGCGCCGCCACGCCTCGACGTTGCCCACCTCGACCTTGCAGGCGGAGGGCGCCGCATAACCGGGCAGCGGCGGTCCCCCGCGTCGCAAGTAGTGCATGCCGCCCAGTGCAATCTGCACGAATGCACCGGGGACCGGTAGACCCAGCGCTGCGCGCCCTGCGCAGTAAGCGTCCGAAACCCAATGGTCGATGCCCGTGGAGTTGCCCGTCACGAGACCGAATCCAGCTTCGGCGAGCGTCGTGCCGAGCATGCGTGCTACGCGCCGCTTGGCGGCGTTCGCCCAGCCGGTGCCGGTGACCAGAACGAACTTCAGGGGTGTGGCCGTCATGAGACTGCGATCTGTTGGCAAGGCAGCAGCGGACGATGATAATCCTCAAATACCGCGCTTTGCCAGGGCGTCGCGAGAGGCGAGACCGCACTTCCGCGGTGAGCGGGCATGCGGACAGTAGCGAAGTCGTTGTCGATGAAGCACGCACGATCGCAACCATGCCTTGCACTTTTCCTCTTCATACTTTTCATCATGTGCACCGACGCCGCTGCGGAATGTGAACAGCCCTCCACAGTACGGGAAGCCACACCGGAAGAGGTCCGCGCATTCTTCCAGAGCAAGGGAATGGAGGTGCTGACGTTCCTCGGTTACTCCGGCGCGGGGTACGAGGACGAGGCGGCGATGCTCGATCAGGCCACTGGAGTTCTCGGCCAATTCGATCCGAAGAACACCATCGTGAACATCGGCGCGACCGCGGAGGGCATCGGCGCCGTCTACCGGGTGGCGAAGGAAAGGGGCTTTGCCACCGCGGGCATCGTCTCCACCCAGGCACGCGAGAACAAGGTGCCGCTGTCACCGTGCGTCGATATCGTGTTCTACGTGGAAGACGCGACCTGGGGCGGCATCCTGCCCGGCACGGACCGCCTCTCGCCGACCTCGACAGCGATGGTCGAGGCGAGCGACGTGCTGGTCGCGATCGGCGGCGGGGAAGTCGCGCGCGACGAGCTCGCCGCGGCGAAGCGATCGGGCAAGCGCGTCCAGTTCATCCCCGCCGACATGAACCACCAGATCGCGCGCGACAAGGCGATGAAGAAGGGGCAACCGCCGCCAAAGGATTTCCGCGGTGCCGCGGCGGCCTTGTTCTGACGGTATTCAGCGGCCGGCAAGCCACGCGGCGACTTTCTCCCTTGTTAGACGGCTCCGATGTCAGGCGAAAGCATCTTCATCAGCTATGCCAATGCCGACCGACCGCGGGTCGAGGTCCTGATCAAGACGCTGGAAAATCAGGGCCTCGATGTCTGGTGGGATCGGGACATTCCACGCGGCAAGAACTTCAACCGGGTCATCGAGCAGGCGCT
>JAEUMX010000324.1 GCA_016791285.1 Burkholderiales bacterium
GTGGACCGAGCCATAGCGCCGGCGGCGCGTGTGCGTGATGCGCAGCGCTTGCGAGCCGCCCTTGGCGTCGCCCACTTCGGCTGCGAGATCGCGTGCCGAGAATCGCAACCGTCCGGACTCGTCGTAGTCGAGATCGTTGGCGTTGCGTTCGGCCTCGAGCTGCGCCTCGAAAGCCTCGACCACGCGCGTCAGCCGCGGCGGCGAGAAGGCCTCCCGCACACCCAGGCGCGCGCCCAGCCAGTCGCGCACGGCGGCCTGCCGCTGCGCATCCGGCGCGGTGCACCAGGGCAGGACGAACAGATCCCACAGGCTCGCCGAGGGCCGACCTTCGCTCGCCGCGGCGACGCTCATGAGCCAGGCGATCTGTACCCAGCGCCGGTCCGAGACGTAGGCGCCCTCCGCAGCGAGGTGCCGGCGCAGATCGGCGAGCATCATTGCGACCTCGGGCGGCAAATTCACCTGCGCGGCACGCTCGCTCAGTTCGGCGAGATCTCCCTCCCTCAATTGCAGGTCGGCAGCAGGCGGTGTCCACGCGCCGGGGCGATCGACACGCAGCAGATGCCCGAACCCGTCGTCGCTCACGGGCACGATCGGCAGCCGCAGCAGGAAGCGATCGAAGAAAGCCTCTCCGACCTCGTCCTCGGGCACCGCGTTGGTCGCCCCGATGACGCTGATGAGCGGGCAGCGCTGCCGCCCCGCCCCGTTGTCGAACTCGCGCTCGTTCAGCAATGTCAGCAGCGCATTGAGAATGGCGCTGTTGGCCTTGAACACCTCGTCGATGAAGGCGATCGACGCGTCCGGCAGGAAGCCTGCGGTGTGCCGCTCGTACCGGTCCTGCTCCAGCGCCTGGATGGACAAGGGACCGAAGAGCTCCTCGGGCACCGAGAAACGCGTCAGCAGACGTTCGAAGTAGGTGGCATCGCGAAACGCGAGATGGAGGCGCCGTGCAAGCTCGCTCTTCGCCGTCCCCGGCGGGCCGATCATGAGGGTGTGCTCGCCGGCGAGTGCGGCCAGCAACGCGAGACGAACCGTCTGCCGCCGCTCGACTAGGCCCCGCTCGAGCGCGTCGAGCAGACTGCGCAAGCGGGCAGACAGCGGGATCGGAACGGGCGCCGGTTGCGTGACCATCATCGAATTCTAAACGAGCCGGGACACATGCTCGCGTCGCGCTGGCGCCTTCGCGCTCGCGCGCTGCAACAGGCGTTAGCCGCCAGCGATCGGGGGCCAGATCGCGAGCACGTCGCCCTCGGTCAACGCGTGGTCTTCGCGCGCGGCAGGCGGCACGAAATGCCCATTGATCAGCACCAGGTGCACGAGCTTGCGCGGCAGGTGGAAGCGTTCGATGATCTGCGCAACGGTCGTGTCGGGCGGGACGTCCAGCGCGACCTCGTTGCCCTTGCGCTCTTCGGCGGGTGGCAGATAGTCCGACAGCGTGGCGAAGAGCTTGAGCCTGATGTTCATCGCGCCGTGCGCAGTGCCACCGCGGGGGCCTCCGCCCCGACCGCGACCGCCGCCGCCAGCGAGGCCTGCATGATGCGCGTGGGATCGCGCAGCAGTTCGTCCTTCCAGGGTCCGAGGCGGCGCCGGCTCTGGATGAGTCCGCGCAGCACGCCGACGTTTTCGGTCAACCCGATGCTGGTGGCGCCGATCAGGACGTCGTCCTTGAACTGCAGGCTGAGATAGCGGAAGTTGTCCTTGTCGACGACCTCGGCCGACTGCCCGTCGACCTCGCCCCACCACTTG
>JAEUMX010000327.1 GCA_016791285.1 Burkholderiales bacterium
GGACATCGACGAGCTCAAGAAGATGGTCCAGGCCGAGGACGTGCCCACCCGCGCCGGCGGGCGGTTCACCGAGGGTGAGCCGCCGAACCTCGTCGATCCGACGCGGCCGCAGGCCCGGCGCGGAGAAGACCGATGAAAAACACGATGATCGTCGGCCTTCTGTCTCTCGGGTTCGTGCTCGTGCTCATCCTCGCGGTCTTCCTGTCGACCGAACAGATCACCAGCGGCCACTATGGCCTGCTCATGCTGGCGCTGATCGTGGTGGCGATCATGCTGGGCTTTCCCACCGCTTTCACGCTCATGGGACTCGGCATGATCTTCGGCTTCCATGCTTACTACCAGCCCGGGCAGGAGTGGATCAGGAACGGCGTGTTCGACCTCATGGTGCAGCGGACGTGGGGGGTCATGACCAACGACGTGCTGATCTCGGTCCCGCTCTTCGTCTTCATGGGCTACATCATCGAGCGCGCCAACATCATTGACAGGTTGTTCCGGTCGCTGCAACTCGCCATGAAGCACGTGCCGGCATCGCTCGCCGTGGCCACGATCGCCACCTGCGCGGTGTTCGCCACCGCCACCGGCATCGTCGGCGCGGTGGTGACACTGATGGGTCTGCTCGCCATGCCTGCCATGCTGCGCGCGGGGTACGACGTCAGGCTCTCGGCGGGCGCCATCACGGCCGGGGGCTGTCTCGGCATCCTGATCCCGCCTTCGGTGATGCTGATCCTCTACGGCGCAACCGCCGGGGTGTCGGTGGTGAAGCTCTACGCCGGCGCTTTCCTGCCCGGCATCATGCTCGCCGCACTCTACGTGCTGTACGTGATCGCGCGAGCGATCCTCAACCCGAAGCTCGCGCCGAAACTGGCGGCGGAAGAGAGCAAGGTTCCCTTTTTCGAAGTGGTGAAGATGCTGCTCACGTCGTTCTTTCCGCTCTCCGTGCTCATTCTGGGCGTGCTGGGCAGCATCGTCTTCGGGCTCGCGACGCCGTCCGAAGCGGCGGCCATCGGCTCGCTGGGCGGGCTCCTGCTCGCGATCGGCTACCGCCAGCTCACCTGGCAGCGGATGAAGGAATCGGTGTTCCTCACTGCGCGCACTTCGGCCATGGTGTGCTGGCTGTTCGTGGGATCGGCGCTCTTCTCCGCGGTGTTCGCGCTGCTGGGCGGGCAGGAGATCATCAACAACTGGGTCCTGTCGCTGGGTCTCACCAAGATCCAGTTCCTGCTGTTGTCGCAGGTGATCATTTTCTTGCTCGGCTGGCCGCTCGAATGGACCGAGATCATCGTGATCTTCATGCCGATCTTCCTGCCGCTGCTCGATCACTTCCAGATCGACCCGCTGTTCTTCGGCATCCTGGTCGCGCTCAACCTGCAGACCGCGTTCCTGTCGCCGCCGGTGGCGATGGCCGCGTTCTATCTCAAGGGCGTGGCGCCGGCGCACGTGACCTTGAACCAGATCTTCGCGGGTATGATGCCGTTCATGGCGATCCAGATCCTCGGCATGTTCATGCTCTACGCTTGGCCCCAGATCGCACTCTGGCTGCCCGCCAATCTCTATCGGTAAGCGCGTTTGTCCTCGCGCGCCGTGCCCGTGATGTCGCTCGCGCAACTGAGATGGTCCGCCTACGCCATCGTCGCGGGCGCCTACGTGCTGTCCTTCTTCCATCGCGTCGCGCCGGCCGCGATCGCGGGTGATCTGGCGCAGGCCTTTCACACGAGCGGCGTCGCCCTCGGGGTGCTGGCAGCGACCTATTTCTACGTCTACACCGTGATGCAGATCCCGACCGGCGTGCTGGTCGACCGCTTCGGCACGCGCCGCATCGTCACCGTGGGCGGACTCATCGCCGGTGCCGGTGCGGTGGCCTTCGGCGCCGCGCCGACGTTCACCGTGGCAACGATGGGTCGCACCCTGGTCGGGCTCGGCGTATCGGTCATGTTCGTCGCGCTGCTGAAGCTCGTCGCCGAGTGGTTCCGCGAGCGCGAGTTCGCGACCATGGCGGGCGTGACGGTCTTTCTCGGCAACATGGGCGCCATCCTCTCCGCAGCGCCGCTCGCCTGGGTGGTGACCGTGGTGTCGTGGCGCACCGTGTTCGTCGCTGCTGGTCTGGTGTCGGCGGCCCTCGCGGTTCTCTGCTGGTTCTTCGTGCACGACCGGCCGCAGGACGTGGGGCTCGCCTCGCCGCACGAGTTTCCCGCACCCGCGCACCAGTCCCACCCGCCCTGGCAGACGGGGCTGCTCGAGGTCATGCGCAATCCCTGCTCCTGGCCGGGCTTCTTCGCGAACATCGGGCTCGCGGGGACGCTGCTCACGTTCGCGGGGCTCTGGGGCGTGCCGTACCTCACGCAGGCTCATGGCATGGCACGCACCACCGCCACCTGGCACACGAGCGCGATGCTGCTGGGATTCGCCGTCGGCGCCATGTCGGTCGGTGTCGTCTCCGACCGGCTGCGGCGGCGCAAGCCGGTGCTGCTCGCATTGTCGGCGCTCTACTGTGCGAGCTGGCTGCCGTGGGTCCTGGGCGCTTCGATGTCGACCGTGGCGAGCGTCACGCTCTGTTTCGCGATGGGCGTGGCAGGCTCCGCGTTCACGCTCACGCTCGCGAACGCCAAGGAGGTCAACCGGCGCGCGTTCGCGGGCATGGCTGTGAGCCTGGTGAACACCGGTGTGTTCCTCGGCGCGGCGATCCTGCAGCCCCTGGTGGGCTGGATCCTCGACCGCGCGAGCGGCGGCGCGGGCGCTCAGGCGGCCGGACCGGAGGAGTTTCGCCTCGCGGTCGGTGCTCTGGCCATCGCATCGCTCGCCGGGCTCGGGGGGGCAGCGTTCCTGCGCGAGACCGGTTGCCGCAACATTCACAGGGAGTAGACGGATGAAGCCGAAGGTTCTGATCACCCGCGATGTCTTCGACGAGGTCACCGCGTACCTGCTGCATCATTTCGACGTCATCGCCAACCCGGAGGACGAAACCTGGGATGCGGCCACGCTCGCAGCCAAGGTCGCGGACTGCGACGGCGTCGTCACCGCCATCACCGACCGCGTCGATGCGGCGCTCATCGCGAGCGCGCCGCGCCTGAAGGCCGTCTGCAACATCGGGGTCGGCTACAACAACATCGATGTCGCGGCGTGCACCGTGCGCGGCATCATGGTCACGAACACGCCCGGCGTGCTGACCGAGAGCACGGCCGACTTCGCGTGGGCGCTCCTGCTCGCCGCGGCGCGACGCGTCACCGAGGCCGAAGCGTACCTGCGCCGGGGCGAGTGGCAGCGCTGGGAGCTAAAGCAACTGCTCGGGGTGGACGTGCACGGCGCTGCGCTCGGCATCTTTGGCATGGGCCGGATCGGGCAGGCCATCGCGAAGCGCGCGCGGGGCTTCGACATGACCGTGCGCTATCACAATCGCAACCGCCTTGCCGCGGAAACCGAACAGGAGGTCGGCGCCGCCTACGCGGCAAAGGACGACCTGCTGGAGTGGGCCGACTTCGTCGTGCTGACCGTCCCGTACTCCTGGGAGAACCATCACCTGATCGGCCGCGCGGAACTCTGGAAGATGAAGCGCAACGCGATCCTCGTCAACATCGCTCGCGGCGGCGTCGTCGACGACGAGGCACTGGTGGAGGCACTCGACACCGGGCGTATCCTCGCCGCCGGGCTCGACGTGTACGAGAACGAGCCCAAGCTCAATCCCGGGTTCCTCGCGCTCCGGAACGTGGTACTCGCGCCCCACATCGCGAGCTCCACCCGCGCGACCCGGCTGGCGATGGCGATGACGGCGGCGCGTAATCTCGTCGCCGCACTGACCGGCGGAACCCCGGAGAACCTGGTCAATCCGGACGTGAAGGGGTGAAGGGGGAAGCCGCGGGGCGTGACCGTCAGAACAGTGCTCGCTAGCCTGGCGGAAGGGCTGACGGTCGAGGAGATCGTGAGGGAGTTTCCGACCCTGGATGAGGTGTCGGTCCGGGCGATCATCGCTTTTGCCGCCGTGTCCGCCGAGGAGGATCTGCCGATTCCTGGC
>JAEUMX010000027.1 GCA_016791285.1 Burkholderiales bacterium
CGTGGCTGCTCAGTACCCGTGCGAGCGTGGCCGATGGCAGCGGCACGGCCAATGCGCTCGATTACAGCTTGAAGCGCTGGCCGGCCCTGTGCCGCTATGCCACGGCGGGCCACCTGCCCATCGATAACAACCCAGTCGAGAACGACATACGCCCGATCGCCCTGGGGAAGAAGAATTGGATGTTCGTGGGATCAGAGCGCGCTGGAAAACGCGCAGCAGCGATCCAGAGCCTGCTCTACACCGCAAAACTCAACGGGCTCGATCCGGCAGCCTGGCTACGCGAAACCCTGGAGAAGCTGCCCACCTGCCCGAACAGCCGCATCGATTCACTCCTTCCGCTACGGACCTCGGCCGTACAAGACTGAGCGTCGTAAGTCGAGGTGGGCGCGTTGAGCGCTTACCTATCACCTACGATGAGGGATGTTGTAGCGCTTCAGCGCGAAGGGCAGGGTAAGCGCTCAAATTTCGAGCAGGCAGGTTAATCGCCGGGGTCAATTTTCAGCGCGCACAACCCTCAAAAAGGGATCAATCTTCAATGCGCAGCAACACCGTCGCTACCCAAGCCCATCTTCTACACTTTGCGCGCTTTTTTGAAGACGACCCCGCGTCGTCAAGGGCCGCATTCAGCAGCGGGTGCTCGCTCGGCTCGGCCGACTCGACGAGTTGCGCGCTTCCGGCGAGTTGGATCGTCTGCTCGCATCGCTCGGTCGTTTTTCGGAGAAGCTTGCGGTGTTGGGCGCGCACGCCGAAGGCGGTGCCGTCACGGTTGGCGCCCGGATCGTTGGACCGGGGCTGATCTTCGAGCGCCTGTGGCTAGAACTTGGAATCGATCGCGTCCTGAGCGAGTTGGCCGGGGAACGGCGCTTTGGCTTCTCGCTGGAGCGCGCGGTGCTCGTGACCGTGCTGCATCGTTTGTTTGCCCCCGGATCGGATCGCGCGGCGCAAAAGTGGCAGACCTCCTATGCGATGAGTGGCGTCGAAGCGCTCGAACTGCACCAGTTCTATCGGGCGATGGGCTGGCTGGGAGAAGCGCTCGCGCCGCCCGATTCGGGCAGCATGGGGCTGCGCACGCGCAAGGACTTGATCGAGGAGCGGCTGTTCGAGCGGCGGCGCGATCTGTTCAGCGCGCTCGATCTCGTGTTCTTCGATACCACGTCGATCTACTTCGAGGGTGAAGGCGGCGAGAGGCTTGGTCAGTACGGCCACTCCAAGGATCACCGTCCGGACTTGAAGCAGATGGTGGTCGGGGTGGTGGTCGACAACGAGGGCCGGCCGCTCATGAGCGAGCTGTGGCCGGGCAATACGGCCGACGTCAACAGCCTCATGCCGATCGTCGATCGGCTGCGCGGCTACTTCAAGGTGAACGAGATCTGTATCGTCGCCGACCGCGGCATGATCAGCCGGGCAACGATCGCCGAAATCAAACAGCGCGGCTGGAAGTACATCCTCGGTGTGCGCATGCGCCGCTGCAAGGAGGCGAACGAAGAGGTACTTGCCCGCGCCGGACGCTACCAGGAAGTCTATCCGAAGCGCGACGATCCCAAGGCAGCGGCGCCGCTCAAGGTCAAGGAAGTCTGGGTCGAGGATCGCCGCTATGTCGTCTGTCTTAACGAGGACCAGGCCACCAAGGATCGGCATGAGCGCGAAGCGATCGTCGAATCGCTCAAGGCGGCGCTCAAAGCCGGTGACAAGCAGTTGATCGGCAACCGCGGCTACCACAAGTACGTGAAGACCACCGGTAGCCGATTCGCCATCGGCGAGGACAAGATCAACGCCGAGGCGCGCTTCGACGGCAAGTGGGTGTTGACCACCAACACCGATCTAGCGGCGCGCGAACTCGCGCTCAAGTACAAGCAGCTGTGGCTGGTCGAAGCTATCTTTCGTACCGCCAAGAGCCAGCTCGACACGCGCCCCATCTTCCACCAGTGCGATGACACGATCCGCGGCCACGTGTTCTGCTCATTGCTCGCTCTGTTACTGCGCGTGGAACTCGAAGAACGTCTCGCACTGCGCGATTGGCAACTGGAGTGGGCCGACATCGTTCACGATCTCGATCATCTGCAGGAGATCGAGCTCAACCTCGATGGCAAAGCGTATACGCTGCGCACCGAGGCGAAAGGCACCATCGGAAAAGTGTTTCAGGCTTGTGGCGTCGCATTGCCGCCCACCGTGCGCAGCGCTCGATAGAGGTGCGGTGGTTAACCACGAGCGGCATGTCCGCTCGTGTCACTACGCCCGGACAGCGCCTACAAGTGGCTGAAGTAACGGATGATTTCCAAGGTAATCGCGCATGCCTTGGGCGAGCGTGCCGTCATGAAGCTGATGTACGCAGCACTGATGCGCGCGCGACAGGGCTGGCGCAACGTCGTCATCACGCCCTTCGAGATCAAGCAGATTCAAACCCTGCGTGACCATCTACGCAACGAGTTCGAGCAGCGCCACGCCTCGCCGCTCAAGAGCGCATCCGGCTCACAAATTTACAGCACCCAGGGGACTTGACCGCGCGCCTTCAGCAGGGCGGGAAAACCTGCTACCCTGCGCAGTTTTCCGTTGCCCCCACTCCATGAAGATCGACTATCTCGAGCGGATTCTCACCGCCCGCGTGTACGACGTGGCGATCGAGAGCGCCCTCGAGCGTGCGCCAAACCTGTCCGCCCGGCTGAAGAACGACGTGCTGCTCAAGCGCGAGGACATGCAACAGGTGTTCTCGTTCAAGCTGCGCGGCGCATTCAACAAGATGTCGCGACTGCCGGTGGGCGCGCTCCGGCGCGGCGTGATCGCCGCCTCGGCGGGTAATCACGCGCAGGGCGTGGCGCTCGCCGCCCAGAAGCTCGGCTGCAAGGCGACCATCGTCATGCCGGCGACGACGCCGCAGATCAAAGTGCAGGCGGTCGCGGGCCGCGGTGCGCGGGTGGTGCTCCACGGCGATTCCTACGACGAGGCCTACCTGCATTCGCAGGAGATCGCGAAGCGGGAAAAGCTCACCTTCGTGCACCCGTACGACGACCCCGACGTGATCGCGGGGCAGGGCACGATCGGCATGGAGATCCTGCGCCAGCACACCGGGCCGATCGAAGCGATC
>JAEUMX010000350.1 GCA_016791285.1 Burkholderiales bacterium
CAGGGCGAAGCCAAGGTCAAGCTCGACCAGGCCGTCGCCCAGCTCGAGCGCCAGCGTCAGAATGCGACCGAGAAGCTGAAGGCGATCAAGGACGCGAGCGGCGACGCGTGGCAGGACATGAGGGCCGGCTTTACGAGCGCGTGGGAAGAGATGAAGAAGGCGTACGACACGGCAAGGGAAAGCTGACAGTGGCGGGCGGCTGTCGGCGCGGCGGCACTGCGTCCTCGCGCAGATCCGCGCCGGACGATGCGGCTACCCGATACTGCCGTCCGCCGTCGTCGTGTCCGCCCTCGACGCGTCACCATCTGTGCGCGCCCTCTTCTTCACGTCGTACATTCCCTTGTCGGCGAGCCTGAGCAGCACTTTGGCGTCTTTTCCATCCTGCGGACAGCGACTGATACCCACGCTGGCCTCGACGGCGACCGTCGCCCCATCGACCTCGAAGGGCGTCGTTGCCGCTGTCATGATCTTCCGCTGTACCGTCGCGACTTCGTCGTCGGTGACGGCACCCGGGATCAGCATGATGAACTCATCACCACCGTAGCGGGCAGCGGTGTCGCTCTCGCGAATTGCCTTCGTCAGGCGTGCGGACAATGCACACAGCAACTCGTCTCCGGCCGCATGGCCGTACCTGTCGTTGACGCCCTTGAAGCCGTCGAGATCGAGAAACAGCAGCGTGAAGCCGACACCGCTGCGCCGCCAGTTCGCGAGCGCCTGCTGCACGCGATCTTCGAGCAGGTAGCGGTTGGGAAGCCCCGTCAACGGATCGTGCAGCGCGAGGTACTCGGTTTGCGCCTCGAGGGCGAGCGCATAGGCGATGTTGCGGTAATGTCCGCGGAGGTAGGCAACGAGCAGAAAGAGTAGAAGCAGCGAGCAGAGCGTCACCAGCGCGAGTCCGGTGCCGCTCAGGTCGTTGAACCGGACCTGACGCTCCACGACGAGCTGCATCGGCTGGGTGTTGCTGAAATCGCGACTCTCCAGCCGCAGAAGCGGAAACAGAGCCGACTCCAGACTGCCCGCAGCCGGGGTCGCGGGTACGTCGTGCAGCGGCGGCTCCAACGACTCGCCAGCGCGAGCGAACTGCAGGCGATACGCGGTGAGAGGCATCGGAGTGGCCGGCAGGAGGTCGGCCGTCCGCATCACGAGGAGCGCCGTCAGTACCCCCGCGAACCCGTACTCCGGCCCCGCCGATGAGCGCGACGCGCTGCGCTCGGTGTGACGAAACATGACATACCCGTCGTCGCCTTCCACCAGCTGGAAGGGATTCGACGAAACCGTCGCCCGACGCAGGCGCGCGTCCAGCAGGGCCTCACGCAAGTGCGGCACCTCGTCCATGTCGAGACCGACGACCGCCCGCGCCTCCGGGATGTCGGGCCAGATGAACACGATCGGCCGATAGATGGGCTTGTCGGGCGCGATGATCCAGCTGCGCGAACTGTCGTAGCTGAAATTGCGGATGGCGAACGGCTTGCCCGAGCTTCTCTGCAGGTAGCGCTCGAACTCCTGGCGATCCCCACCGCGAACTTCGCGCACGACTTCGAGCATGTAGATGTGCGGGTAGCTGGCGAGCACCATGCTCGCGTAGTGCTGGACGCTCGCCCGATCGTTTTCCTCGACGGCGGACAGAAAGCTGCTAAAACCGGCGAGCACCGTCTCGTTCGCCTTCAGCTTGTCCCGCAGGTCGGCGATCAGGGATTCCGTATGCCGCGCGAAAGTGCCCCTGACGGCTTCGATCGACTGGTTCGTCACGAAGCCGAAGCCAATCAGGGTGAGCAGGAGCCAGACAGCGAATGCGGCCAGATACAGGCCCCGGAACGGGGGACCGCGCTTGCCCGAGACCATTGCCATGGCATCTCCCTTGCCGCGGAACGGTACCCGACATGATGACAAGTTGGCCGGCGTAGCACAAGGATCGGTGCGGCATTGAAATCGCCACGCAGTCGCTCCTTCGCCGTGCGGCGGCCTATAATTTCGGTCGCCTGTGACGCCCGGCGCGAAAGCTCACGTGACGGATTCCAGGCCCCGGCGACGCCCTCCAGTTCGCTGCGGCCAGAAGGAGGATGCTTTTGCACGCTCCCGTGCACGGTCTTGCCCGACCCGCGGACAACCAGATCGTCCCCGACAACGCGGCCGAGTCCATTCTCGTTCTCGATCCCGCAGGGAACCTGATCGGGGCGAGCGGACCGGCGCTCGCGAGCGCCGGTCGCTGGCTGCGGCCAAGCCTGTCGCAGCCGCTGAGCGAATCCGCGTGGTGGTGCTCCTGCGCGTCGGCCGAGCGCTTCCGGACCGCGCTGGCGGCGGCGGCAGACGGCGCTCCTGCACGCTTCGAGGCCGAGGTGCATGGCGCGGGTGATGCTCGCCATGTCGAGATCGCCTTGACGCCGATACTCGAGTCCGGCAGCGGTACCCAACTCGTACTCGCCTCTGTGCGCAATGCCGCACTGCGCCCCGGCCAGGACAAGCCGCCGCGCGAGAGCGAGAAACTGCTGCGCCAGATCACCGAGACCATCCACGAGGTGTTCTGGATCACGAATCCGCGCGGCGACGAGATTCTCTACGTGAGCCCCGGCTACGAGACCATCTGGGGCCGGAGCGTGGAGAGCGTATGCCGCAATCCCCTCTCCTTTCTCGATGCCGTCCACCCGGCAGACCGCTCGCGGGTGATCGCCGGGCTCGCCAGGCAGGCTCGCGGCAACCATGTCGAGGAGTTTCGCGTTCTGCACCCGGATGGCACGGTGCGCTGGGTGCGCAATCAGGCCTTTCCGGTTCGCAACGAATGCGGTGAGGTCTATCGCGTGACGGGGATCGCCACCGACATCACCGAGCAGGTGCAGGCGCGCGAGGAGGTCGACCGCCTGAACCGGGAGCTCGAGGCGCGCATCGTCGAGCGCACGCGCGAGCTCACGGCCGAGATCGCCGAGCGCGGGCGCGTGGAGGAAGTGCTGCGGGCCCGCAGCGAACAGATCCTCGTCCACCGCGACGCCCTGCTCGAGCTCGCACGCCTCGACAAGTCCGATTTCCCCGACGCCCTGCACCAGATCCTCAAGGCCTCCGCCGAGACGCTGCAGGTGGAGCGCGTGAGCTACTGGGCGCTCGCCGAGGACGATACCACCATCACCTGCGAGATGCTCTACTCGAAGAGCCGCCGTGATGTCGATCCGGCCTCGCGGGAACAGAAGCTCGCGCGCGTGGATTATCCACGCTACTTCGCGGCGATCAGCGGCGATCGCCCGATCGTGGCGCACCGTGCGCGGGAGCACGCCGCGACGGCAGAGTTCTCCGAGAACTACCTCGGCCCGCTCGGCATCGCGTCGATGATGGACGTGCCGGTCTGGTTTCATGGTCGAGTCCTCGGTGTCATCTGCCACGAGCATGTCGGCGCGCCGCGCGACTGGACGCTGGAAGAGATGGACTTCGCGACTTCGCTCGCCACGATGGTCTCGCTGTCCCTGGAGATGAGCAACCGCCAGCAACTTCTCTTCGCGCTGCGGAAATCGGAAGAGAAATACCGCAAGGTGGTGGAAAACGCCAACGAAGGCATCGTCGTCGTGCAGGAAGGCTACGTCCGGTTCGCCAACGCGAAGGCGTTGGAATTCTCCGGTCGTCTCGAGCACGAGGTGTACAGCACGCCGTTCCAGGAAATGGCGCATCCGGACGACCGCGCAATCCTCATCGGCAACTACCTCAAGCGCATGCATGGCGAACCGGCGCCCGAAGAGTACGAATTCCGCGTGCTGCACCCGGATGGCGGCGTGCGCTGGCTTTCGGTACGCGCGGTGAGGACGGAGTGGGAGGGCCGCCCCGGCAGTCTTAATTTTCTCACCGACATCACGGAGAGCAAACGGCTGCAGGACAACCTCGCGCAGACGCTCGCCGAGCAGGAGGCGATACTGGAGACCTCGATGGTCGGCATCGTCTTTCTGGTCGAGCGTTGCATCCACTGGGTCAACGCCACCCTCGAACAGCAGATGCTGGGCTACCAGAAGGGAGAGCTCATCGGACAATCGAGCGCCGTGACCTATGCCCTGCTCGAGGACTTCGAGCGCATCGGCCGCGAGTGCTACCCGCTCCTCGCGGTCGGGGAGAGCTTCGCCGCCGAGTTGCAGATGAAACGCAAGGACGGATCGGTATTCTGGTGCTCCGCCTCGGCCAAGGCGATCGATCCCGCGAATGCGATGGCGGGCTCGATCTGGGTGCTGTCGGACATCACCGTGCGCCGGCAGCTCGAGGAGCAGCTTTCGGATACCCTGGCGCAGCGCGAGGCGATTCTGCGCAGCACGCTCGTGGGCACCACGTTCACGATCCATCGCCGCCACATCTGGGTGAACGAGAAGGTGGCGCACATGCTGGGATACCGCGTCGACGAATTGATCGGCAAGCCGTCGGTGATCCATTTCCCGGACGAGAAGAACTGGTCCGACTTCGGCGCCGTGGCCTATGCGGCTCTCGCCCGCGGCGAGGCATACATCGCGGAAACACAGATGAAGCGCAAGGACGGCACGCTCATCTGGTGTCAGGTGTACGGCGAGGCCATCGACCCCAACGAGCTCGGCAAAGGTACGATCTGGACGTTTCTCGACATCACCGACCAGAAGCGGGCGCGGGAGGATATCCGTCGCGCACTCGCCAAGGAACGCGAGCTGTCCGAGCTGAAATCGCGGTTCGTCTCCATGACCTCGCACGAATTCCGGACCCCGCTCGCCACGATCCTGTCCTCGGCCGAGCTCTTGCAGGATTACGGCGAACGGCTCCCCGCCGCGGAGAAGACCGAACTCGTCGATCACATCAAGGCGGCGGTCTCGCGCATGACACGCATGCTCGACGACGTGCTCATCATCGGCAAAGCCGACGCGGGGCGGGTGGAGTTCGACCCCGCGCCCTGCGATCCGCGCGGGTTCTGCCTGGGACTGCTCGACGAGATGCGACGCGCCAGCCACGACAGCCACGAGCTCGTGTTCTATGCACGCGGCACGGCGGGCGAGCGGCTGCTCGACGGGCAGTTGCTGCGGCACGTGCTGTCCAATCTGCTCGACAACGCCATCAAGTACTCGCCACGCGGCGCGCTCGTGCAGCTCGAGGTCGACTGCCGCGACGATGCCACGGTGTTCGAGGTGCTCGACCAGGGCATCGGCATTCCGGAGGAGGACCGAGCCCAGCTCTTCACGACTTTCACACGCGGGCGCAACGTCGCGAACATTTCCGGCACCGGACTCGGTCTCGCCATCGTCAAGCGGCTGGTCGACCTGCACGGCGGCAGCATCGTCGTCGAGAGCCAGGTCCAGCGCGGGTCGCGCTTCACGGTGCGCATTCCGGTCGCGCGGGAGCGCGTGCATGGCTAGGATCGTCGTCATCGAGGACGAAACGCCGATTCGCGTCAACCTGTCGCGGATGCTCGAGATGGAGGGCCACGACGTGGTGATGGCGGAAGATGGTCTCGCCGGGATCGAGCGCATTCGCACGCAACGCCCCGACCTCATCTTCTGCGATGTCGTCATGCCCGGCCTCGACGGCTACGGCGTGCTCGCCGAAGTGCTCGCGCGCGCCGACACGGCAACCATTCCCTTCATCTTCCTCTCCGCCAGCGCCGACCGGACCGAGCGCGAGGCGGGTCTGAGCCACGGCGCGACCGACTACCTCACCAAGCCCTTCAAGCTCGGAGAGATTCGTGAAACCGTCGCGCGCCACCTGCGTCGTTAGCGCGCCGGCAGGCATGCCATCGTGAGCGATACGCGCGAGACGAAGGGCACGATCCTGGTCGTCGACGACGACGCGCCCCTGCTGCGGCTCATCTCGCTGCGCCTGCGCGAGGAAGGCTACGGCGTCGTCGCCGCCGAGAGCGGTGAACGGGCGCTCGGGCTCATCGCGATGAAGCTCCCGAACGTCGTGCTCACCGACCTGCAGATGAGCGGCATGGATGGCCTCGCTCTGTTCGAGGCCATCCACCGGGACTATCCGTCATTGCCGGTCATCATCCTCACCGCGCACGGCACGATACCCGACGCGGTCGCCGCCACGACGCGCGGCGTGTTCGGCTTCCTGACCAAACCGTTCGAGGCGCGCACGCTGCTCGGGGAGGTGGAGCGCGCGCTGCGGGTGAGCGGATCAGCGACCGCGACGCTCGCGGCATCGCCCGAGCGCGCGTGGCGCGACGAGATCGTGACCCGCAGCCCCGCGATGGAGGAAGTGCTGCAGCAGGCGAAGATGGTGTCGACCACCGACGCGAGCGTATTCATCCACGGCGAGAGCGGCACCGGCAAGGAGCTCCTGGCGCGCGCGATCCACCGCGCCAGCCGCCGCGGCGAACGGGAGTTCGTCGCCGTCAATTGCGGCGCGATCCCGGAGCCGCTGCTCGAATCGGAATTGTTCGGCTACGTGAAGGGCGCTTTCACCGGCGCCGTGCGCGACCACAAGGGTCTGTTCCAGGCGGCCAACGGCGGCACGCTGTTCCTGGACGAGATCGGGGACATGCCACTCGCGTTGCAGGTCAAGCTCCTGCGCGTGCTGCAGGAGCGACAGGTTCGTCCGGTCGGTGCGGTGACGAGCGTGCCGATCGATGTGCGCGTGGTGTCGGCGTCCCATCGCAATCTACAGGACGAGATGAAGGCGGGGCGCTTCCGCGAGGACCTGTACTACCGCCTGAACGTCGTGTCGCTCTCGCTCCCGCCGCTTGCGCAGCGGCGTGAGGACATTCCTCTCCTCGCCAGTCATTTTCTGCAACAGCTCGCCGAGCGGTACGGAAAGGATGTTGTCTCTCTGGCGCCGGACGCGCTCGAGCTCATGCTCTGCGCATCGTGGCCGGGAAACGTGCGCCAGCTCTTCAACGTGGTGGAGCAGACGGTCGCGCTCTCGGTGACACCGCTGGTGCCCGCATCGCTGGTCCAGCGCGCGCTGCAGCAGGCGGCCGCGAACCTGTCCTCCCTCGACGAAGCGAAGCGCCGCTTCGAGCGCGACTACCTGGTGCAACTCCTCAAGATGACCCGCGGCAACGTGTCTCAAGCCGCGCGGCTCGCCAAACGAAACCGCAGCGACTTCTACTCTCTGCTCGCTCGCCACGAACTCGACCCCGGCCAGTTCAAGTCGTCGGTCGAGTAAGCCGACTCTGTTGGCTTGCGCCAACACCGCTGTAACTCCACTTAATCAAGCACTTGCATCGGTACGGGAGGCCAACTGTTGGGCTGGGCCAACAGTCACCGCCCGCTCTCGGGCTCGAAAAATAGAGCTAACAGGTTGAACCAAATGAGGAAAACGTCTCTGGCACGGCAACTGCCAAGGAAACGGTCGAACGCGAGACGCGTGGAAGAAGCTGCGAGACATTCTGGAGGAGTGAGCATCATGAGTTCGTCCGACATCCCACGTGCAACGCCACTGCCGAGTCGCTGCGTTCGGCGCACCCGGGATCCGCTGCAAATTCCGGTGGAACTGGGTCGCGACGAGGATCGCGCCCTCGCACGCTCGCTCACTGTGACGCGCCAAGTCGTGCTGAGTCTGGCCGTCCTGTGCGGCTCCGCATTCGGCGTCTGGTTCGCCGGTGCCATGGTGCCCGAGCTCAAAGCCGCGGCACACGCTCCCGTGCACCAGACACGTGCGACCGTCGAATCCGCACCGTCCGCGAAGGTGTGTGAGCCGTAGCCGGCCGACGCCGCGCTTGCGACCCCAACCCACCCTGGACAGAGGACACTCATGGACTTGGCGCACTCCGATCTCGTCGCTTGGTCGCTCGCGCGCGTGAAGGCGACCGCGGATGCGCCGGCGAAGCTCTTCCTGGCGCGGCTGTCGGAGCTCGATCCGTCACTGTCGCCCCTGTTCGGCAAAACCGGCGGACACCATCGCCGAGCGCTCGCCCGCGTGCATCGCCTCGCCTGTGCGGGATTCCGCGACGATCGGACATCGGCACTGCTGCGCGATATCGCGCAACGGTGCAAAGGGCGGACGATCGGTTACCGCCATCAGGCCGTCATCATGTCGGCCGCCCTGTGGACGCTGCAGCGCCTGCTCGGCACCGGTTTCACCCGGGCCGATCGCGACGCCTGGATTGCATACCAACAGCAAGTGCTGCGCGCGCTCGAAGGCGCGGCGCGCGCTATCGGAAAAAGCGGGAACGAAAGATGAGCGCGGCTGCAAAAGCGTCGTGGCAGACCTGGCCAGCACGATTCGACCCGCGGATCGCAGCCCTGAAGGCGCTCGGCACGACGTTCTTCGCGCTCGGCGCGATGGGGCTGATCCTGCCGCTGGTACCGACCACGGAAATCTGGATGGTGGCCGCCTACTGCTTCGCGAAGAGCGCGCCGGAGCTTGCCGAACGCATGTTCGCGTATCCCCGCATCGGCCGCGATCTGCGCAACTGGGTCGAACACCGGGTGATCCGCCGCAAGGTCAAGCTGTTCGCGATCGGGGGAATGTCGACCAATCTCGCGACGGGCGCATGGATCGCGAATCTGTCAGGCGGTGCACTGACAGCGTGGGCTTGCGCTGTCTGCGCGATCGCTGCGTACGTGGCGACGAGGTCCGAGGAGATCGACTGGGCCGGCATTGGTGACGAAGACCGGCAGGGGCCGCCTCCCGCGAATCTCTAAGGGCCCGCTCAAGGCGCGGCGGCCTTGGCATTCTTGGGCTCGCCGCGCTCGACCGCCGCAACCGTAGACCTTCCTCAGCGATTCACATCGACCACGACCCGGCCCCGCACCTTGCCGGCGAGGATGTCGGCTCCCGTCGCAATCGCGTCCTGCAGGGTGATCTCGTGGGTGAGCGTGTCGATCTTCTTTGGATCGAGGTCGCGCGCGAGCCGCGACCACGCCTCCAGGCGCAGCGGCTTCGGGCACATCACGCTGTCGATCCCGTACAGCGTGACACCGCGCAGGATGAAGGGCGCGACGGTCGCAGGAAAGTCCATCCCCTGCGCCAGCCCGCACGCTGCGACCGCGCCGCGATACTTCGTGCTGGCGCAGACGTTGGCGAGCGTGTGGCTGCCAACCGCGTCCACCGCGGCCGCCCAGCGCTCCTTCTGTAGCGGCTTGCCGGCGGCGGAGAGCTGGGCACGGTCGATGATCTCGGCGGCGCCCAAGGCCTTCAGGTACTCGGCTTCCTGCGGCCGGCCCGTGGACGCCACCACCGTGAATCCCAGCTTCGCCAGCACGGCGACCGCGACACCGCCCACGCCGCCGCCGGCGCCGGTCACCAGAATCTCGCCGTCGGCCGGATTCACACCGTGTTTCTCCAGCGCCAGCACGCACAGCATCGCGGTGTAGCCGGCGGTGCCGATCGCCATCGCCTGCTTCCCGGAGAACGCCGCCGGCAAGGGCACCAGCCAGTCGCCCTTCACGCGTGCCTTCTGCGCGAGCCCGCCCCAGTGTCCCTCTCCCACACCCCAGCCGTTCAGCACGACCCGGTCGCCCGGCTTCCACTCCGGATGAGTGCTCGCTTCGACGGCACCTGCGAAGTCGATGCCGGGCACCATCGGATACTTGCGCACGACCGGCGACTTGCCGGTGAGGGCGAGCCCGTCCTTGTAGTTGAGGGTCGAGTAGGCGACCCGCACGGTAACGTCGCCTTCCGGCAACTGCCCGTCGTCGATCTCCGTGACCTTCGCTTCGCGGGTCGCGTCGGTTTGCGTAATGAGGATGCCCTTGAACATCGTCGTCTCCAGTGTCTCCGTGGTTCGAAGTAGCCAAAAGTATGGGTGGGCGCAGAGTGCGAGTCGAGCAACGAGAAAAAAGGGGGCAAAGCCCCCTTCCCTTGAACCCCAGGAAAAAAGAACTGGATGCGCTATTGGCGATGCGACACGTGCTCGACCGTGGGCGTCGTCGTCGCCTCCTGCAGCGGCTGCGTCGTCGCACTGTTCGCGGCGACGGCGGGCGTCGCACCTTCCCGATAGACCAGGATCTCGACCCGGCGATTCACCTCGCGCCCCTTGGCCGTGCTGTTGTCGAGCAGAGGTGCCGTCTCCCCGTAGGAGACCGGCATCACGCGGCCCCGGTCGACATGCTTCTGGCCCACCAGATAGTTGGCGACCGCGTTCGCGCGCTTCTGCCCGAGCGCGTAGTTGTAGTCATGCGACCCCGCATTGTCGGTGTGACCCGCGACGATGAAGCTCACCCCTTCGGTGCCGTTCGGCGAGCGCTTGAGCTCGGCGACGATGGCATCGATGTCCTTCTTGGAACTGGGTGCGAGATTCGACGAATTCGGCTTGAACGTTGCGCCGGCTTCGACCACGGCCTGACGCTCCAGCTTGGCGGTGGACATGGTGTCGAGCGCCTGCTGCGCCCGCGCGTCGATGGAGGCGAGCTTACCGTCGAAATCGCCGACCTTGACCTCGACCACCTTCATGCGCCCACCCAGATTGCCGAGCTGATTCTCGGCCTTGGTCAGGCGCTCGTCGTTCTGGGCGACGCGCGAGGCCACCGGTTCCATCTGGGATTGGACCCATTCCCTGGTTGCGCACCCTGGTGTGATCGACAACGCCGTCAGGACACCTGCTGCCAGAAAGATTCGGTAGGTATTCATGGACTTTCCCCCATTGCCTGTAAGTTCCGTTGAGGAATGCTGCGTGACCATTACTTTGCGCGAGACGCGAGCGACCGCGATAGGATATTCCGAATCCTTCGTGGGCGTATCACCCACGCCGACCCGTGTCTCCGGTCCTGAATTCGAGTGTTGTTCTATAAGCCGCTCTCGAATTCGCCTGATACGCCCCCCGATCATAGGGTTGCGGAGGGAAGTTTATGCTTTATAGCATCGATGAAATCAAAGTTCCTAATTTTTTCGTGTTCCATGTCAGCCCAACCGTGCACCTGTTGCAAATATGTCATCGGGTGCTGCCCAGCCGATTGCGTTCGCCACACGAAGACCATGCCCCTTGCTGCAGTGCGGTGCAAACTGGTGCGGTCTCCACTGCGGCCACCTGCATGCCTATTGCCTACCAGCTCGTGATCGAAGTCACGCGGCCCGTGCGCATCACCGTCGGATCACTCGGCCTTTGCGCATTCCCTGCCGGCCGTTACGTCTACACCGGCAGCGCGATGCGCAACCCGGAAGCACGCATCGCAAGGCACCTCGCGCGCGCGAAGACCCTGCGCTGGCACATCGACTATCTCCTCAACGCGCCGGGAGTCCGGATCGTGGACGTCCTGCGCTTCGAGGAGCCGGAATGCGCCGTCAATCGCGGGACCGCCGGGGAGATCGTCGTACCACGCTTCGGTGCCAGTGATTGCCGCGCCGGCTGCGGGAGCCACCTGAAGCGCCTGTAGCCAGCCGACGCGACGTTCGTGGTCTATATTGAAAGCTCCAGGACTCACGAATCGGAGGTCGCCATGATTGCAACGACGCTCGAGAACTATCTGAGATACATGCAGGTTCCCTTCGAGGTGCTGCCGCACCCAAAAGCCATGACCAGCCTGCGCAGCGCCAACGCCGCCCACATCCCGGCCCACCAGATGGCCAAGGCGGTGGTCCTCGAAGACGAGACGGGCTACGTGATGGCCGTCGTGCCCGCGGATCGCCGGGTGCATCTGGGCGCCTTGCGCGAGCAGCTCGGGCGCACCATGGGGCTCGCGACCGAGCCGGAGCTCGGCACCGTGTTCAAGGACTGCGCGCTGGGCGCCATCCCCCCGCTCGGTGCGGCTTACGGCATCGAATCCGTGGTCGACGACGAGCTCCGGGAGGGCAGCGAGATCTACTTCGAGGCGGGCGACCACGAGGAA
>JAEUMX010000383.1 GCA_016791285.1 Burkholderiales bacterium
ATTTACCTTGATGGTAGAAACTAAAATAACGCCGACCCTTGTTTTAGCTTCCCCGCCCATGCGCAGACCGCCACCCGGCAGCTACGTCGAGGTCGCCAGCGCCGGCGAGCGCTTCCGCGCCTTCGTGCCGGCGCCGCTGCCACCCGCGCCGCCGCTCGCTTGGTCGCCCGCGTTGCGGCGCCGCTTCGACGATGCGCTGGTGGCGCTCGGCCGGCTCGACGCGCATTCGGCCCACCTGCCCAATGGGTCGCTGCTGCTCTATAGCTTCGTGCGCAAGGAGGCCGTGCTGTCATCGCAGATCGAAGGCACGCAGTCCTCGCTGGCCGACCTGCTGCTCTACGAGATCGACGAGCAGCCCGGCGTGCCGGTGGACGATGCGCGCGAGGTCAGCCGCTGCGTTGCCGCGCTGGGACACGGGCTCGAAGCGCTGCGCGGCGGGCTGCCGCTGTCGATGCGCCTGCTGCGCGGCATGCACGAGGTGCTGATGAACCAGCCCCGCGGCCGCGGCAAGACGCCGGGCGAGGTACGCCGCTCGCAGGTGTGGATAGGCGGCACGCGGCCCGGCAACGCCGCCTTCGTGCCGCCGCCGGCCAACAAGCTGGCCGAGTGCCTGAAGCCATTCGAGCGCTTTCTCAACGACGAGCCCGAGCCGACGCCGCCGCTACTGAAGGCCGCGCTCGCGCACGTACAGTTCGAGACCATCCACCCCTTTCTCGACGGCAACGGCCGCCTCGGGCGGCTGCTGATCGTGCTGCAACTTATCGCTGACGGCGTGCTGCGCGAACCGATGCTGTACCCGAGCCTGTTCTTCAAGACGCACCGCGCGCTGTACTACGAACTGCTCAATGAGGTGCGCCTGCACGGCGACTGGGAGCGCTGGCTCGACTTCTTCGCCGAGGGCATCGAGGTCAGTGCGACGCAGGCCGTGGCCACGGCGAACACGCTGCTCGCGCTGGTCAACGCCGACCGCGACCGCATTGCCGGGCTCGGGCGAGCGGCAACCTCCGCGCTCGCCGTGCACCAAGCGCTGCAACGCCAGCCGATCGCGACGTCGGCCGCGCTGGTGAAAGCGACCGGGCTCACCGCCGCCACCGTGAACAAGTCACTCGGCCATCTCGAAGCGCTCGGCATCGTCGGCGAACTGACCAGCCGTCAGCGCGGGCGCGTCTTCAGCTACGGCCGCTACGTGGCGGAGCTCAACGCCGAGCTGTAGCTGCGCGCATGAGCCAGTTCGCCTTCCTCCAGCGCGAGTGGGCCGCCGTCTTTGAGCATCGCGCCTTCCATGGAAAGCGGTTTGGCGATCCTTGCAATTCTGGAGTCCCGCTCCACAATTGCAGGGATGCTCCCCCGCCGGCTTCTGCGGCCGGGGTCGAGCGTTTCCCCCTCGCCGACGGGATTGCGGCCGTCCCCCTCGTCGATCTGTGCGCGGAGCTCCGCGCGCCATGAGCCAGTTCGTCTTTCTCCAGCGCGAATGGCCCGCCGTATTCGAGGCGGCGGGCAGGGCGGAAGCCGGAGTCCATGCAGATCCGCGCACGGCATGTTTCTACGCGCGGCGTGCGCTCGAGCTGGCGGTGGCGTGGACCTACAAGCACGACCCGGGTCTCAAGCTCCCGTATCAGGACAACCTGTCGGCGCTGATCCACGAGCCGAGCTTCAAGCAGACCGCAGGCGAGGCCGTGTTCAGCAAGGCGCGGGTGATCGTCACGCTGGGAAACCGCGCGGTGCACAGCCATCGCGCGATCCCGACGGACGACGCGATGGTCGCGGTGCGCGAGCTGTTCCATGTCGCGTATTGGCTCGCACGCACCTACGGTCGCGTGTCGCGGCCTGCACCGGGACTCGCATTCGACGCGGGCGCGTTGCCGAAGGCGCCACCGGTGCGCGGGCAGACCGCCGAGCAGCTGCAACGGCTCGAAGCGTCCTTACGCGAACGAGACGAGAAGCTCGCCGTCTTGCTGGCCGACAAGACCGCGCTCGACGAGGAGCTGAAGCGCCTGCGCGCCGAGGTGGCGGCGGCGAAGCAGGCGGCAGCTTTGCTGCCGGACACTCACGACTACTCCGAGGCCGAGACCCGCGACTACTTCATCGACCTGCTGCTCAAGGAGGTCGGCTGGCCGCTCGACCAGCCGCGGGACCGCGAGTTCGAGGTCAGCGGGATGCCCAACGAGAAGGGCGTCGGCTTCGTCGACTACGTGCTCTGGGGCGACGACGGCAGGCCGCTGGGGCTGGTCGAGGCCAAGCGCACCCGGCGCGATGCGCGCGTCGGTCAGCAGCAGGCGCAGCTCTACGCCGACTGCCTGGAGCGCCAGTTCGGCCAGCGCCCGCTGATCTTCTACTCGAACGGCTACGAGCACTGGCTCTGGGACGACACGCGCTATCCGCCGCGTGCGGTGCAGGGTTTTTACAAGAAGGCGGAGCTGGAGCTTGCGACTCAGCGGCGCAGCACGCGCAAGCCGCTGGCGGCGGGCGAGATCGATTCGGCAATCGTCGAGCGCTACTACCAGACGCGCGGCATCCGGCGCATCGCCGAGGCCTTCGAGCGCGACCACGACCGCAAGGCGCTGGTGGTGATG
>JAEUMX010000068.1 GCA_016791285.1 Burkholderiales bacterium
CCCATGCGGTCGCGGCGCAACTCGGTCAGCGCGGGTTCGCCCAGGCGCGTGATCGCGATGCCGTCGAGCACGATCTCCCCCGTGTCGGGCCGGTCGAGCCCGGCGACGAGATTCAGCAAGGTCGACTTGCCGATGCCCGACTCGCCCATGATGGCGACGTACTCGCCGCGTCCGAGGTCCAAGCTCAGGTCGCGCAGGACGGGACGGCCTCCGAACTGCTTCCCGAGACCCCGGATCGACAGCATGGATGCCGGGTTGCCCAGCGGCGAAACACCGGCGCTCAATTCCATGGGGATCGCTTGCTTCATGATCGAACGAGACCGCACGCCGGCCGATGCGTTCGACGGCGGGCCTCCCGGAAGGACGTCGTGCCGCACGAGTATACTTTCCGGGCCCATTACGAGGTCCCGCGCCATGCGATTCGACGGCTCCGCCACTTACGTCTCCACCCGCGATCTCACCATCGCGGTGAACGCCGCGATTACCCTGCAGCGCCCGCTGCTGGTCAAGGGCGAGCCTGGCACCGGCAAGACCCGCCTCGCGCAGGAAGTCGCCACGGTGCTCGGACTGCCGCTGCTCGAATGGCACATCAAGTCGACCACCAAGGCGCAGCAGGGGCTGTACGAATACGACGCGGTGTCACGCCTGCGCGATTCGCAGCTCGGCGACCCGAGGGTGCACGACATCGCCCACTACATCGTGCGAGGCATGCTCTGGCACGCCTTCACGTCGGATACACCCGTCGTGCTGTTGATCGACGAGATCGACAAGGCCGACATCGAGTTCCCGAACGACCTCCTGCGCGAGCTCGACCGGATGGAGTTCTACGTCTACGAGACGCGCGAGCTCGTGCAAGCGAAGCAGCGTCCCATCGTCTTCATCACCAGCAACAACGAGAAGGAGCTGCCGGATGCGTTTCTGCGCCGCTGCTTCTTCCACTACATCCGTTTCCCCGACAAGGAAACGATGCAGAAGATCGTCGACGTGCACTATCCCGGCTTGAAGAAGGCGCTGATCCGCGAGGCCCTCGAAGCCTTCTTCGAGCTGCGCGAAGTACCGGGTCTCAAGAAGAAGCCCTCCACCTCCGAGCTGCTCGACTGGATCAAACTCTTGGTGGCGGAGGACATCCCGCCCGAGGCGCTGCGAAGCCAGGACCAGAAGACCACCATCCCGCCGTTATACGGAGCGCTGCTCAAGAACGAGCAGGACGTGCATCTTTTCGAGCGGCTCGTGTTCATGGCGAGAAAGGGCCGGTGAGGGGCGGCGTGGCTGCGAAGGGTCCCCACAGTGACTTGACGCCTATACTGGCGAGCGACCTGAAAATGTATGCAGAAGTGTCACCCAGGCCTATGATTGTAAGCGTTACTCTCCAGCCAGAAGATTCCGTGACGCAATTAATCGCGTCATTTCGGACGTATACATCACGTTCGGCCATATCCCAGTCTTGGGTTACGGGATGACCATCCAGGGGAAACGGATGATGAGGAACCGACTCTATCTTGTCCGGCATGGCGAGAACGCGGCGAACCTCACCAAAGAGTTCTCCTACCGGCACGTTGACTATTCGCTCACCC
>JAEUMX010000459.1 GCA_016791285.1 Burkholderiales bacterium
GCTGCAGCGGGACAACTTTTACTGCTACGCGCTCGCGTCCGAACGGTTGTGGAACCCGCAAGCCGCGGCTTCGCGCTTTCGGCAGCTCGTCTATCGCATCGAGGATCAGGGCACGGATGCGAGCGAGCGCTGGCGGCTGGCGCTGGTGCATACCGCGGGAGCCAACCTCGGCGACGGCGTGGGCTCCAAGTTCATCTTCTTTCATGCGGACGTGGGCCTGGGTGTGGCGATCCCGCAGGCCGCGCGCAGCGCGGTCGCCGCGACCACCGCCTCCTTGCTCGCAGACTTGCCGGGGTATCTCGCGAATCTTCAGGACAGCCTCCAGAATCCGAACATCCCCCTCGTTGGCAAGGTGGACGCGCCGTATGCCCTGCTGATCGGATCAGTGCGCGAAGGATTTCCGAGAACGGCGCTACCCGAAGGTGTGGTCGAGGACGGAGAAGGTGCGATCCGTACGTTCCGGTGTCCCCCGGCTCAGCTCCAGGCGCTTCTCCAACGCGACGATATCGAGAACCTGGTCGCCGCGACCCAGCTCGATCTCGACATGCAGCACGCGATGAACGAGCTCAAGCTCGGCAGTCGCACGTTTCCCGCGGGCATCACGGCGGCGACCACGGGTCGCGGTGTGGTCGTCGGAATCGTCGACTCCGGAATCGACGGCAGTCATCCGGCGTTTCTCGGGCGTCAGGACGACGCGACCAGGAGCCGCATCCATTCGGTTTGGCGGATGGGCGAGTCCGGCGGACAGTCCCCCTTCCAGCGCAGCAGCGCCGACAATAGGGACAAGTATCGCTCGATGAATTTCGGGCGCGAGTACATTGGCCATGACGAAGTGATCACCGTGAGCGACGCGGCTTCCGGGCACGGCACCCACGTGGCGGGCATCGCGGCGGGACGAGCGTTCAGCGGCAACACTTGGCCCGGGGGCATCTCGCCGGCGGCAACGATCGTCGTGGCGGCCGTGGGCGGGCGGGGCGGCTATGTCAACGACGTCGTGGCGGGCGTCAAGTATTGCTTCCAGAAAGCGACCGAGCTCGGCCTGCCTTGTGTCGTCAACATCAGCTCGAGCACGCAGCAGCAGCCGCACGATGGCACCGATCCGCTGTCGATCGCGCTGACGCAGCTCGTGAGTCGGGACACCATTCTCGCCGGCGGCGTCGGCGTGGCAGTCGCACCCCGCTATCGCGAAGGTCGCATCATCTGCGCGTCGGCGGGCAATCTGCGCAACGACGACACCCACTGGCAGGCGAGCATTCCGGCAGGCGGCCAGGTCCAGGTGCTGTTTCAGCCGGCGCTGAGTCCCGGTAACGACGACGGGGTCACATTCTGGGCCTACAACGAAGACAGCACGACGGTGCGGCTGCGCATCTCCACGCGGCATTCGGCCAACGCCGTCCTTGCCACCGCCGAGGTACCGCTGATGACGGGCAACGGTCCCGTCACCACGAGCCTTGCGGGAGGGCTCCGGATCAACATCCACAACGGTCCCCAGGCGCCTAGCAACCGCCACTTCAATCCGGAGATCTACTGGGTGCTGCCCGCCACGGGGACGGCGCCGGCGGCTGCGCCGTGGATCATCCGACTGCGTAACACGGGGCGGTCCACATGCGTGATTCATGGCTTCACGATCTACCGCGACGCGCTGGGCTCCTTCGTTTTCGCCACGGCGCAGACACAGCCCTTGATCGGAGTGACCTACACCGACGATCAAACGCGCCAGTTCAATTCGCACAAGCTCGGATCGCCGGGTAACGCCCCGGGGTGCATCTGTGTGGCGGCCTTTACCAGCGAACCCGGGTTGCCCGCCGTACCTGGAAATACGGTGGGCGATATTGCACGGTTCTCGTCACCCGGACCCCTGCGAGCCGTGGGGGCGGGACGACGCGGAATCGACGTGGCATTGCCCGGCAATCGGATTCTTTCCGCGCAGGCCGGAACCGGCGGGCTGATCGCCCATCCCGGGACGAGCATGGCCACACCGGTGATGACGGGGCTGGTCGCGGCGATGCTGCAGATGGACCGCAATCTCGACACCGGCAGACTGCGCACCAAGCTGGAGACGGCGGCCACGCGCCGCCCGACCGACAGCGCCGACGACTGGGGTCTCGGGCGCGTCGACGCATCGGTGCTGCTTCGACCATGACCGCAGGATGACGAGGGGCGATCATGCTCGACGCCGGCCGCGCCCCGGAACGCATCGCAGGGCTCACGCTCTTCTTCGATCACGCCGATGCGCAGCGGCGCTACGTGCTGGCGGAGACGCCGCGGCTGGTGGCGAATCCGGATCCGCGCTTGTCGCTGGTCCTGTTTCGCGGCGAGCAATCGGGCGGGCTGCTGCAGCTCGAATCGACGCTCGCCCCCACGGCAGCGCAACTGGCTGCAGTTGAACGCGCGCTGACCGACAGCGGGCGCACGCCGACGCTGGCGCGCCCCGATTGGCGCAGCGGCGTGGTGCGCGTGGCCGGTTGGCTGCAAGCGCAGGAGCTCGCGCCGAAGATGCTCGTGGCGGGTGCGCCGTCTCTCGTCGGCGATCCGGTGTCCGTCATCGCCGCGCGACTCGACGCTGCCGGCGCGGCGCTCGCCGACGCGGCGCTCAAGGGCAATGCGCTGCCGACGGTGGTCATCTTCGAGCTGGAGACGCTTGGGCTTTCGGGGCCGTTGGGCGTTACCGCCGAGGCCGATCTGCGCGCGATCCACGATCGGCTCACTGCGGAAGGAGCCCTCACCACGCCATACGGCCGCGCGCGCATCGCGATGACCTGGGAGTCGGCGGCGCGCGAAAATCTGATCCGGGTGCGCGTGCTCGACGAGACGGGCGAGGTCGAAAGTCAGCGCGCGGAAGCCATGCGTCGCATCGGCGAAGATCTGCTCGCGCGCATGTTCAGTCCGTTCCCGCCGCCGGAGCGCCCGCGCCAGCTCGAC
>JAEUMX010000468.1 GCA_016791285.1 Burkholderiales bacterium
CCCACCCTCGTCGTGCAGGATCGCCTCGACCTCGACCTCGGCGGGCGGACCCTGCAATTGCGGGCGTGGCCGACCGCCCACACGGACAACGACCTCACGGTCTACGACCCGAAAACGGGCACGCTGTGGACGGGCGATCTCCTGTTCGTCGGCCACGTCCCGGTAGTCGATGGCAGCATCCGCGGCTGGCTCGACGTGATCGCGCAAATGAAGGCGCTGCCGGCGGAACGGGTGGTCGCGGGACATGGTCTGATCGAGAACGGCTGGCGCGATGCGTTCGCCCGTGAGGAAGCGTATCTGCGCCTGATCCTCGACGAGACGCGCGCAGCCTTGAAGAAGGGGCAGACGATCCAGCAGGCGATCGCGACGGTGGGCGAATCAGAGCGGAGCAAGTGGCTCCTGTTCGATCTCTTCCACAAGCGCAACGTGACGGCGGTGTACTCGGAAGTGGAATGGGAAGATTGATGCGACGAGGAGCAACCCGATGATCGAGCGACTACTGGCCGTGGTGCTGCTGGGGCTCTTGCCCGCGCTGCCGTTACTGGCGGCCGAGCCGGCGCAGAAGGCGGGTAACTGGGAGCTGGTGCGAGCTAGCCTGTTCGGCGATCGTGCGATCACCGAGAACGAAGGCAAGGTGATCCTGATCGAGTTGCCGGACCGGGCCGAGGACGCCGCCATCGTGCCGCTCGCGATCAAGACCCGGGTCACGCAGGCGCCGGACCGCTACATCCGCAAGGTGTATCTCGTCATCGACAAGAACCCCTCCCCCATCGGTGCGATCTTCACCTTCACGCCCGACAGCGGCCGCGCCGACATCGACACGCGGATTCGCATCGAGGAATACACGACGGTGCGGGCGATTGCCGAGATGAACGACGGGTCGCTGCACATGGCGTCCAAGTACGTGAAGGCGGCAGGCGGCTGCTCCGCCCCGGCCGGCAAAGATCTCGAAGCCGCCATGGCGCGCATCGGCAAGATGAAGTTCAGGCTGGACGAGAGCCTGAAGGCGGACGAGCCGTCCGTGGCGCAGCTCATGGTGAGCCATCCGAACGTATCCGGGCTCGCCATGGATCAGTTGACGCGCCTCTACGCACCGCCGCAGTTCGTGCGCAAGATCGACGTGAGCTACGCGGGCAAGCCGCTGATGTCGGCGGAGGTGGACTTCACGATCAGCGAGGATCCCAACTTCCGCTTCTACTTTATGCCGCGCGCCGGCGGCGAGTTGAAAGCGGAAGTCGTCGACTCGAAGGACCTCAAGTTCTCGCACTCGATCGAGGTCGCGCCGGGCAAGCGCCCCGGGACATAACAGACGGTCACTCGATGAAGCAGGCCTTGTTGGCGTCTGCTTCGACCGCCTTCCATTTCTTCGCGAGCGCGCGCATCTCGTCGGAGTCGCGGAACACACCCATCCTCTCGCCGCCCATGCCGGAATAGCGGGCAACACTCGCGGCTTCCACGTAAGTGTCGTAGGGCAACTTCTTCGCGATGGCGTCGATCGCGCACGAGCATTTGTAGATGTACTCGTACTTGCCGTCGTGGTTCTTCATGCATTCGAGCACGTACTGGACGCGGTCGACCGTGGGATAACCGTCGGCCAAGGCGACGCCCGGGACGAGCAGGAGCGCTGCAGCCAAGGTACGGCGGATCATGATGTGTGAGCTCCTGAGATGTTGAGGGATGGCATCTGCGCCGGGGCGACATGCGGCTCGCCAAGTGCCTTCGTCTTTCTGGTAGCATCGCGGCTCGACCACAACGAAGGCGGCAGACTGCCTCCTGTGACAGAACTCCGGCCCCATGCGTTCCCCGGGCCGCGACCTGCCAGGACCGCTCCGGACCCCACAGGTTCGGTACTGACCGCCCCGAGGGGAGCGCCACGGATGCAAGGGGGCTCCCATGTCGGACGTTGTGACCAATCACGCACGGCACGTTTACTCAGTCATTCGATCCGGCACTTCGCCCGACTCGGGTGAGGTGGCAGACCGTGTCGCACTCTCCTGGAAGCGCTGTGTCGACGAGTACGGGCTCGACCCGACCGAGCTGCGCAAGCCTGAACAGGTAAACGCGGCCGAGCTCGCCGACCGGCAGGCTCTGCTGGCCGACCTGCTCGCGTTCGCCCGCCCGGAGATGACGAGCCTGTGGGAGCAGATCGCCCGTTCCGGCTACGCCATCGTGCTGGAGGACGGCGACGGCGTGGTGCTCGACTGCTGCGCCGAACCCGGCCTCGCAGCCAACAGCGGCCTCGTGCCCGGAGCGGTCTGGACTGAGCGGGGGCAGGGCACCAATGCACTGGGCACCTGCCTGGCGGTGCGCAAGCCGATCGTCATTCATCGCGGCGAGCACTTCCTCACGCGCAACATCCGGCTGACCTGCTCGGCGGTGCCGATCTTCGATCATCATGGCGCGGTGATCGCCGTGCTCGATGCGTCGGGCGAAACGCAGGCGACGAAGCAGCACACCCTCGTCCTGGTGAACACGGCGGCGCAGCGCATCGAGAACCAGCTCTTCCTGCACCGCTTCAACGGCGAGTTCATCCTGCGCTGTCACAACCGCGCCGAGCTCCTCGGCACCCTGAGCGAAGGCGCGATCGCATTTTCCGCGACCGGGAACGTCCTCGCCGCGAACCGTTCGGCCTTGTGCCAGCTCGGCCATGCCTCGCCGCAGGACGTGATCGACCGCGATATCGGCGAGGTTTTCAACGAGAGCGTCCAGGTGCTGGTGGATCTATTGACGCGCAGGGACTTGCGGCCGGCACCCATCGTCGAGGCACGGCGCAACCGACGCTTTTTCGCCACCATCCAACTGCCTGCGGGAGCGCGCCCGCTGGTGTTGCCCAGGCTACCAGCCCGTGCCGCCAGACGCGCGGCAACGGCGCTGGCCGCGGCGGCGACTCCACTCGATGCGCTCGATACCGGGGATCCGGTAATGGCGCTCAACATCCGCCGCGCCAAGCGCGTGCTCGACAAGGACATCTCCGTGCTGCTCTACGGCGAGACCGGCAGCGGCAAGGAGGTGTTCGCGAAGGCCATGCACCAGTCCGGCGAACGCGCCGGCAAACCGTTCGTGGCGCTCAACTGCGCCTCCATCCCGGAAACCCTGATCGAGTCCGAGCTCTTCGGCTACAAGGCCGGCGCCTTCACCGGCGCCGCGCGCGATGGCCGGCGTGGGAAGATCTTTCTCGCCAACGGCGGCACCCTCTTCCTCGACGAGATCGGCGACATGCCCGTGCAGTTGCAGGCGCGGCTCCTGCGCGCGCTGGAAGAGCGCGAGGTGCTGCCTTTGGGCGGCGAGGAGGCGATCAAGGTCGACATCCGCCTCATCAGCGCCACGCACTGCAACCTCACGGACAAGATCGCCACGGGGGAATTCCGGCCCGACCTCTACTACCGGCTCCAGGGTCTCGTCTTCACGCTGCCGCCCCTGCGCGAGCGCGGTGACCGCCGCGAGCTGATTCGCCGCATCCTGGCCGAGGAGGCCGGTGGCGCGCCGGTCGAGATCGACGAGGCGGCCCTCGACCGGCTCGATCATTACCGCTGGCCAGGCAATCTGCGGGAGCTGCGCAACCTCCTGCGTACGGTGCTCGCCCTGCGCGAGGGTCGCGTCATCGGCGAGCCCGACCTGCCGGATGTCGTGCTCCATGGCACCAGACCGCTCCTTCCGTCCCCGGCGCCCGCAGCCGCGCCGGCCGCGTCGTCGGATTTGTCACCGCTCGAGAATGCCGAACGGGAAGCCCTCGTGCGGGAGCTCGACCGGCATCACTGGAACATCACGAACGTCGCGCGGCGGCTGAAGATCAGCCGCAACACGCTCTACCGCAAGATGCAGCGCCTCGATATCCGCGACCCGAGCAAGAAGATGCTGCATTAATCGGTGCCGGGCTCGAACTGGGCGAACCATTGACCCGCGCCGGCCGGCAAGGCAGCGTCGTAGTAGAGCGTGCGCAACCTGAGATGACCCGCGGGACCGAGCGGCGCGCCCCCCGTGAGCGTGGCGAAGCGTTCGCCGCCCAGGATCTGATGCGTGATGGTGAGGAAGAGGCGGCCGAGCCGTCGTTGGCGCAGCATGGTATCGAGCATGCGCGGCCCGGCGACGAGATAGGCACTCCGGTAACCGAGCTCCGAGACAATCCCGGCCAGCGGTATCGCCTCCACCTGATCGCCGTCACCGGCGACGATCACGCGGAACCCTTCGCGCTCGAACCGCCGCACGTGCTGGGCCGGCGCACTGGCAACGGTGACGATCGTCAACGACTGATCGTGCTCCCGCACCGATCTCGGCACCTCGAAGTCGAGCGTCGCGCTCGCCACGAGAATGCCGGGCTGGCTCGCGAACCCCTGGACCTCGCGCCAGCGCGCAAGATCCTCGGCGCCCGAAGTGGCTCCGACCTGGAGGATGTCGTCCAGCGTTCCGGCCGCGATGGCCCGCAGGTAGCCCCCGTGCGTGATGAAGCAATCGGCCTGCGCCATGAGCTCCTGCAGCAGGCGGAAGTCGTGACGGTTGACGATCGCCTCGGGCAGTGCAAGCTTGCCGGTGACCGGATCGGCGAGCGCGATGCGCCCGTCGAGGCTCGCGACGAAGCTGCCGTAGATCAGCGGCGCGTCGGCCCGACCCAGGCGGTGGATTTCGAGCTCGAGCCAGGTGCCGGCGAGATCGCGGCTGCGACCGGATGAGGGGAAGAGTTCGATCAGGCGTGCGGTCATCGCGGCGGCTCGGAAACGGTCCGCCTCATTCTAGCCGTGACCCGCGGTCGCGTCGCCGACGGTGCAGCCAGTAGAATAGGGCGATGTCCGAACACATCCTGTTCCTCACGGGTAAGCTCGCGGAGAAGAGCCTGCACAAGGTGCTCGAGGCGATGCAGCCGGCCGGGTTTACGCCAGAAGTCCGGCAGATCGGCATCAGCGTCGCCGGGCTCATGACCGCCGATCTCGTCCGGCGTCGCGTCACCGACATCGGTCCCGCGACGCAGATCCTGGTGCCGGGTCGCTGCCGTGGCGATCTCGAGGGGCTCACCGCCCACTACGGCGTGCCGGTCGTGCGCGGCCCGGAAGAGCTCAAGGACATCCCGCAGTTCTTCGGCCGCGCGGGTCGACCGGTGGATCTCTCGCGTTACGACGTGCTCATCTTCGCGGAAATCGTCGAGGCCAGCGCGCTCGACGTCGCCGGCATCCTCGCGCGGGCGCAGCGCTATCGCGCCGATGGTGCGGACGTAATCGACCTCGGCTGCCTGCCGGACACGCCCTTCCCGCATCTCGAGGAAGCGGTCCAGGAGTTGAAGCGGCGGGACTTCCGGGTCAGCGTCGATTCGCTGGACCCGGCCGACCTCCAGCGGGGCGGCCGAGCGGGTGCGGACTACCTGCTGTCTCTCACCGAGGATACGCTCTGGGTCGTCGACCGGGTGAGCTCGACCCCGGTGCTGATTCCCGCCCAGACCGGCGACCTCGACTCGCTCGGCCGCGCGATCGGGCGCATGCGCGAGATGGGGCGCGACTTCCTCGCGGACCCGGTCCTCGATCCGATCCACTTCGGCTTCACGGCGTCGATCCTGCGCTACGCCGAAGTGCGCAGGCGATTTCCCGACGTCCCGATCATGATGGGCATCGGCAATCTCACCGAGCTTACCGAGGCCGATACCACGGGCATGAATGCACTGCTGCTGGGTATCGCCTCAGAGCTGCGCCTCGATGCGGTCCTCGCCACCGAGGTCAGCCCCCATGCACGCACTGCGGTGCGCGAAGCGGATCTCGCCCGCCGCATCATGTTCGCGGCGCGGGACGAATCGAGCCTGCCGAAAGGCTACGACCGCGGGCTCACCACGACCCACGAGCGCAAGCCGTTTCCCGACAGCGCGGACGAGATCGCCGAGCTGGCGCGGGCGATCAAGGATCCGAGCTACCGCATCCAGGTGTCCGATGCCGGGGTCCATCTCTACAACCGCGACGGGCTCTTCACCGGTACCGACGCCTTCGCGCTTTATCCGCACGTAAGAGTCGACGGCGACGTCGGCCACGCGTTCTACCTCGGCGTCGAGCTCGCGCATGCGCAGACCGCCTGGGAGCTCGGCAAGCGCTACAGCCAGGATGAACCGCTCGACTGGGGCGTCGCGGTGAAGCGGCAGGCCGAACAGACCGAGCACCTCGATGGATTCAAGGCGCCCGGCCCGACTCTGTCGCACGCCCGGCGGACCAAGTCCTGAACGATGCCTGCGATCTGGGAAGTGATCGTCACCACCGTCTCTCCGGCGGGCGCCGTCCACATCGCACCGATGGGCATTCGCGAGGAGGCCGGACTCGTCCTGCTGCAGCCGTTTCGGCCCTCGACGACCCTGGAGAACGTGCTCGCGAGCGGCCGTGCAGTGATCAATTACAGCGACGACGTGCGCATTTTCGCGGGCTGCCTCACCGGTCGCCGCGACTGGGCGACCGTGCCCGCCGATGCCATCACCGGCTGCCGCCTGGAAGGCGCCCTCGCCCATCGGGAGCTGGAACTGGAACGCACGGAGGAGGACGCGGTTCGTCCGCGCCTGTGGTGCCGCAGCGTGGCATTCCGGTCGCACGCGCCCTTTCGCGGCTTCAACCGCGCGCAGGCGGCGGTGCTGGAAGGGGCGATCCTCGTGAGCCGGCTCGACCTGCTGCCGCGCGAAAAGGTGGAGGCGGAACTGCGGTACCTCACGATCGCCATCTCGAAGACGGCGGGCCCCACGGAGCTGGAGGCGTGGGAATGGCTCACGGAGCGGATTGCCGCGCATCGCGGTGCGAGCGGCGGAGCAACGGGATGATACGGGTGCTGGTGAGCGTGCGATCGGCTGCGGAAGCCGCCGTTGCGGTCGCTCACGGCGCCGATCTGGTCGACGCCAAGGAGCCCGCGCACGGCGCGCTGGGCGCCCTGCCGCTCGATACCATCCGCGAGATCGTCGCGACCGTCGGCGGCGCCCGGCCGGTGAGCGCGACCGTGGGCGATCTGCCGCCCGACCCGCGAGTCATCGTCGCTGCGGTGGAAAAGGTCGCGGCTACGGGCGTCGATATCGTGAAGATCGGATTCCTGGCGGGCGCCGAACGCAATGCCTGCCTGCCGCCACTTGCGCCGATCGCCCGACAGCAACCGCTGGTGGCAGTTCTGTTCGCTGACCAGGAACCCGATCTCGACTTGATACCGCGCATCGCGGGCGCAGGCTTCGTCGGTGTCATGCTCGACACAGCGGACAAGTCGCGCGGGCCGCTCACCGTGCATACCTCGCCGCAGTTTCTCGCGACCTTCGTCGCAGCAGCGCGCCGCGAGGGACTGCTGGCCGGGCTTGCCGGGTCGCTGCGACTGGCCGACATCGACGCGCTGCGCCCGCTGGGTGCGACCTACCTGGGCTTTCGGGGTGCCCTGTGCGAGGCGGGAGACCGCGGCGGTGCGCTCGATCCGCAGCGGCTGGATGAGATCTTGCTTGCGGTCAACGGCGAGCTGATCGGGATACCTGTTACCGGCGCTCGTTCAGCTACTTAGCGCAACGGATTCATCTGCTTTCCGCACTTCTCCAGACATATTTTGTCGTCTCGTGATTGAAACCTCCGCAGTTGGACGATATACTTTGTTGTGCATTGCAACAAAGCCCCTGAAGACGCGGTCCAACGTTTCAGCAGAAACCATATCCCGTTGAGTAAATGCACTTATTCGCCGGACAGGGGAAAAGGAGCAAGCCATGTTTCAAGAACCGAAGATCCTGCCCTGGCTCGCCAGGAAAGCCGGTGTACCGTTCGCAGAGGCTCGCGAGATCTGGCGGGGCATCGCCAGCCAAAGTGCCGCCGAGCGCGGCGCTAAAGGCGATCTCGCGTGGCGGCAAATTCGCGAGCTGCGCCGGCAACTCGAAGAGAAAGGCCGGGACACCCGCGCCGCGGAGCACGCCTCGGACGTCGAATGGATGTTTCCGCTGCCGCTCTATCGGACATGGGCGGGCGTCGCCGTTGCCGGTTGGCTTGCGTGGGCCCGAGCGACGCGGTCGGCGCAACGCTCCCTCTCCTGTCCACCTGCCGTCGGTAGCTGACAGATCCCACATGAGAGAGGCACCCGCAGCGGGCGCCTCTCCATCGCCCATTCCGTATCTTGCCTAGAGCTGCGGGTGCGCCCGTTCCAGCTTGCTGTGCAGCTTGTTGAGCGCTGACAGATAGGCCTTGGCCGACGCGACCACGATGTCGGTGTCGGCGCCCTGACCGTTCACGATCCGACCGTCCTTGAGGAGCCTCACGGTCACCTCGCCCTGCGCGTCGGTTCCGCTCGTGATGTTGTTCACCGAAAAGAGCTGCAACTGGGCGCCGCTGTGCACCATGGTCTCGATCGCCTTGAACGAAGCGTCGACCGGCCCGCTCCCCTGCGACTCCGACTGTCGTTCCGCCCCGCCTTCGGCGATCACCACCCGCGCAAAAGGCGTCTCGCCGGTCTCGCTGTGTACCACCATGGAGAGCAACCGGAAGTGCTCGTGGTCAGGCGTCACGGATTCGTCGGACACGAGGGCGTGCAGGTCCTCGTCGAAGATATCGTGCTTCTTGTCCGCGAGTTCCTTGAACTTGCTGAATGCGATGTTGATGGCGTCTTCGGAATCGAGCTCGATGCCGATCTCCGCCAGCCGCTTCTTGAAGGCATTGCGCCCGGAATGCTTACCGAGGACAAGTCGATTCTCGCCCCAGCCGACGTCCTCGGCGCGCATGATCTCGTAGGTCTCGCGGTGCTTGATCACGCCGTCCTGATGAATGCCCGATTCGTGGGCAAAGGCGTTCGCGCCCACGATCGCCTTGTTGGGCTGCACGGCGAAGCCGGTTACGCCGGCGACGAGGCGGCTCGCCGGCACGATCTGCGTCGTGTCGATACGCGTGTCGCAGCCGTAGACGTCGGCACGCGTGCGCACGGCCATCACGATTTCTTCGAGCGCGGCGTTGCCTGCCCGCTCGCCCAGGCCGTTGATCGTGCACTCCACCTGCCGTGCGCCATTGCGCACCGCCGACAGCGAATTCGCCACCGCCAGCCCGAGGTCGTTGTGGCAGTGGACCGAGAAGACGGCCTTGTCGGAATTGGGAATCCGGCTTCGGAGCGTGCGGATGAGATCGCCGAACTGATCGGGGATCGCGTAGCCCACTGTATCGGGGATGTTGAGAGTCGTAGCGCCCGCCTCGATCACCGCCTCCAGCACCCGGCAAAGAAATTCGACGTCGGAGCGTCCCGCATCTTCCGGCGAGAACTCCACGTTGTCCGTGAACTGGCGCGCAAGTCGGACCGCCGCAACCGCGTGCTCCAGCACCTGGGACGGCTCCATGCGCAGCTTTTTCTCCATGTGAATGGGTGAAGTGGCGATGAAGGTATGGATGCGGCCCGACGCCGCACCCGCCAGCGCCTGCGCCGCGCGACGGATGTCTGACTCGGTGGCGCGGGCCAGCGCGCACACGGTGCTCTCCTTGATATGGTCGGCGACCGCCTTCACGGCGTCGAAATCACCGGGGCTCGCGGCGGGAAAACCGGCCTCGATCACATCCACGCGCATGCGTTCGAGCTGGCGCGCGATACGGACCTTCTCCTCCCGGGTCATGGACGCACCCGGGCTCTGCTCGCCGTCACGCAACGTGGTGTCGAAAATGATCAATCGCTCAGTCATGACTGGACTCCGCTTGAAGTGATTCGTCCGGGCGCGGGTCCCACGGCCGGCACACACGGACGAACAATTGTTCGATGGGCCGACGGCGCTCGGTGCGCGCGCGGCTGCAGACTACGACAGGGTGAGGGTTAAGTTAGTGTGCGCGCGGGCCGCGCAGCACCAGCACCACCAACAGGACGTTGGCGAGATAGGAGACGAAGTTGGCCTGAGGCGTGGAAACCATGGGCGAAACTATAGCGGCAAGAAATCCGGCCCGCAAGCGTTGCGACGTCAGGGCGCGGACGCCGCGGGCGGTGGAGTGCGCCGCCCGCGCAGGCGAGTGACGACCCACATCACATACCCGGACAACGCATAGACGCCAAAGAGCGTGAACAGGAGCTCGGGCAACGCGTCGGCACCGAAGGCGAGGATCACGGCGCCGAGCGCGACCAGGACCACCATGCTGAAGGACACGCTCTTGCGCAGGTTGATGTCCTTGCCGCTGTAGAACTTTATGTTGCTCACCATGGTGAGCCCCGCGAAGATCGTGAGACTCCATGCGTACCAACGCACGCTCTGACCGTCGATCTGATGCTCGTGCAGCGCCCACACCATGCCGCCCACCAGCGCTGCCGCGGCCGGACTCGGCAGGCCGGTGAAGTAGCGCTTGTCGGCCACGTCGAGCTGCGTGTTGAAGCGGGCCAGTCGCAGCGCCGCCCCTGCGCAATAGATGAACGCCGCGGTCCAGCCGAGCTTGCCCATGCCCTGCAGGGCCCATTCGTACATGACGAGCGCCGGCGCGGCACCGAAGGACACCATGTCGGAGAGCGAGTCGTACTCGGCCCCGAAGGCGCTCTGCGTGCGGGTGAGCCTCGCCACTCGACCGTCCAGTCCATCGAGCACCATGGCGGCATAGATCGCCACGGCGGCGAGATCGAAACGGTTGTTCATGGCCTGCACGATGGCGTAGAAACCGGCGAAGAGCGCCGCGGTCGTGAAGAGGTTCGGCAGGAGATAGATGCCGCGGCGCCGCATCTTCCCGCCCTTCGCATACCATTTTCCATCCGGCGACGGATACATGGAGGCGCTCTGTCAGGATGCGGGCAACTCGGCAAGAACCGTGATGCCGGCGGACACCTTGTCCCCGACACTCACACGCGCACGCGCATCGGGATGCAGGTAGAGGTCCACGCGCGAGCCGAAGCGGATGAATCCATAGCGTTCACCGGCCGCCAACCGCTGACCCTGCCGCGCGTAGCAGAGCACCCGGCGTGCGATGAGGCCCGCGATCTGCACGCAGGTGACATCGTCGCCGCGCGGCGTGCGCAGCCAGAGCGCGCTGCGCTCGTTCTCCACCGACGCCTTGTCGAGCGCTGCGTTCAGGAAGCGCCCTGCGTGGTACCAGGTCTGCCGCACCTCGCCGGACACGGGGCTGCGGTTGGAATGCACGTTGAAGACGTTCATGAAGACGCTGATCTTGAGCGCATCGCGGTCGAGCCATGGGTCGCGCGCACGTCCCACCACCACGACGCGGCCGTCGGCAGCGGCGAGCACGCCGCCGTCCGCCACCGGTGTCGGAACGCGATGCGGATCGCGAAAGAACTGCACCACGAACACCGCGATCGCCCAGAACGGCAGCGCGCCCCAGTGCAGGAAGCGGGTCGCCAGCAACGCGACGACGAGCGCCAGCCCGACGTGCAGCCAGCCTTCGCGGGCGATCAGCGGATGGGTGTCGGGCACGGCGAGCCTAGCGGCCAGAAGCGGGCTTCACCGGCCAATGCCCTCGCGCATTCCGCAAAAATGTCAGTTCTTCGAGGTATCGACCAGCTTGTTCTTCTTGATCCACGGCATCATGTCCCGCAGCCTTGCTCCGACCTGCTCGATCGGATGCTCCGCTGTCATACGCCGCCGGGAGAGCAGCGTGGGCGCTCCGGCCCGATTCTCCAGGATGAAGCTCTTCGCGTAGTCGCCGCTCTGGATGTTGCGCAAGGCCTCGCGCATCGCCGCACGCGACTGCTCGCCGATGACCCTGGGACCGGTCACGTACTCGCCATACTCGGCGTTATTGGAGATCGAGTAGTTCATCGTCCCGATGCCGCCTTCGTACATCAGGTCAACGATCAGCTTGAGCTCGTGCAGGCACTCGAAATACGCCATCTCGGGTGCGTAGCCGGCCTCGACGAGGGTCTCGAAGCCGGCCTTGACGAGCTCCACACAGCCGCCGCAGAGCACGGTCTGCTCGCCGAAGAGATCGGTCTCGGTCTCTTCCTTGAAGGTAGTCTCGATGATGCCGGCCTTGCCGCCACCATTGGCCGCCGCGTAGCTCAACGCGATATCGCGTGCCGCGCCGGAGCGGTCCTGGTAGACGGCGATGAGCTGCGGCACGCCGCCGCCCTGGGTGTAGGTCGCGCGCACCGTGTGGCCCGGCGCCTTCGGCGCGACCATGAACACGTCGAGGTCGGTGCGCGGCACCACCTGGCCGTAGTGGATGTTGAAGCCGTGCGCAAACGCGAGCGCCGCGCCCTTCTTGACGTTCGGTTCGACTTCGCTCTTGTATACCGCGGCGATGGTCTCGTCGGGCAGCAGCATCATCACCACGTCGGCACCCTTCACGGCCTCGTCCACCGACTTCACCGCGAGTCCCGCCTGTTTCGCCTTGTCCCACGACGCGCCACCCGGGCGCAGACCCACCGTCACCTTCACGCCCGAGTCCTGAAGATTCTGCGCATGGGCGTGGCCCTGGGAGCCGTAGCCGACGATGGCGACCTTCCGGCCCTTGATGAGGGAGAGATCGGCGTCCTTGTCGTAATAGACCTTCATGCTGTCCTCTTTGGTGGGTTGGGTGGTGCCCCGGCGCGCTCCTCATGAGCCGCCGCACGTCACACTTTCAGCACCCGCTCGCCGCGGCCGATGCCCGAAGCACCGGTGCGCACGGTCTCCAGGATGGCGCTCTTCTCGATGCCGCCGATGAACGCGTCGAGCTTGGCGCCGGTACCGGTCAGCTCGATCGTATACGCCTTTTCGGTGACATCGATGATGCGTCCCCGGAAGATGTCCGCCATGCGCTTCATCTCCTCGCGGTCCTTGCCGAAGGCACGCACCTTCACCAGCATCAGTTCGCGCTCGATATGTTCGCCATCGTTGAGATCCACGACCTTGACCACGTCCACCAGCTTGTTCAGCTGTTTCGTGATCTGCTCGATGATCTCGTCCGATCCGCTGGTGACGATCGTCATGCGCGACATCGTCGCGTCTTCGGTGGGCGCGACCGTAAGGGATTCGATGTTGTAGCCGCGTGCGGAGAATAGACCCGACACGCGGGAGAGCGCCCCTGGTTCGTTTTCCAGGAGCAACGAGAGAATATGTCTCATGATTGTTGTGGCTGTGCGTCGAAAAGCGTGGTCCCGCCCGAACGCGGGACGCCCCCCTGGAGCAAAAGCAACCGCGTCTTCGGTCAGACCAGGATCATCTCCGACAGGCCCTTACCCCCGGGCACCATCGGGAAGACGTTCTCGGTCTGATCCGTGATGAAATCCATGAACACGAGCCTGTCCTTCAGCGCAAGCGCCTCCCGCAGCGCGGGCTCCACGTCCGCCGGCTTGTCGACGCGCATGCCGACATGCCCATAGGATTCGGCGAGCTTCACGAAATCGGGCAGCGCGTCCATGTAGGACTCGGCGTATCGGTTGCCGTGGAAGAACTCCTGCCACTGGCGGACCATGCCCATGTATCGGTTGTTCAGGTTCACGATCTTGACCGGCAGATGGTATTGCTTGCAGGTCGAAAGCTCCTGAATGCACATCTGAATGCTGGCTTCGCCGGTGATGCAGAGCACGTCCGCGTCGGGGTGCGCGAGCTTGACCCCCATCGCGTAGGGCAGGCCAACCCCCATGGTGCCGAGCCCTCCGGAATTGATCCAGCGGCGCGGCTTGTCGAACTTGTAGAACTGCGCCGCCCACATCTGGTGCTGTCCGACGTCGGACGTGATGAAGGCATCGCCGTTCGTCAATTCGTACGCCTTCTCGACGACGAACTGCGGCTTGATGATCGGGCTGCCGCGGTCGTACTTGAGACAGTCGCGGGCGCGCCAGAGCTCGATCTGCGTCCACCACGTCTTGAGCGCCGACTGATCCTGCCGCTCGGGGAATCCGTCGAGCTGGCGCACGAGCTCCTGCAGCGTCTCGCGCACATCGCCCACGATCGGCACTTCGACCTTGACGCGCTTCGAAATCGAGGACGGGTCGATATCGATGTGGATGATGTGCCGATCGTCGTCGAAGAAATGCGACGGGTTGCCAATCACGCGGTCATCGAAGCGGGCGCCGATTGCGAGCAGCACGTCGCAGTGCTGCATGGCCATGTTGGCTTCGTAGGTGCCGTGCATGCCGAGCATGCCCACGAATTGCGGGTCGGTCGCAGGGAAACTGCCGAGCCCCATCAGCGTGTTGGTGCACGGAAAGCCGAGCAGGCGCACGAGCTGGGCGAGCTCCTGCGACGCGTTGCCGAGGATCGCGCCGCCCCCGGCGTAGATCATCGGCCGCCTGGCATTGGTGAGGAGCTGGATCGCCTTCTTGATCTGCCCGCTGTGCCCCTTCACCACCGGATTGTAGGATCGCATCGAGATGGTCTTGGGGTAATCGAACTCGACTTTGGCCATCGTCACGTCCTTGGGAACGTCGACGAGCACCGGACCAGGGCGGCCGGTGGTGGCGAGATAGAAAGCCTTCTTGATGGTGGCCGCCAGATCGCGGACGTCCTTCACCAGAAAGTTGTGCTTCACGCACGGGCGCGTAATACCGACCGCATCGCACTCCTGGAAGGCGTCCTGTCCGATGGCATGAGTCGGCACCTGGCCGCTGATGATCACCACCGGAACCGAATCCATGTAGGCGGTAGCGATCCCCGTCACGGCGTTGGTGACGCCGGGGCCCGAGGTGACCAGACAGACGCCCGGCTTTTCGCAGGAGCGCGCGAAGCCATCCGCCGCATGCACGGCAGCCTGTTCGTGGCGAACGAGAATGTGCTTGAACTTGTCCTGCTTGAAGATCTCGTCGTAGATGAAGAGAACCGCCCCGCCCGGGTAGCCGAAGACGTACTCCACGCCCTCCTCCTGCAGGCAGCGCACCACGACCTCGGCGCCGGTAATTTCCATGAATTGCCTCAAAGCAGCCCAAAAAAGTGAACCGCAAAAGGTACCGTCGGATGCCACGCTGGTCAAGGAAAACATTGCCCAGAGGGCAGGTGTCGATGCCGGTAAATGTCTCTGCTCGACGGGTCGGAGCAATTTGCTACTATCGGGTCGAATCTTGCCTCGCAGCACGCGGCGGGCGATGGTGGAGGAGGACGCCCGCGATCGGGTGCCCGCACGATAACGCGAACGGGACAGGTCAACTGGCAACCGAAAAGGAACTCTCGAACTTCCTGGCCGATGTGGAGCGCAGAGCTTTCAAGCAGGCAGCGTTCGCGGTGCGCGACAGCCATGCCGCGCTCGACATCGTTCAGGACGCGATGCTCAGGCTCGCGGAGAAGTACGGGGGTAAGCCTGCCGGCGAGTTACCGATGCTGTTCCAGCGCATTCTGCAGAACGCAATCCGGGATTTCTTCCGCCGGCAGAAGGTCCGATCGATGTGGACCACACTTTTCTCTTCCTTCGGGCCGAAGGGTGACGAGGACGACTACGACCCCCTGGAGACGATCATGCACCAGGGCAGTGAGCGCACCCCGGAGCCCACGGAGGAGTTGTTGCGTACTCAAACACTTGCAGCTATTGAGGAGGCACTTGCACAGTTGCCTGCGCGTCAACGGCAGGCGTTCATTTTGCGTTACTGGGAAGACATGGATGTGGCCGAGACAGCTCGCGCAATGGGGTGCTCCGAGGGCAGCGTGAAGACGCACTGCTCGCGTGCGAGCCATGCGCTGGCTGGCCTGCTCAAGGCGAAAGGGATCGAACTATGAGTGAAGAACAGTTTGGGCGCAGGGTCGCCTGGCATCTCGATCGTGGCCTCGACCAGCTGGATCAGGGCACTTTGACCGCGCTGGCAGCAGCGCGCCAGGCGGCTTTGTCGGGTCGGTCGGCATATCAGCAAAGCTCCGTGCCGGCCATGGCAGCAGCGGGTCGTGGCACCGTGTCATCCGCGCAGCGCCGCACGCGGGTCCGCTGGTGGGTTCCCGCAAGCGCGGTGGCGCTGGCCGCAGCGGCGCTCGTCTACGTGCAGACCCTCAACAACCAGCATTCGATGCTCACGCCCAACCACGAGCTGGGGACACTCGACGCACGTCTGCTTGCCGACGATCTCCCGATCGACGCTTATCTCGACAAGGGTTTCGACGCGTGGCTGGAAGACACCTCGGAATAGCACTGCTGCTGGGATTGGTTCTGAGTCTCCCGGTGTCGGGCGCGCCACCGCCCGCCCCGACGTGGAAGCAGTTGACCCCGACACAGCGGCACGTCCTTGCACCGCTCGCCGCCGAATGGAACAAGCTCGAGCCCGAGCGCCGGTGGAAATGGGTCGGCGTCGCCGAGCGCTACCCTAAGCTTGCGCCCGAGCAGCAGCGGCGACTCCAGTCGCGCATGAAGGAATGGGCCAGCCTCTCCCCGGAGGAGCGCGAAAGGGCGCGCGAGAAGTTCAGGAACCTCCAGCAGCTCCCGCCGGAGCGCCGGGCCACGGTCAAGGAGAAATGGGAGACCTATCAGCAGCTGCCCGAAGAAGAGCGCGAAACCCTGCGCACGTCGGGACCGAAGCGGGGGGTGCCGGACTCCGCTCCCGCGACCGCAGTGGTGCTTGAACCTCCCGCCTCCGCTGCGGCTCAGTCGGCCACGGCGCACCCGTGAGGGGCGAGCGCGCCAGCACGTCGCCCGGTGCCGACACTCGGACCGGCCCAGGGTCTGCGGATAACGCGGGAATCGGGCGGCGCCTTGCCTGTCTGGTGTATGACGCGTTGCTGCTGCTGGCCGTCCTGTTTCTCGGATCGGCGCTCTTCACGGGCGTAGCGGGCGCCGCGGACTCACTGCCCGCCCGCTTCGCCCTGCAGGTGCTCCTGCTCGTGCTCGCGGGCGCCTATTTCGTCTGGTGCTGGACCCGCGGCGGCCAGACTCTGCCGATGCAAGCCTGGAACCTGCGCATCGTGGATGCGGATAGCGGCCACCCGCCGAGTCTGCGGCAAGCACTCAAGCGCTATGTCCTGGCGGTCCCCGGAACGCTGCTGGCGGGCACCTCGTTCCTGTGGGGACTCATCGATTGTGACCGGCAGTTCCTGCATGATCGGCTGGCCGGGACGAGGATCGTGACAGCGGATCCCGACCGCCGGACTACCGCCGCTCCGCCCGCCAGATCAGCCCCGCCGCGATCAGGGTAAAGAGCAGCGTCGGCAGCACTGCGCTCACGAACGGCGTCCAGTTGTTGATCGCGCCAAGCGCGCCGAAGAAGCGTCCCATCAGGAAGAACGCAAGGCCGACCAGGATGCCGGTGAAGATCTTCGCGCCGACGCTGGTCACGCGGCTCTGGAAATGCGCGAAGGGCAAAGCCAGCACCATCATGAGCACGACGGAGAACGGATAGATCAGCTTCGACCAGAGTGCCGCCTCGTAACGCGTGGTCTGCTGGCGGTTGCTCTTCAGATGCTCGATGTAGTGCACGAGATCGGATGCAGCCATCTCTTCCGGCGCCAGCAGCAGGACCCCGAGCAGATTCGGCGTGAGCACCGAGCCCCACGTCATTTCAGGGATCTGCTCGACCGTGGCGCGGCCATCGGCGAAGCGTGTTCGCGCCACCTCGGTGAGCAGCCACTGGTTGTCGCCGCGATACACGCCCCGCTTCGCGAAGGTGCTCGACAGCAGTCGCTGATCCTCGTCGAAGTCGTGCAGGTAGATGTTGAGCAGCGTGTTGTCGGGGGTGACGAGCCCGACGTTGATGAAGCTCAGGCCGTCCTTGACCCAGATCCCCGACCGGAACTGGCTCACGATGAGGTAGGCCGACGTCTTCATGCGCAACCGCTGCGCCGCCGATTCGGCCGCGGGCGCGATGTACTCGCCGAACACGAAGGTCATTGCGCCAAACAGCAGCCCGATCTGAGCCAGGGTACCCGCGAGGCGCAGCATCGAAATGCCGGACGTACGCAGGATCGCATACTCCGATTGCGCAGTAAGCCGCGCCAGCGCGAACAGCGCGCCCACCAGCGCCGCTACCGGCAGCACCTCGTACACGTGCCCGGGCAGAGTCAGCAATACATAGAGGAACGCAGTGGGAAGACGGTACTCGCCGCGACCGACGTCTTCCAGCTGGTTGAGCAGGTCGAAGAACGCGAAGAGCCCCAGCAGCGCGACCAGTGTGAGAAGCGTCGCGGAGGCGATCTCGCGAAAGAGATAGCGGCGGATGATTCTCATGGCGAGCGCGCCGCGGGCAACCAGCGCAACGCCATCCGCCGGTAGAAGAAGAGCGCGACCAACAACACCATGGTGCCGTGGACCGCGATCACTGCCGCCCAGGCCGCGAGCTTGTCGGTTGCCACCAGGCTCTCCGAAATGGTGATGGCGTTGCTGTAGAGGAAATAGAGAAAGACCGCAGCCAGCAGATTGAAGGAGCGCCCGACGCGCGGGTTGACGGAGCTCAACGGCACGGCGAGTAGCGCCAGGACGAGCGCAGAGAGCGGCAGGCCCACGCGAAAGACCAGCTCCGCAAGATTCGCGGGCGTGCGTTGCGCGAAGAGTTCGACTGTGGCGCGCGTCTTCGCCGGGGAGAGAACCCTGCGCGCCTCCGCCGGCTCGATGCGTATCCCGAGCCGTTCGAAGTCCATGACCCGGTACTCCGGCGAGCCCGGCACCCCCTCGTAGCGGTGACCGTTCAGCAGCACGAGAAAACGGTCCCCGTTCGGATGCGACTCGATCAGTCCGCGGCGGGCGATCATGGTGCTCGGCCCCTCGCGCTGCTTCGAGTACACGAAGACGTTCCTGACCATGCCCGAGTCGGGTTCCAACTCCTCCACGAAATACACCCAGTCCTCACGTTTCGACTCCTGGAACACGCCCTCCCGGATCAGGGCCGCCTCGTCCCGCGATTCGAGCTGGCGCTGGTATTGTTCGAGACGGCCGGCCGCCCAGGGGTAGACGAAGAAGGTGACCGCGGCGATCACCCCCACCGACGGCAGCGCGAACGTGAGCACCGGCCGGATCCACGCCTTCAGCGAGAGCCCCGACGAGAACCACACCACCATCTCCGAGTCCCGGTAGCAGCGGATCAGGGTCAACAGGACCGCCACGAAGAGGCTCCCGCCCATTACCACCGGCAGCGAGGTGAGCAGGGAAAAGCCCACGAGCGCGAACACGCCCTCCAGCGGAATGAGAGCGTTCGTGGCGACGCGCAGTACCCGGATGATCTGGGTGCTGACCACAACGAGCAGCAGAATCGAGAGGACCGCCGCACCGTTGGCGGCGAACTCGGCCAGCAGGGCACGCCGGAAAAGCTTCATGCGCCCGAGCAGGCCTGCGAAAGCCCCGCAGGGTTCCGCAACAGCCTGCTGCCGCTCTTTTGACTTTTCGAAACCACTCCGACGATAATGAAACGGATGCGCAAGTTCATGAAAAATAACCGGCAAATGCCTGGGAGCAAGACGTGGAATTTAGCATAAAAGGCGCGAGTCCCGAGAAGCAACGGAATGCGGCCGTGGTGGTCGGCGTGTTCGAGTCGCGCAAGCTCACCGGCCCGGCGCAAGCAATCGACCACGCATCGGACGGCTACCTCACGGAGATCCTGCGGCGCGGCGACATGGAAGGTCGACTCGGCACCACACTGCTGCTGCACAAGGTTCCCCACACCGCCGCCGAGCGCGTGCTGCTGTTGGGACTCGGCAAGGAGCGCGAGTTTCGCGACAAGGAGTATCGCGATGCCGTGCGCGCGGCCATCCGCGGCTTGAACGAGACCGGCGCCGTCGATGCGGCGCTCAATTTCACCGACCTGCCGATCAAGAAGCGCGGCACCTCGTGGCGGGTTGCGCAGGCCACCGTGGTCGCACTCGAGTCGATGTATCGCTTCGACCGCTTGAAGAGCAAGCAGGAAGGCCCCAAGCGCGCGCTGCGCAAGCTCGTCTTCGCGGTGGCGCAGCGCAGCGAGGCGGCCGCGGCCGAGGAAGGACTGCGGCGCGGACTCGCCACGGCACACGGCATGGGCCTCGCGAAGGACTTGGGCAACCTGCCCGCCAACCTGTGCACGCCCACTTACCTTGCGGAACAGGCGCAAGATCTTGCCAAACACTACGGTTTCGAATGCACCGTGCTCGAGCAGGCGGATATGGCGGAGCTCGGCATGGGTGCCCTGTTATCGGTGACGCGGGGCAGCGTCCAACCGCCGAAGCTGATCGTGCTCCACCATCGCGGCGCGGGCGAGCACGAGCGGCCGGCGGTCCTGGTCGGCAAGGGCATCACCTTCGACACTGGCGGCATCTCCCTGAAGCCGGCCGCCGAGATGGACGAGATGAAGTTCGACATGTGCGGCGCGGCGAGCGTGCTGGGCACCTTCAAGGCGATCGGCGAGCTGCGGCTGCCGGTGAACCTCGTCGGCATCATTCCCACCTGCGAGAACATGCCCGGCGGCACGGCCACCAAACCCGGCGACGTCGTCACGAGCCTGTCGGGTCAGACCATCGAGATCCTCAATACCGACGCCGAGGGCCGTCTCATCCTGTGCGACGCGCTCACCTACGCCGCGCGCTTCGAGCCGGAGATCGTGGTCGACATCGCGACCTTGACCGGCGCGTGCGTGATCGCCCTGGGGCACGTCGCCCACGGCCTGTTCGCGAATGACGAGAGCCTTGCGCGCGAGCTCCTCGCAGCCGGCCAGGACAGCCACGACCGCGCCTGGCAGATGCCGCTGTGGGACGATTATCAGGAACAGCTCAAGACCAATTTCGCCGATATGCCCAACATCGGCGGCCGGCCCGCGGGCAGCATCACCGCCGCCTGCTTCCTGTCGCGCTTCACCAGGAAGTACCGCTGGGCGCACCTCGACATTGCCGGCACCGCCTGGAAGAGCGGCAAGGAGAAGGGCGCGACCGGCCGGCCGGTGCCGCTGCTCACCGAGTTCCTGCTGCAGCGCGCCGCTGCGCGAAAGGGGTGAGCGGGTGACCCGGATCGACTTCTACACCCACGCCGAGAGCAAGCTGCGCACGGCGTGCCAGCTGTGCGCGAAGGCAGCGGCACAGGGCACGCGGATCTTCGTGTATGCGCCCGATGCGGACACCGCCCGCGAGATCGATCGACTGCTCTGGACCACACCGGCGACCGGGTTCGTGCCGCATTGCCGTCCCGAGGATCCGCTCGCCGCGGTCACGCCGGTCATCGTGTCGGAGCACGCCGAGCCGCTGCCACACGACGACGCGCTCCTCAACCTGCACCCGGACGTGCCCATCTTCTTCTCCCGCTTCCGGCGTCTGGTCGAGATCGTCGGCACCGACGAGACCGACCGCCAGCAGGCGCGCGCTCGGTTCCGCTTTTACCGCGATCGCGGCTACGAGCTGCACGACCACAACCTGAGCAAGGCGGCGCGCGCTGCCCCCTGACCCGCAATGACCCCCGACCGCAGCTCCGACCCGCAAAGTCCGAAGGACGAAGTCCTGTCGAAAGTCGACGCGCTGTTGCGCCGCCATCGCAGCGGCGGGCTGGATGCGGCCCTGGACGCGAGCCCGGAGCCGGAGATTCCGACGCTGACCGAGCTGATCGAAGGGCAGCCCGCTGCCGCAGGGGCCGAGGCAGCGCGCCCGGAGGCTTCCCTCGCTTCCGTGGAAGCACTGTCCCACCCCCCCGATCAAGCAGCAGTTGCCGTGCTGCGACCGGAGGTCGAAAAGATCGTCGCGGAAACGCTGGCCGCGCGACTGCCGCAGGCGATCCAGGAACAGGTGATGCCCGAGGTGATGCTCCAGCTCGGCGGGGGCTTGAACCGGTTGCGTGATGCCATGCGCACGACAGTGGAGTCGGTGGTGCGCGAGACCATTGAGCGCGAGGTGAAGCGCGCGCTCAAGGCGCTGCTCAAGGAGCGGGAGCGGTAGGCCGACACCGTTGCCCTTCCGCCCGCCCGCCACCTCGCCTACGATATCGCTTCCCTTCTTCCCGACGCGCGCATGAAGCTCGCCGTCGTACTCGCCTCGGTCGCGCTGACCCTCCTGCCGGCACACACGCCGCGGGCCGGGGAATTGCCGGCCGCCCCGCCGGCGAAGAAGACCGGCAAGAAGGCGCAGCCCCACGGCCTCGTGATCCGCATCGCAGACGGTGGATGGGGCGATGCCGAACCGGAGGAAATCGAGACCCTGCTCTACGCCGTGGCGGCGGAGATGCTCTCGCATTTCCCCGGCCGCAGGATCGATCCCGTGATTGCCTCCCATACGCGGGATCACCCGATCGTGCTCTACGAAAGAGCGCCCGGCGGCGAGTACCAGGTCTATCTCGCGGCGAAGGACAAACGGTGGGCGGAGTTCGTGTACGAGTTCTCCCACGAGCTTTGTCACATCGTCGCCAACTACGAGCACCACGCGCCGCCGCACGCGAACCGACATCAGTGGTTCGAGGAGGCGCTGTGCGAGACCGCCTCGCTCTACACCTTGAGGCGGTTTTCCGCGAGCTGGAGCGAATCCCCGCCGCGGCCGGAATGGGCGGCGTACGCCCCCGCCATGCATCGCTACGCGGAACGCATGCTGAACGAGCCACACCGGCGCTTGCCTGCGCACAGCACACTCGCCGACTGGTTGCGTCGGAACGCCCCGAGCCTTCGCGACAATCCGTATCTGCGCGACCGGAACGAGGTCGTCGCCAATCAGCTGCTCCCGCTCCTCGAAGAGAACCCCGGCAGTTGGGAGGCGATCGGCTTCCTGAACGTGGAGGCTCCCGAGGAGGCCGCGAGCTTTCGGGACCACCTGCACCACTGGTATCGACGCGCGCCGCTCCAGCACAAGCAGTTCATCCGCCGCACGCTCACCCTACTTGGAGAGGTGGTCCCAATGGGCGAAGACGTAGCGGCTGCAAGCACACCACCGCCGGCATCGCCTCCCGTGACGCCTGCGACACCGCAGGCGTCAACCGGTGCCGCGGGCCCGATGCATCGACAACGCTGATCTTGGCACCGGATCGGCTATCGCGACTGCCCTTCGGTGGGCGATGCGCCACTCGGCTCGGCGTAGCCATCGGTCCTCTGGAGCTGCTCTTGAAGCCACGTATCCTCCGCAGCGGACCGTCCTGGCCGCCCGGCGGCACCGCGGTCCGGTGGCGGTGAGTAGTTCTGGACGGCATCGTAGCCATCCGTCACCTGGAGCTGCTGGAACGACCAATCCGCCGCCAGCGCCGGCAAGCCGGGGACGGCGAGCATGCCGGTCACGGCCATCGTGATAAGGGTCTTGGGTCTCATCGAAGATCTCCTTCGAATATGGCGAGCTCCCCCGAGTCCACAGGATAGGAGACGAGCGCGAACAGCGGGATGACGCATCGATTACGTTCCTGTAAGGATCGAGGGGAAGCGCAGGGTGAATCGAATGCCGAAACTGCCGCTCTCCGCCTGCGCCACCCCGCCGTGGAGCCGCATGATGGAATCGACGATGGCAAGCCCCAGGCCGGCACCGTCACGGTCGTCCTCCCGCGGCTCGTTG
>JAEUMX010000481.1 GCA_016791285.1 Burkholderiales bacterium
GTGGTCGGCGTGGGCGGGCAGGTCGCCGACCGGCGCGTGTTCGAGGACAGCTTTGCCGCGCAACTGCGCGCTGCGGGGGTGGACGGCATCCCCGGCTACACGGTCGCACCGGACGAGGTGCGGATGGACGATGCGGCGTTCGCCGCCGCGGTCGAACGCACCGGCGCCGACGGCGTGCTGATCGTCCGTCTCTTGAACGTCGATACGCGTACCCAGGTCTCGACGGCGATGGTTCCCGGTCCCGCGATGTGGGGGCCTTACGGTGGGTTCTACGGTCCGGTGTGGTTCCCGCAGACGCAGGTGAATCAGTACGAGATCGCGCGCGTCGAGAGCAGCCTGTACGAAACGAAGACGCGGCGGATGATCTGGGCGGCCACCACCGACACCTTCAATCCCTCGACGGTGGCGCAGGAGACGCCTCGATTCGCCGAGGTCATCATCGGTCAACTGCGCGCACGCGGGCTGATCGCGGCAGCGAAATAGCCGTTCGAGTTCCCGGGACGCGCGGCCAGCGCCGACCCTTGGCGCGTGCAGCGCGACCCGCACGTCCTGACCTGCTTCTCCCCCTCCCATGTGGCATCCACGCTGATCCCGGCATGACCGTTGGCGCACGCCAACAGCAAATATTCATTCTGCTTCAGGTCCTTGCGTGATCTCCACGGTGCGAGTGTTGGTGCGGGCCAACAGTCGGCACCACTGCGCGCACGAGCCTCTCCGCCTAACTCATTGAAGGAGCGGACGAATCACGACGGGAACGCCTCGTGCGATGCGCTCCGGCGGCGTTCACCGAGTAGAGGAGAGGAGAGATGTTCACGTCACGCGAAATCGAGCTGATCCGGACGAGCTGGGCTGCCGTCCAGTCCGACGTCGACCGCTTCATTCGGCTGTTCTACGAGCACCTGTTCGAGATCGACCCGGTGCTGCGAACACTCTTCACCGCCGACCCGGCGACGCAGGGCCGCGTGCTTGCGGGTGCGCTGCAGACGCTCGTGGACGGGCTCGCCAAGCCGGTCACCCAGGTGGCACCGCTGCGCCGCCTCGGTGCACGCCATGTGCATTACGGCGCGAAGGACAAGCATTACCTGAGCGTCGGGACCGCGCTGCGCCGTAGCCTCGCGAAGATGCTCGGCGAGCGCTTCAGCGCCGACGTCGAGGATGCTTGGACTGCCTTCTACGCTACCGTGACGTCGATCATGCGATCCGGGGCGCGCGCGCAAGGGGACGAAGCGCTCGCCGCGCGGCAGGCGGCGCGCGTTGCCAAGGCGGCACCCGGTGCGTTCGGCAGGTGCGTCCACGTTCACGGCTGCGGCGCATGAGCCATCCCGCCCGCCGACGCGGCGAGGCGGTTTGGTGCCGGGCGGTTTGACGAATAGCGAGGGAGGTTGCGCATGAACTGGCTGCTTACGAGTCGGCTGAGACCCTTCGTGTTGGTCGCGGGTGCGGCGAGTCTGTTGCTGAATCTCGCGTTGCTGGTGCCGTCGATCTACATGTTGCAGGTGTTCGACCGCGTGTTCGCGAGCCGCAGCGTGGAGACGCTCGCGATGCTGACCGCATTCACGGCGCTGGCACTCGCGTTCGCCTACTGCATGGACACGGCACGCTCGCGGGCGCTCGCGTGGGTCGGACGCGCGCTCGATCGGCGCTTGTCGCCGGTGGCCCTCGCGAGCGCGCTGCGGCAGGCGGCCGGTCCCGGCGAGCGCGCGGACACCGACGCGCTGCGCGACATCTCGCAGTTGCGCGCCTGCCTGACTGGCAGCGGCATCCAGGCGTTATTGGACGCCCCCTGGCTGCCCATCTACCTGATCGTCATCTACCTGATGCACCCGATGCTCGGCGCGATGGCCGCGATCGGCGCCTGCCTGCTCGCAGGGCTCGCCGTGCTGACCGAAAGGCTCACGCGCGGGAGGACCGAACGGGCGCTGCGCGCTTCCCGCGCCACCATGCACCTCGCGGGGACGCTCACTCGAAATGCCGAAGCGATCATCGGCATGGGCATGACGCGAGCCGCGGTCGCGGGCTGGCAGGCGCGTCACGAGGAACTGCTCGACGCCCAGGCGCACCTCAGCACCGCTTCGTCCGCGCTTGCCGCCATCGCGCGCGTCATGCGCCAGGCGCTGCAGGTGGCGATACTGGCCTTGGGCGCGTGGCTCGTGATCAATGCGCACGCTTCGCCGGGGATCATGGTGGCGGCCACGATCCTGCTCGGGCGCGCGCTGCAGCCGGTGGAGCACTTGATCGGCGGCTGGAAAGGGCAGGTGGAGGCACGCGGTGCGTGGCGGCGCCTGAGCGAGCGGCCTGCCACGCAACCGGTGCGAGATGCGCTCACGCTCCCGGCGCCGATCGGCCGGCTGGAGGTGGAACGCGTCGCCTTTCGCATCGCCCCCGCACGGCCGCTGCTCGTCAAGAGCGTGGGCTTCTCGCTCGAGGCGGGCGAGAGCCTGGGAATCGTCGGACCGAGCGCCTCGGGCAAGACCACCCTGATCCGCCTCATCCTCGGCATCTGGAAGCCGCAGGCCGGCGAGGTACGCCTCGACGGTGCCGACATCGCGCAGTGGGACCGCGATCGACTCGGGCAGCACGTCGGCTATCTGCCGCAGGACGTGGAGCTCTTCGCCGGGACGGTCGCCGAGAACATCGCGCGGCTCGGGCCGGTCGATGCGCAGGCCGTGGTACAGGCCGCGCGGCTCGCCCACGCGCACGAAATGATTCTGCGCCTGCCGGAAGGCTATGACACGCAGATCGGCGAGGCCGGAGCCGTGTTGTCGGGCGGCCAGCGCCAGCGCATCGCCCTGGCGCGCGCGCTGCACGGCGACCCGCGGCTGGTGGTGCTCGACGAGCCGAACGCAAACCTCGATGCCGAAGGCGAGGCTGCGCTGGCGGCCGCGCTCAAGGAGCTCCAGGCACGCCGCGTAACGGTCGTCCTGGTCGGACACCGGCCGGCGATCATGGCGCGCCTCGACAAGCTCGCGGTCCTGAAGGACGGTGCGCTCGAAGCCTTCGGTCCGACCGCATCGATACTGCCGCACCTGCGCGCTGTCGGGCAGGCGAACCGGCTCGCCGTCGTCCAGCCGGCCGAGGCCGCGGAGGCATCGGCATGAAAGCCTTGAACGCTCCCTCGTTCGCCGCGCTGCTGATGCAGAACGACGCCGATGACGTCGCGCGCGCGGAGTTCCGGCGCCAGATCCTGCGGGCGGTCGTCCCGCTCGCGGTCGTCGTCACGCTCTGCGGCGCATGGGCGGCGACCGCGCCGCTGGCGGGCGCCGTGGTGGCGCCGGGGCAGCTGAAAGCGGAGCTCAATCGCAAGACGGTACAGCATCGAGAAGGCGGCATCGTGCGCGAGATCCTGGTGCGCGACGGGCAGAAAGTGCGCGCCGGCGAAGCGCTTGTTGTGGTGGGCGACGTGCGCAGCGACGCCGAGCTCACCCTGCTGCAGGATCAGTTGCGGGCCGAGCAGATCCGCCTGGCGCGCGCCGCGGCGGAGACTGCGCTCGAACCCGGCTTCGCGGTGCCGCTCGAGCTCACGGAGACCGCACAGGCGAACGAGCACCTGGCACGGGAGCGGGGACTGTTCGCCGCTCGACGGCGCTCGCTCGACGAGCTCCTCTCCGCGCTCCGGTCCCAGATTCGGGATGCGCAAGCGCAGGTCGCGGCGCTCGGGACGCAGATCGCGGCGG
>JAEUMX010000095.1 GCA_016791285.1 Burkholderiales bacterium
GCTCCAGGAGATCGTCACGCGGTTCGGCGGCGAGTTGCTCGGATCGCCGGAGACGGACGTCACTCGCATCGTGCCCCTTGAGCGTGCCGGTGTGGGGGACCTTGCCTTCGTGAGCTCGGCGAAGCAGGCTTGGCGACTCGAGACGACGGCAGCAGGCGCCGTGATTCTCGGTCCGGAGTTGCGCGATGCCACCGCTCGGCCGCGCATCGTGTGCGCCAATCCGTACGCTTACTTCGCCCGCGTGAGCGCGGTGCTGCACCCCGCGCCGGCGCACGCTGCGGGGGTGCACGCGGCCGCGGTTGTCACGCCGGGCGCCAAGGTCGACGCGTCCGCGAGCGTGGCCGCCGGCGCCTGGGTGGGCGAGGGAGCTTGTGTCGGTGCCCGCTCGGTGATCGAGTCGGGTGCGCGCGTCGGCGCGGGCGCCCGGATCGGCGAGGACTGTCACCTGTATCCGAACGCCGTCGTCTATCACGGCTGCGTACTTGGCAACCGGGTCGGGCTGCACGGCGGGGCGGTCATCGGCGCCGACGGTTTCGGCCTCGCGCCTGACAAAGGCCGTTGGGTGAAGATTCCGCAGATTGGCCGTGTCGTCATCGGCGACGACGTCGAGATCGGCGCCAACAGCACCGTCGATCGCGGTACTCTGGACGACACCGTGATCGAGGAGGGCGTCAAGATCGACAACCAGGTGCAGATCGGCCATAACTGTCGAATCGGGGCCCACACGGCGATCGCGGCTTGCGTGGGCGTCGCCGGCAGCACCCGCGTCGGGCGCCGCTGCCGCATCGGCGGTGCCGCGATGATCCAGGGGCACATCGAGATCTGCGACGATGTCACAATCTCGGCCGCTACTGCGATCATGAAGTCGATTCGCGAGCCTGGCACCTACACGTCGATCTACCCGTTCCAGGAGCACCGAGCATGGATCAGGAACGCAGCGCACCTGCGTCACATGGACAGCCTGGTGGAGAAAATCAAAGCGATCGAGAAGCGCCTGCAAGAACTGGGAGGATGACATCCATGAACCAGATGGAAATCACGGAAGTCCTGCGCTACCTGCCCCACCGTTATCCGTTTCTGCTGGTCGACCGGGTGCTGTCGCTCGATCCGGGAAAGAACATCGTAGGTCTCAAGAACGTGACCATCAACGAGCCGTTCTTCCAGGGACACTTTCCCCATCACCCGGTGATGCCCGGCGTGCTCATCGTCGAGTCGCTCGCCCAGGCGGCGGCGATTCTCCAGTTCAAGAGCAGCGACACCCCCGCCGATGACAGCTATGCCTACTACTTCGTGGGCATCGACCGTGCGCGCTTCCGGGCGCCGGTGGGCCCGGGCGATCAGCTGGTGCTGAACGTGGAGCTCGTGCGCTTCATGCGTGGCATCTGGAAGTTCGCGGCGGCCGCCAGGGTCGGCGAGACGCTGGTCGCCGAGGCCGAGCTCATGTGCACCGTGCGCTCGCTCAAATGATTCACCCGACCGCCATCGTCCACCACGGGGCTCGCCTTGCGTCCGACGTGGAGGTCGGGCCCTACGCCGTGATCGGCGACGCTGTCGAGGTCGGCGCGGGCAGTTCGATCGGGGCCCATGCCGTGATCAACGGACCGACCCGCATCGGCCGCGACAACCGCATCTTCCAGTTCGTCTCCCTGGGCGAGATGCCGCAGGACAAGAAGTACCGTGGCGAGCGCACCTCGCTCGAGATCGGCGACGGCAACACCATCCGCGAGTTCTGCACGTTCAATCGCGGCACGGTGCAGGACGCCGGCGCCACCCGCGTCGGGAACGACAACTGGATCATGGCCTACGTGCATCTCGCACACGACTGCCAGATCGGCAGCCACACCGTGTTCGCCAACAATGCGCAACTCGCCGGCCACGTGCATGTCGGCGATCACGCGATCCTCGGCGGGTTCACGGTGGTCCACCAGTACGTGCGCATCGGCGCTCACGCCATCACCGCCATGGGCACGATCGTGCTGCAGGACATCCCGCCCTTCGTGACCGCGGCCGGCAACACTGCCAAGCCGTACGGCATCAACTCCGAGGGTCTCAAGCGGCGCGGCTTCAGCGCCGAAACCATCGCGCAGATCAAGCGTGCGTACAAGAGCCTTTACCGCTCCGGACTCTCGCTCGAAGACGCACGCCTGGAGATCGCGAGGCAGTTCACCGATTGCGCAGCACTGGAGCCGCTGGTCGACTTTCTCGATCAGTCGAGCCGCGCCATCATCCGGTAGCGTCCATGAGCCTGGGTGGCAGACCGCCGCGCATCGGCATCGTCGCCGGGGAAGCCTCGGGCGACCAGCTCGGCAGCCATCTCATGCAGGCGGTGCAGGCGCATTTCCCCGGCGCCACGTTCTTCGGCATCGGCGGGCCGAAGATGCAGGGCCTCGGCATGGATGTCTGGTTTCCGATGGAGAAGCTCGCGGTGCGCGGCTTCGTCGAAGTGCTGAAGCACTACAGCGAGATCGTCGGCATCCGGCGCAAGTTGAAGTCACGGCTGCTCGCAGCCAGGCCGGATCTTTTCATCGGCATCGATGCACCGGCGTTCAACATGGATCTGGAGACCGACCTGAAGCAGGCCGGTATCCCCACCATCCACTACGTCTGCCCGCAGTTCTGGGCGTGGAACCGGGGGCGGCTGCCCGCCATGCAGCGTGCCGTGTCGCGCATCCTGGCGCTCTTCCCGTTCGAGGTGCCGATGCTGGAGGAAGCGGGCATCCCCGCCACCTTCGTCGGCCACCCGCTCGCGGACATGCTGCCGGAGCGCCCGGATCGGGACGGGATGCGCGAACAGATGCGGCTGCCCAAGCAGGGGCTCGTCATCGCCATGCTTCCAGGCAGTCGTCAGGTGGAAGTGAAGGCGATGGGCAGTCTGTTCGTCCAGGCGGCCCGAGCGATCCTGGGGCAGAAACCCGATGCGCACTTTCTCGTACCGCTGGTGAGTCGCGAGACGCGCGTGCTCTTCGAGACTGCGCTATACGAGCACGCCCCGGACGGACTTCCTCTCACGATGCTCTATGGACACGCCCACGACGCGATGGTCGCGGCGGATGCGGTGCTGGTGGCATCCGGTACGGCATCGCTCGAAGCAGCGCTGCTCAAGCGGCCGATGGTGATCACCTACAAGCTGCCGAGCCTCACTTACTGGATCGCGAAGCGCCGCATCTATCTGCCCTACGTCGGGCTGCCCAACGTGCTGGCCGGCGAGTTCATCGTCCCGGAGCTGATCCAGGACGATGCCACGCCGGAGCGTCTGGCGGAAACTCTGGTACG
>JAEUMX010000014.1 GCA_016791285.1 Burkholderiales bacterium
TGGCGCGACGCTGGGCGGATCCTGCCTTCCCCGCGGCGTTCCCGTGGTTCAACACCCAGCGCTACTGGCAGGACCGCATCCTCGAGCTGCGCGAACAGATTGCGCTCATGGACGAGCCGCCGCTGCAAGTCGCCTGAAGCAGTTCTACCTGCGCGTCGCACGGTCGGCGTGAGCACTCTTCCCGACCGGGACGGTCGCCTTTCGTCGGCATGCTGCGCTCGCACATGCTTTTCACCTTGATTTATACGTCATGCGACCTATAGTAAACCTTACAAACCGTCAGGTTTGTGCAGTAACGCTCGCTTATGTCCGTCCTGTCTTGTGTCCTTCTACGAATCACTAGAACTTACGGAGACAAGTCAATGAATAATTGCATATTTCCTCAGCATGATCTCCCCGCCTCAAGGTGCGTTGGCAGAAAAACCGCAGCGATGCTCCTGGTCGCCGGTTCAGCGCTCTTGTCCGGCAGTCCTGCCGGTGCCCTCACCCCGCCACAACCCTACGTGCTGGCTGCCGACGGCGTGACGCGGCTGACTCTTGAACAGGCGGGGATCTTGAAGCCGGATGGTCGTAAATGGGCGATCGTGCTCGGCAAAGCACTCTTCTGGGATCAGGCTGTGGGAAGCGACGGGCAAGGCTGCGCAAGTTGCCACTTCGTCGGCGGTGCCGACCTGCGCACGGTCAATACCTTCAGCCCCGGCTTTCTCAAGCTGCCGCAGGAAGACACGAAGTTCGGCGCCATCAAAAACTTCGACGGCGAACCCTTGCCAGGTGCACTCGTCGGGCGCACGAAGTCGGGCGGTTATCCGATCGATTCCGCGTATGAGCTAAAGCCGGGCGACTTCCCCATCTATTCGCTCACAGACTACAAGAACCGGAACTCTCCGATCGAGATAGCCACCGACGACGCCGTGTCCTCACAGGGCTCCTTCGACAGCACGTTCTTCAGGGTAAGGCGGTTCGGTTTCCTTCGTGACCGGTGCTCCCAAGCCTCGGGGGATATCTTTCACGCCGGCAAGTTCGCCGCCAGACAGGTGGAACCGCGCAATACTCCGACCATCGTCAATGCCGCCTTCAATCTCTTCAACTTCTGGGATGGCCGCGCCAACCGCCAATTCAACGGCGTTGGCGTTTTCGGACTGCGGGACATCGCTGGCGATCCGAAGAAGCGGCTGATCGTGCCTGACGCCTCCGGCAACCCTTCGCTCGGACATCTCAAGGTGAATAACGCGAGCCTTGCCTCGCAGGCGGTGGGGCCCCCCTTGAGCGAAAAGGAAATGTCGTGTGAAGGTCGAACCTTCGCCGACGTGGGGAGGAAGACGCTGCTGCGCCGTCCCCTTGCGCTGCAGAAGGTTCATTCGCAGGACAGCGTGTTCGGTGCGCCGAACGCGCTCGGCGTGAATCTACGCCATGCGTCCGGCCGAGGACTCAAGGAGGAGTATCGATACCACGAGCTGATCAAGAAGGCATTCGACGGCAAGTACTGGAACCTGAACGGCCGCTTCGTCATCACCGATGCCGGGACACTGCAGCGTGCGCCGCTGCTGGGTTACACCCAGATGGAGCTCAACTTCTCCATGTACTGGGGCATCGCGATCATGCTGTACGAGCAAACGCTGGTCTCGGACCAGAGTAGGTTCGATACATGGTTTGCGAGTTGTAACCCGCTCGTGACGAATCCCCTCGGGAACACGTCCCAAGCGGTGCCCATCGCGAACCCGGTCGTCACGTGTCGAAACCTACCCGCCGAGCCCAACGCGCCCGAGCACGGCGGCTTCACCGCGCAGGAGGCACTCGGCTTCGGGCTCTTCAACAACGGCGGCGTGGGGATCAGGAACCTTGGGAACCCTGCCTGCAATGGCTGCCACGTCGGGCCTGCCGTGTTCTCCGAGGCACAGTTCCAGGAAGGCCAGAACTTCGTTCCGGTAGAGCGGTCCCGCATCGACCTCGCGTCCCCCGCGCCCGAGTTTGCCGGGAACTGCACCCTTCCCAACGCCATCACGCCCGACGTACCCGTCTGCGGGGGCGTGCATGACCGCGGCTTCTTCAATATCGGCACGCGACCGACGAGCTTCGACCCGGGCAATGGGGGAACCGATCCCTACGGCAACTCGCTGTCTGTGTCGCGCATGTTTCTCGCCGAGCAGGCGGGTCAGGCTGTGGTCGACCCGAGCGGGATAGGGAATCGTTGTGCTACCCCGACGCTCATCGAAGCAGGCGGCACGCCGCAATTCCCCGGCTGTCCCAGCGGAGGCCCGCTCGACAAGAGCAAAGAGCTGGAACTCGTTGATGGAACCTTCAAGACGCCTACCATCCGCAACGTCGGGCTGACGCCGCCCTATTTCCATTTCGGCGGGTACAGCAACCTGCGCGATGTCGTGCGCTTCTACGCGCGGGGGGAGCAGGAGAGATAAGAGCCTGATCTCCGGCAGCTACACCGGGGATACCTCCGGCACGGGACCGCTCGGCAAGAGCACGTTCCCCGTGGCACCACCGACGTTCGGGATCAACGTCGATTTCTTCATCAGGGACATCAAGTCGACCGACGAGCAGATCGACGCGATCGTCGCCTTCATGCTGACGCTCACAGACCGGCGGGTGCAGTGCGACAGTGCGCCGTTCGACCATCCTTCCCTCTTTGTGGCAAGCGCCCCGCGCAAGACGGACGTCAACAAGGATGGCCGGGCCGATGACAACTTTTTCGAGATGCCCGAAGTCGGCGCATCGGGATACGACGCAGGTTCTGGTTTCTGCGTGCCCAACAAAGGCGACCTTTTCGCACCGGGCATGCAGGCTCGCTCGGGAGGTCCTCGCGTACCCCTCGATTAGTTCGATTGCGCGGAATTCCACGAATGGCCCCCGGCAAAACCGGGGGCCTTATCTTTCCGTTCCGGATGTACCGGGCGGGGGCGCATCGTCTCTGCGGCGACGCAGCACGACAATCGCTTGAAACGTCGCCACGACAGGCGCACGATTTTTCTTCCGGCTGTTCCGTAATCGTCGCCAGAACCGATAAGGAGGAGAAAATGGACACCTCGATTTCCGGTTTCGAACGCACGGCAGCACTTCCCGACGTGGCGCACGTCAAGGCGTCGCGTCCCTTCGTGTGGCTCAAGCGGGGTTTGCAGGATCTGGCTGCCCATCCAGGCCCCAGCCTGGCGCATGGACTCACGCTGGTGGTTCTCGGTAACGTGATCCTGGTGTTGTGCAGCACGCACGTCGCGCTGGTTGCCGCCGCCGTGTCCGGCTTCCTGCTGGTGGGCCCGTTGTTCGCCGCGGCGTTCTACGAGCTGTCCCGACTGCGCCACTCCGGTGAGCCGGTCTCGTTCGACGCCTCGCTCGAAGGCGCCGTGCGCAAAGGCCGGTCGCTCCTGTCGCTGGGCCTCGTCCTCGCCGTGCTGGTGATCGCTTGGGTGTGGTTATCTGGCATGCTCTTCGAGCGCGCGTTCGGCGGCCATCTCCCGTCCGTTGCCGACAGCGCGTACCAGGCCCTGTCCGACGGCAACTACGGCACGTTCTTCCTCACTTACATGCTGACGGGAGCAGTGTTCGCGTTGGTGGCCTTCCTGATCTCGGCAGTGGCAGCGCCGATGATCTTCGACGGCCGGGCCGACACGAAAACGGCGGTCACGATGAGCATCAGGACCGTGCTCGCGAATCCCGGAGCCATGGCGCTCTGGGCCGCGATCATCGCCGGGCTCACGGCAATCGGATTCGCGACGTTCATGCTCGGGCTCGTGGTCATCCTGCCGCTCTTGGGACACGCGACCTGGCACGCGTACCGCGATCTGGTCCACGGCAGCTACACGCCGTGGGACGAGGAGGACCTCTGAACTACCACTTCTGACGTCGGCACCCGGGATCGACCGAAACCGGGTGCCCGCTCGCTCAATCCGCTCTAGCAGTTCGTCAAGCCTCGCATTGCATCCTGCCGATTCTCGCTTATCGGGCGATGGCCGTGCCCGCTGGATTTTCCGACGCGACAGGTAATGGGCGCCCGTCCGCCGGATCAACATTTCTTTGAGGACTCGCACCCATGTACGTCATGCGCGAAGTGAGTCCCGATGCGCTCTGGTCGCGGAACGAGAAGTACCTGAAGGTGGGCTTCTGGGGCCTCAACCTCGGGCTCGCCCTGCAGGTCGTCCTCAGCCTGTTCCCGGGCGGCCTGCTGCAGGTTTGGGACGTATTGCAGAACGGTTACTGGCATGCGCGCTCGATCGACTACCTCGGCGGCGAACTGCCGCGGCTGATCGAGTGGTTGCGCATCGTAGGCGACATGGTATTCATCTTCGCGGGCGTGTTGCCCATCGCGATTGCCCTGCTCCTGTCCTATCTCGGGTTCCAGCGCGGTCACGCGGTGCGCACGGAGCAGCGACTGGCGCACTGATCCGCGGGCGCGCCGCGCTCGTTCAGTCCGCCAGATTCGCGAAGAGCGGCGTGCTGAGATAGCGTTCGCCGAACGACGGGATGATGACGACGACGAGCTTCCCGCCGTTCTCCGCGCGTCGCGCGACTTCGAGCCCCGCCCACATCGCGGCGCCCGACGAGATGCCGACGAGCAATCCTTCCTCGCGGGCCATTCGGCGCGCGAGATCGAAGGCGTGGTCGTTCTTCACGCGGATGATCTCGTCGTAGATCTCGGTGTTCAGAACTTCCGGCACGAAGCCCGCGCCGATACCCTGGATCGGATGTGATCCCGCTGCACCGCCCGAGAGCACGGGTGACGCGTCCGGCTCGACGGCCACACAGCGAAACGAGGGCTTGCGCGCCTTGATGACTTCGCCGACACCGGTGATGGTGCCGCCGGTGCCGATACCCGAGATCAGAATGTCCGCCTTGCCGTCGGTATCGCGCCAGATCTCTTCGGCCGTGGCGCGTCGGTGTACTTCCGGATTCGCGGGGTTGCGAAACTGCTGCGGGATGAAATAGCGGGCATCGGCGGCGGCCATCTCCTCCGCCTTGCGGATGGCGCCGGGCATACGCTCGGCGCCCGGTGTCAGCACCAGCTCGGCACCATACGCGCGCAACAGCATGCGCCGCTCGCGGCTCATCGTGTCGGGCATCACCAGCGTGCAGCGGTAGCCCCGCGCCGCGCACACCATCGCAAGCGCGATGCCGGTGTTGCCGCTGGTGGGCTCGAGGATGATGGTATCGGTCTTGATCTTGCCCTCTCGCTCGGCGGCTTCGATCATCGACAATCCGATGCGGTCCTTCACGCTGTGCGCCGGGTTCTGGAATTCGAGCTTGGCGACCACTTCCGCCGCGCACCCTTGTGCGAGGCGGTTGATGCGCACGAGCGGCGTGTTGCCGATCAGATCCGTCACGTCGTTTGCGATGTTCATGCTCTTCCTCCCTGTTGAAGTTCCTTAGAGTGCGGCCAGCCGTTCGGCCGCGCGCGCCAGTGTATCGTCCGATTTGGCGAAGCAGAAACGCAGCACCCGCCGGTCCTCGCCATTCGGATGGAATGCCGAGACCGGGATCGACGCGACACCGATCTCGCGTGTCAGCCGCTCGGCGAGCGCCTTGTCGCTTTCGTCCGAGAGTCTGCCATAGCCCGCGAGCTGGAAATAGGTGCCGCGGCAAGGCAGCAGATCGAAACGCGAACCGGCCAGCGCGCGCCGGAAGAAATCGCGCTTCGCTTGGTAGAACCGCGCGAGCTCCGCGTACCAGTCCTTGTTCCGCATGAAATCGGCGAGTGCCAGCTGCGATGGCGTGTGCACGCAGAAGGTGACGAACTGATGCGCCTTGCGGAACTCGCTCATGAGCGCGCGCGGCGCGAGGCAGTAGGCGATCTTCCACCCGGTGACGTGATAGGTCTTGCCGAAGCTCGACACGACGAAACTGCGTTCCGCCAACCCCGGATAGCGCGCCACGCTCTCGTGGCGTTCGCCGTCGAACACCATGTGCTCGTACACCTCGTCGCTCGCCACGAGAATGTCGGTGTCGCGGACGATCGCTTCCAGGTGGTTGAGATCCTGCGGGCAGAGGGTGCTGCCGCTCGGGTTGTGCGGCGAGTTGATCACGATCATCCGCGTGCGCGGGCTCACGAGCGCGCGCACCGCCGCCCAGTCCGGACGGTAATCGGGATGCGAGAGGCGCGCGTACACGGGCGTGCCGCCGTTCAGCAGGATCGACGGCGCGTAGCTGTCGTACACCGGCTCGAACACGATCACTTCGTCCCCCGGTCGCACGGCACACGCGATCGCGGTGAAGATCGCCTGCGTCGCACCGGCGGTGACCGTGATCTCGCTTTCCACGTCGTAGCTCGCGCCGTACAGCATCGCGGCCTTCTCCGCGATCGCCTCGCGCAGCGGCAGCGCCCCGGCCATGGGCGCGTACTGGTTGTGACCGGCATTCATGTGCTTCGTGACCGCGTCGAGCAGAGGCTGCGGCGCCGCGAACTCGGGGAAACCCTGGGAGAGGTTGAGCGCGCCGGTCTCCTGCGCAAGGCGCGACATCACCGTGAAGATGGTGGTGCCGACGTGGGGGAGGCGGGAGTCGAAGGCGGCGAAGTGGTGGTTCATGTGGAATTGGGGCGTTGGAGTTCGTGACCTCGTCCCAACCTACCACAGAGGCGTAGCTTGGGGTGAACGCACGTGAACCTCAACATCCGTGTGAACAGACGCCAGCGACCCCTGGCACCCCTTGTTCCGCTATGCTTACCGAATGCGTTATCGCCGCGCAAACGCCGCCGGTGCAACCTACTTCTTCACCGCCAACCTCGCCGATCGCCGCGCGGGTCTGCTCGTCGAGCACATCGACGCCCTGCGCGACGCGTTGCAACGGGTCAAGCGCGCACACCCGTTTCGAATCGACGCCATGGTCGTGCTACCCGACCACCTGCACGCCTTGTGGACGCTGCCTCGCGACGATGCGGACTTCCCCACGCGCTGGATGCTGATCAAGGCGGGATTCTCCAGGCACATTCCTCGGTCTGAGCGGCGTTCGCCCAGCCGCGTCGCCAAGGAAGAACGCGGAATCTGGCAGCGCCGCTATTGGGAACACCTGATTCGCGATGAGCGTGACTTCGCGCGCCACGTCGAGTACATCCACTTCAATCCGGTCAAACATGGGCTCGTAAAGCGGACGGTGGAATGGCCCTATTCGACGATTCACCGGTACGTGCGGTTGGGGGCTATAAACCCGGATTGGGCGTCGGATGAAGAGGAGGAGAGCGGCTTCGGCGAGTGATTTTTGGGATTCGCAGGCGTTGGGGTTCGTGAATGTTGGGGTTCGTGACCTCACCCCAACCTACCGGAATGGCGCCAGATCTTGCGTAGATTGGGGTGAACGCCCGTGAACCCCAACACTCTCGATTCCGTGCCGCATCCGTGACGTGCCCCTTTTCAGATGTCATCCGTCAACGGCCTCAAGAGGTAAAGATGCAAGAGGTCAGAGCGTCCTGGCGAGACGAAAACCCTGGGCGATGTACCGGAACGAAGGAGCGAATCTGCTGCGGTACGCGACGCGGGCGTTCTCCGGCTAGTCGTACCAGGAGCCACCGCGCACCACCCGCCGGCCGCAGTTGCCCGACTCCCACGCACTGCCATCGGCGGGCGCACCCTTGTAGGAGTCGTTCCAGCAGTCCTGCAACCACTCCCAGACATTGCCTCGAAGCTGCCGACAGGCACGGTCTGGCGGCTCCACTGGCTGCCTGAATCTCGAAAGTTCCCGCAATGGGCACCCGGCTCGCCGCCCCAGGGATAGCGTGTCGTCGTGCCGGCGCGCGCTGCGTACTCCCGCTCCACCTCGGACAGCAATCGAGACCCCAGCCCTTCAGTCCGGATACTTTTGGTGCTGGTGAAGCACGCGACCAATCCTGATGCGATCACCGACTATGCGGTACACGATGGTGAATGGATACCTAAGCATTACCAGTTCCCTTGTCCTCGTTACCTGGCCGCGGCGGCCGATGTGAGGGAAGCGTTGGAGCTCTTCGGCCTTTCGACAAATCTCCGCGATCACTCGGTCAGCAGTGCGCTGACTGTATTTTGGCGTAGAAGTCTTCAATAGCGAGCAAGTCGCGCGCGGCGCGAACCGACCATTCCAGCCGCTTACTTCGCGGCACGCCTTGCCCGCTGAGCGGCGACAGCTGCGAAGACCTCGTCGCTGGACTTCCACCCCTCGCGCACGCCTGACTCGAATCCGGCGCGGATGGCTTTCTCGCGCCAGTCGAGATAATCGAGATGCGCGGCGATCGCATCCCGGGCGAGCCTCTGCGGCGACTC
>JAEUMX010000019.1 GCA_016791285.1 Burkholderiales bacterium
CGCTCAACATGAGAGATGGTCTGCAGGTCGGGGTCGGTCCGAGCGTCGTCGTCCTGGACGAGGGGAAGGCCAGGACGATCACCTCGACGACGCTCACCAGCGACGTGTATGCGTTCGTCTTCGGCGAGCAGGGACTGATGGCCGGCGCCGGACTGGAGGGCACGAAGATCACGCGGCTCAACTACTAGCAGCGCGGTTCACGCGAGTGGGTCTCGCACGTGATGACGCGAGCAAGCAAAGCGAAAGGGCGCCTCGTCGCGTCCCTGCTCGCGGCGCTGTGGTCCGCCGCTCCGTTGTCGTCGCACGCCGCACAGGACATGTTCGACGGCAACTGGCACTTCGGTGTCACGCCTTACTTGTGGCTGCCTTACATCGACGGCACGGCGAACTACTCCGTCGCGCGCGGCGGCAGCATCAATGCCCAGGTCGACCCCGGCAGTTACCTGCAGAACCTAGACTTCGCGGGCATGCTCATCGGCGAGGCCCGCAAGGGCGAGTGGTCGGTCTTCACCGACTACATCTTCCTTCACTTCAATGGCAACCGATCGCCAGTCCGCTACGTCACCGACCCGAGCGGGGGGGTGAGCGTTCCTCTCGGCGTCGACGGGTCGGTAAACCTTAGCTCGAACGTGTGGACGCTCGCTGGCAGCTACACCGCATGGCGGGATGAACGAGCGTTCGTCGACGTGTTCGGGGGATTCCGCTTCCTGAACTTCAGCAGCACCGTGGGCTGGAACTTCGCGACACCGGTCGGTACCTTGCCCCCTGGCGGCAGCACGTCGCAAACCCTCAACAAGTGGGACGGGATTGTCGGCTTCAGGGGGCGGGTGCGCTTCGGCGACAGCAACTGGTCCCTGCCGTATTACTTCGACATCGGTACCGGTTCGGACAACTGGACGTGGCAGACCTGGGTCGGTGTGGGCTACCGGTTCGGCTGGGGCGAACTGTCGCTGGTGGTGCGCAGCCTCAACTATTACTTCGATGACGACAAGCTCGACCTGCACATGACCGGCCCGGCGTTGGGGGCGACGTTCACGTTCTGACGGGAGCGAGCCCGAGGAAGCAGGGCCAGTCTCGCTGCACTCGTCGTGCTCATGGCGTTCGGGAATAACGATAGGTTCGGCACTCGGCAGAGCCCGGCATGCAAGCGATGCTGGACGGCTATCGCTGCAGCTTCCCGGCCTTGATGCGGTCGACGAACTGGCGTGGTGTCAGCACGGGGACGCCCTGCCTGCTTGCGATGGGAAAGTGCCGCAAATTCCCCGTCACTAGAATGCTCCCCGTCGCAGCGGCAACCGCCAGAAATGGCTCGTCGTCAGGATCGGGGAGGGCGGCGGGCCATGGCGGTGGGGCTGCCACGTGGAACGCAAACTGATCGAGCGCGGCGAGCACGTCGTCGACGTGCGTCGGAGGGAACTTGAATTCAGGACGCCGCAAGACCTCATCGTACTCCTGGCGGATTGCCATATCGAAAACCGGCTCGAACTCGCCCGCGAGGGCAGCTTCCACGATCCAGCCAGGTGGGCCCGCAGCCGACAGCAACCCGGCGACCAGAACGTTGGTATCGAGCACTACTCTCATCCCGCTCGGCGTCGGGATCGAGCCCTGCGAGTTTTCGCGATCAGCGCGTCGATGTCCCGGACCGACATGCGGGTAATGCCGCGTGCCCGGCTGGCCTGCCGGATCGCCCGCAATGCCTCCAGCGCGCGCGCGCGACGCAACGTCTCGAGCGTCTCATCGATTGTTCCAGCGTCCACCGGGATCATCACCGCGACCGGGACGCCGTTTGCGGTCAACACCGCTTCGCGCTCTCCCCTGAGGGCGTCGCGGACCTGTTTTGGCCGGGTGCGGAAGTCGCGGATGGTAACGGTTTTCATGACTGCGAGCGTACCCT
>JAEUMX010000100.1 GCA_016791285.1 Burkholderiales bacterium
GTGCGCGGACGAGCTCGTCGAGCAGGGCGTCGATCTCCGCGGGATCGTCCGCGTACGCCGCGAGCTTGCGCTTGAGCTCGAAGCGGGAATGCTCGCGACCAGCGAGCAGGCGCAGCGCCCGCTCGCGCAGGGTTCTCTCCCGGGTCACTCCGGGGCTGCGGCGGGCGGCAGCGCTGCAGCAACGCCCACGTTCGCCCGTATTCTGCCCTCGATCTCCGCGGCGAGCTCCGGATGTGCGCGCAGGAACTCGCGTGCGTTGTCCTTCCCCTGGCCGATCTTGTCGCCCTTGTAGGCGTACCACGCACCCGACTTGTCGATGAGCTTGTGCAGCACGCCGAGCTCGACGATCTCGCCCTCGCGCGAGATGCCTTCGCCGTACAGGATGTCGAAATCGGCCTGCTTGAACGGCGGCGCGACCTTGTTCTTGACCACCTTGGCGCGGGTCTCGTTGCCGATCACCTCATCGCCCTTCTTGATCGCGCCGACGCGCCGGATATCGACGCGCACCGATGCGTAGAACTTGAGGGCATTGCCGCCCGTGGTGGTCTCCGGATTGCCGAACATCACGCCGATCTTCATCCGGATCTGGTTGATGAAAATGACGAGCGTGTTCGAGCGCTTGATGTTCGCGGTGAGCTTGCGCAGCGCCTGCGACATGAGGCGCGCCTGCAGGCCGGGGAGCTGGTCGCCCATCTCGCCCTCGATCTCCGCCTTCGGCGTCAACGCCGCGACCGAGTCGACCACCACCAGGTCGACAGATCCGGAGCGCACCAGCATGTCGGTGATCTCGAGGGCCTGCTCGCCGTTGTCGGGCTGCGAGATCAGGAGATCCGCCACATTCACGCCGAGCTTCTGCGCGTAGCCGGGATCGAGCGCGTGCTCCGCGTCGACGAAGGCCGCGGTGCCGCCGAGCTTCTGAATCTCGGCCACCACCGAAAGCGCGAGCGTGGTCTTGCCGGACGATTCCGGGCCATAGATTTCCACCACCCGGCCCCGCGGCAGACCCCCGACCCCGAGCGCAATGTCGAGCCCGAGCGAACCGGTGGACACCACCTGGATGTCCTTTGCAACGTCGTGCTCGCCCAGGCGCATGATCGAACCCTTCCCGAACTGGCGCTCGATCTGCGAGAGCGCGGCGGCGAGGGCCTTCTGCTTGTTCTCATCCATGATGTGCGCGATATCCTTCTCGATAAACATGGCATTTTCTCCCATAAAGGTGAAGTCCGGAACCACCGCCGCCTTCGGCGGTGGGCGTCGGTACCATCATGGGCAGGAAGGTGGCTCACCACGCGAGCCGGGAGGCGCGGGCGACGGACGGCGGCCCGCGCGAATTCAGGCAACAGGCGGCGGACCGAGTATCTCGAGAATGCCTGCCAGGGCACGCGCCACCGAGCGGCGGCGCACCTCGTCGCGATCCCCGGGAAACTGGACGGTCTGCGTGCGCACCCTGCCGTCGCGGTGCGCCCACGCCAAGGACACCGTACCGACGGGCTTTGCGGGCGTCCCGCCGTCGGGGCCGGCGATGCCGGACACGGCGACAGAGACCTGCGCACGGCTGTGGTCGAGCGCCCCCAGTGCCATGTCGCGCGCGGTTTCCTCGGAGACGGCGCCGAAGCGCTCGACCGTGTCGGGCATCACGTCCAGCAGCTCCAGCTTGGCCGCGTTCGAATAGACGATGAACCCGCGGTCGAACCAGTCCGAGCTGCCCGGCACCATCGTCACCGCCTGCCCCACCCAGCCGCCGGTGCAGGACTCGGCAGTCACCAGCATGAGG
>JAEUMX010000236.1 GCA_016791285.1 Burkholderiales bacterium
CATCGCCCAGGTTTCCCAGGGGTGTCGCGACTACATATAATCTCGGGTCCCCGCCTTCGGTTCCGCCGTCATGCAAGGGCTGTTCACCTTCCTCGCCATCTTCGTCGCGTCACTATACGGACCTGCCCTGCAGGCGGCTACTGAATCCCTCGCGCCCACGCCCCACATCGCCCTGCTGCTGCCCACACAGTCGCCCGGCTTCGGCCGCTACGCCGACAGCGTGCGCCAGGGCGTGCTGGCAGCGGCAAAGGTGCAGGGGAAGGACGCACTGCCGGTGAAGGTGTACGGCATGGTCGACGAAGCAAAGGACGCCGTCGCCAACTACGATCTCGCCGTCGCACAGGGTGCGCGGGTCGTGATCGGCCCGATGACGCGGCCGGGCGTGAACGCGATCGTCGCCCACGGCTCGGTCACGATCCCCACGCTGGTCCTCAATCCGCCGGATGCGAGCCTTGCCATGCCGCCGTCTCTCTATGTGCTCGGGTTGCAGGCCGAACCGGAAGCGCGCCAGGTGGCCGCCTTTGCGCTCTCCGAGGGGCGCCGCGCAGCGCTCGTGGTCACCGCCGACACCCCCCTCGCCAAGCGCATTCAGGACGCCTTCACCGAAGCTTTCACGGCCCAGGGCGGACGCATCACCGCGGTGATGAAGCTGCCGGCGGATGCCAAGGCCCTGGGCAAGCTGCGAAGCACCCTCGCCGCGAGCGGCGCCGACATGATCTTCGTCGCGTGCGATGCCCAGCGCGTCCGTTTTCTGCGCGCCTTCGCCGACCGGAGCACGCCTTTCTACGGCACCTCCCAGCTCTACGCCACACGCGGCGACGCGATGATGATGAGCGATCTCGAGGGGGTGCGGTTCCTCGACATGCCCTGGATGGTGCAGCCCGATCACCCAGCGGTGATGGTCTATCCGCGGCCCGCTGCGGCGTCCACCGGCAACGAGCAGGAGCGCTTCTACGCGCTTGGCATCGACGCCTTTCGCGTAAGCCAGACCCTGCTCGACGCGCCGCCGCCCTCTGCCATGAGCCTGGACGGCGTGACCGGCCGCATCGATCTTTCGACCGGGCAGACGCTGGAACGAAGCCTGACGCCGGTGGAATTCGGTCCGGACCAGCCGCGGGTGCTCTCGCCGCTGCCACCGTGAGCCTGAGCGGGCAGGCAGCGGAAACCGTCGCCGCCGAATTCCTGATCCGCCAGGGGCTCGCGATCCTGCAGCGGAACTTCCGCTGCCGCTTCGGGGAGATCGACCTGATCGCCCGTGACGGCGACGCCGTCGTCTTCGTCGAAGTCCGCATGCGCGCTCGCGCCGGCTTTGGCGGTGCAGCCGAGAGCATCACCGCGGCCAAGCGTGCGCGGCTCGTCAAAACCGCCGGAGCTTACCTGGCGGGCCAGCGCAAGACGCCTCGCTGCCGCTTCGACGCCGTCCTGGTCTCCGGTCCGGACGGACGCATCGAGTGGATCCGGGATGCCTTCAGCGCTTAGTCCGGAGACGGCAGCGGGCGGATGCCAGGCGCCTTCGTGCGATAATACGCACCGCTTTGCTGCGGCATCACACGTATGGACCTCATCGACCGAATAGGCACGCACTTCACCGACAGCGCCGAGCTCAAACTGCAGGCGGCCAGCGCCCTCGCGGGGCCGATCGCCGAGGCGGCGCAGCGTATGGTCCAGTGCCTGGTGAACGATGGCAAGATCATGAGCTGCGGCAACGGCGGCTCTGCCGCCGACGCCCAGCACTTTGCGGCCGAAATGCTGAACCGCTTCGAGATGGAGCGTCCCGGGCTCGCGGCGATTGCGCTCACGACCGATTCGTCGACGCTCACCTCGATCGCCAACGACTACGACTACAACCAGGTGTTTTCGAAGCAGGTGCGGGCGCTCGGGCAAACCCACGACGTTCTGCTCGCGATCTCCACCAGCGGCAACTCGCGCAACGTAATGGAGGCGATCGTGGCCGCCCACGAGCGCAACCTCGGTGTGGTCGCCCTGACCGGCAAGGCCGGCGGACAGATCGCCGCCATGCTCGAACCCGGCGATATCCATATCTGCGTCCCGGCTACCAATACCGCCCGCATCCAGGAAGTGCACCTGCTCACTCTGCACTGCCTGTGCGATGCCATCGATTGTCTTCTGCTCGGAGTGGAATGATGCAACTGCGCGTGCTCCTCGTGCTGCTGATGCTGGTCCCCGCCCTCGGCGGTTGTGTGGCGGCGGCCATCGTGGGCGTTGGCGCTGCCGGCGCGGCCGTCGGCTTCGACCGCCGTTCCACCGGTGCCTACACCGACGACGAGACCATCGAGTGGAAGACGTCGCTTGCCATTCGCGAGAAGTTCGGGGACAAGGTCCACGTCAACGTCACCAGCTTCAACCGGATCGTGCTGCTGACCGGTGAGGTGCCAACCGAGGAAATGCGGCAGGAAATCCAGAAGATCGCGCAGGGCACGAAGAGCGTGCGCGATGTCAGGAACGAGATCGCGGTCGGCCAGCCGACGACGCTGCAGAACTGGACCGAAGATTCCTACATCTCGAGCAAGGTGATGGCGAACATGGTCGGCAACGCGGACGTCAACCAATACTATGTCAAGGTCGTCACCGAGAACGGTGTCGTCTACCTGATGGGTCTCGTGACCCGCAATGAGGGCGACGCGGCCGCCGCGGTGGCGGCCAATACGAGCGGCGTGAAGCGGGTGGTCAAGGTCTTCGAGTACACGGGATGAGCACCGCCAGGCAGGCGGGATGCGCCGCCCTGTGCGCGGTCGTGCTCGGCACCGCCGCGCTCGCGGCTTCTCCGCTCGACGGACGCTGGACACTCACCGACCGGCGTGCGCTGGGCGGCAGCGCAGGCGATGGCGGGCCGGAGGTGACGCTGGAGATCGAGGGCGGCAACGTTGCCGCGAGCGCCGGCTGCAACCGTGCCGCCGGGAGCATCAAGGAGCAGGCCGGACGACTCCAGATCGGGCCGCTTGCGAGCACCATGATGGCGTGCCCGCCCGCAGTCGCGAAGATCGAGGCGCGGTATTTCGGCGTGCTCGAGCGCGGACCGTCCTGGCGCATCGACGGCGACCGTCTCACGCTCTCCGCGGCTGGCGATACCCTCACCTTCGAGCGCACGCCCGGCAAGTGATCGCCCCGAGGCCTGACCCCGAGGTCAGGCGTCGCGCACCAGGGTAGCGATATTTCTCGCGTCCAGCGTCTTCGCCTTGTCCTGAATCTGGCTCGCGAGCCTGGCCTGCAACGTCTTCGCTTCCTCCGCCATGGTGGCAAACACCTGCTTCAGCCGCACCGCATCGAGCGTGCGTCCGTCGGCGTAGTACGCGCTCGCGACCTTGCCGAGCGCGTAGGTCGTGACGAACGAAAACGCGGAGCCCGTGGCCTGCCTTCCGGCCGCGCCGACGACCCCCCCGAGGCTGCCGAGAATGCCGCCGATGATCTTGCGCCCGATGTTCTCGACCACCTGCGACGTGAGGCCGACTCCGGCCGCCGCCGCGAAGTCCTTGATGCTGCTCTGGTCGAGCTGATAGCCATAGGACTGCCCGATGCGATACACCATCTTCATCTGCAGCGGAATGATCGCCATCGACGCCAGCGACTGCGGTAGCAGCTCGAGCGCACCGTTCAGCATCGCGTAATTGAGGATCATCCGGTCCTGCTCCGCGGCGTCAGGTGCCGGGCGGGTAGCTGCCGCCGGAGTCAGGGCGGTGGTACTGACTGCGGTGGCCTCGCGCTCGAACGCTTCCGCGGGGCCGGCGTCGAGCTCGAGCGCCCGGCGCAGGTCGGCGAGAAATGCGGCCTCCGCCGCATTCTCCGCGCCGTCGGCGTTGCACACGCAGACCGCGAGCTCGAAAGCCGGCTGCCGGGCCGCGGGGGAGAGGTTGGCGGCGATCTCGGCCAGCGCCGGGGTGCGCTCCCGTACCTCTTCCTCGAGCCGGCCCAGGTCGAGGTCGGACGCGTAAGGAAGCGTCTGCACGATGCGCTCCAGTTCCGCGCGTTCGCGCTCGTCTCTGCCGCCGTCGGCAAGTGCGGCCAGCAAACAAAGCTCGATGATCGACTGCTGCTCTTGCGGGGTCATGAGGAATCCTCCGTTGGTTCGGTGGCAAGCTTATAGAAGGTAATGGTGAACGTTGCAAGCGTCATCGTGGATCACGGTACAAAGGGTCGCACGGGTCGATTTCAGGCGCTGTCCTCCGTATAATCGGTTCGTACCTGCACAGAGGAACCCCCCATGGCAAACATCACGCAGCACCTGCTGGACGAAACACGGCGACTCGTCTCGTCCACGGAGGACCTGCTCAAGGCCACCGCGTCCGAGGTCGGCGAGCACGCCGATGCGGCGCGCGCCAAGCTCGAACCGAAGCTGCGACGCATCAAGGGCCAGCTCCTCGACCTGGAATACGAGGTCGAGCGCAAAGCCAAACGCGCCGCCCGCGAAGTCGATGCGTATGCCCACGACAACCCCTGGACGATCGCAGGCGCCGGCATATTGGTCGGACTTCTGATCGGAATGCTCGTCAGCCGGCGCGACTGATAGGCCGTCGGCCCACCGGCAGCTTCTCGTAGAACTCCTCGGCCGCGTTCCAGTAGTCGCGGCGATTGGTCACGCGCCCTCGGCGTCGAAGCGCAGGGCGCTCGCCCCATACCCTGATCCGCGTAGCAGGGATCCTCGCAGTAGGCGTCCTGCGCGTAGAAGTCACCATGTGCTCGACCGGCTGCTATACTGGGCAGCTTTTGGATCGATACGCAGCGTTGTCCGTGGCGGGCCTGCGGACTTCGTTGAGGTTGGTGCGCAAATCTGTCCCGACTCACTGCCGCGGAACGCTCGCCGATCCAAGCCCGGGCCGGGGAGCTGGCAGACCTGGATGGCCTCTGATGGTACGGTGGCCGCCACGCTCGCGCGCCTGGATTCCGCGACCGCTCGACCATTGCAAGAGGTGCGCGCCATGCTCTACCCCGAACTGTTCCGCTCGCTCGAGAAATCCCGCTGGAACATGGCCGAGGACGTGCCGTGGGATGGATTCGAGTCGGACAAGCTCTCCGACGAGCACGCCCGCACCATCAAGATGAACGCCATCACGGAGTGGTCCGCGCTGCCCGCGACCGAGATGTTCCTGCGCGACAATCGCGAAGACAGCGACTTCTCGGCCTTCATGTCGGTTTGGTTCTACGAGGAGCAGAAGCACGCACTGGTGCTCATGGAGTATCTGCGCCGGTTCCGACCGGAGTTCGCGCCCACCGAGGACGAGCTGCACGCGGTGCGGTTCGATTTCGATCCGGCTCCGCCGCTGGAAACCCTGATGCTGCATTTCTGCGGCGAGGTGCGCCTGACGCAGTGGTATCGTTGCGCCGCGGAGTGGCACACGGAACCCGTCATCAAGCACATCTACGACTTGATCTCCAAGGACGAGGCGCGCCACGGCGGCGCCTACCTCAAGTACATGAAGAAGGCGATCGAGCACTGCGGGGACACGGCGCGGCGAGCTTTCGCCAAGGTCGGCGTGCTGATGGCTTCGAGTGGGCGCAGCGGCAAACCGCTGCACCCGACCAATCTCCACGTGAGCAAGCGCCACTTTCCGCAGGATACGGTGCAAAGCCGCCTGCCCGACCCGGACTGGCTCGATCGCTGGCTCACCGAACAGATCGGCTTCGACAAGGAGTGGGAGTCGCGGGTCGTGGGGGGCATCCTCCGCAATCTGTCGGCCCTGTTCGGGCAGACCTTCGCGTCGGTGCACGAGCTCAATCGCTTTCGCAAGGGCCTTGCCGCGCCCGCCTGACCACTATGCACACGAGCATCCGGCGCTGCCCGTCGCCGCGGCAGCTACTGCGGCCTTGAGCACCTACCCGTCCCCAGGTTTCGAAGGAAAGATCTGTCACCCGTCGGAGCTCGCGACGCTGTTGCCTGCGGTTTCGAAACCGCTCGTCTTCACCAACGGCTGCTTCGACATCCTCCACCGCGGGCACGTGACCTACCTCGCCCAGGCGAGAGCTTTGGGCGCAAGCCTCCTCGTGGCGGTCAACACCGACGCCTCGGTCAAGCGACAGAACAAGGGCGAGGACCGGCCGATCAACCGGCTCGAAGACCGCATGGCAGTGCTCGCGGCACTGGAGGCCGTGACGCTCGTGACCTGGTTCGATGAGGACACACCGCTCGCTCTGATCCTCGGCTGCCGGCCGGCCGTGCTCGTGAAGGGCGGCGACTGGCCGCCGGAGCGCATTGTCGGCGCGGCAGAGGTGCGTGGCTGGGGCGGCGCGGTGCACGCGATTCCATTCCTGCACGAGCGCTCCACGACCGCGGTGGTGGCGCGCATCCGCGGTCGCGCGTAGGGTCGCATGCTGGACGCCGCGCTCGCGGCCCGCCTCGGGTCGCTGCTCGACCGGGGTCGGTTCTTCACCGACGCCGTCGACTGCTACGCGTACGCTTACGACAACACTCGCAAGATCTTTCCGCCCGATGCCGTCGCCTTTCCCGAATCGGCGGAGGAAGTGCGTGCGATCGTCGCCGCGTGCAACGAGTTCGGTGTGCCGCTGGTGGCGCGCGGCCGCGGCACCGGCACTGCCGGCGGCAGTCTGCCCGAACGCGGCGGCATCGTCCTCTCGCTCGAGCGCATGCGGCGCATCGTCAATGTGGATCCTGCCAATCGGGTGCTGGTCGTGGAGCCCGGGGTGCTGAACCAGGAGGTCCAGGACGCGGCCGCCCAACACGGTTACTTCTGGCCGCCCGATCCGTCGAGCGCGTCGTACTGCAGTGTCGGCGGCAACCTCGCGACCTGCGCCGCCGGCCCGCATGCGGTCAAGTACGGCACGACCCGGGACCACGTGCTCGGTCTGAAGGCGGTCACCGGCTCGGGCGAGCTCATCCGGACCGGCTGCTACACCACCAAGGGGGTGGTGGGATACGACCTCACCCGACTCATCATCGGCTCCGAAGGAACGCTGGCGGTTATCGTCGAAGCCACGCTGAAGCTCACGCCCAAGCCCGCGGCAGTCGGCGGGCTCATCGCGCATTATCGCGACGCGGCGAGCTGCGCTGCGGCGATCGTCGCCGTTATGGGGCAACCGCGTACGCCGAGCGCGCTCGAGTTTCTCGACGCGGGGTCGCTGTCGCTGCTGCGCGCCCACCATCCCGGGCTGGTGCCGGGCGGTGCGCAAGCGACCCTCATGATCGAAGTGGACGGATCGGCCCAGGAGGTCAGGGATTCCGCGGCCGCGGTTGTCAAGGCGTGCCACAACCCGGGTCTCGTCAGCGCGGAGACGAGCCAGGACAGCGGACAGCTCTGGGCGGCGCGCAAGGCGCTATCGCCGCTGCTGCGCGACATCGCGCCGAAGAAGATCAACGAAGACGTGGCGGTGCCCGTCTCGCGGCTACCGGAGCTCCTCGATGGCCTTGCCAGATTGGCCGCGAAGCATCGCGTCGCGAACGTGAACTTTGGACACGGCGGCAACGGCAACATCCACGTCAATCTCCTGGTGGACCCCGGCCGCGGCGACGAGCTCAGGCGCGCCGAGGCCTGTCTGGAGGAGGTATTCGATCTCGTGGTGTCGCTGCACGGCACGCTTTCGGGTGAGCACGGGGTCGGCAGCGAAAAGCGCGCGTTCATCGGCAAGGAGCTCGATGCGCCGACCATCGCTGTCATGCGCAGGGTAAAGCAGGTTTTTGATCCCGCCAACGTCCTGAACCCGGGGAAGCTCTTCCCTTAGACCCTTAGTTAGGTCAGCCCGGTGTCCCGTGGCGCGTGCAGGGTTGGAACTTGAGCTCGACACCCGAAGGTCCGATCGCGACGGCTTCGAGTTTGGTTCGCTCGGCGGCGGTGAGATCACGGATCTGCAAGGTAATGATCAGATTGCCGGACGGTCTCGGCTTCACGATCGCGTCACTCACGCCCCTGGCCTGGAGCTCGGCGAGGTGGCGAGTCGCCGCTTCCTCGCTCTTGAAGAATCCAAGAGATATCCCGTTGCGCAAGTCGCCATCGTTGATCACGAACTGATCCGTGATTCCTGATCGCCGCAGCGCCTCCACGCGTGCGTTGAGATCCGGCCGATGCGCTATCGGAGGGATGATCACGAGGTAATTTGTGGTAGCCGAGGTCTCGCTGCGGGAAAGCCTTGCACCGAGCTCCAGGGGGGCAAGCCGGTTTTCCGCAGCGGCGACCTGGCTCTCGGGAAAGCCGCCCCAGCTGGCGCAGACGAACGTCGGCTCGCGGGGCTCATCGATGATTCTCGGCGCAGGGGCGACGGGCGACTCGCGATCCGTGGCTACGATGCGAATGGCTTCGGGACGGATCTCGCGCCGCAGCGGCTCGCTGGTGCGCGAAGTGCCGCGACCGTCGATCAAGAAGAAGACAGCAACGAGGATGTTTACCCCGAGCAGGACGATGGGGACGAGTCTCATGGTTCGGCTGCGATGATGAGCAATCCTTCCAGCACCAGATTGTCCACTACGCGAGCGTCCGCCGCGAGGTAGGGCACCAGCGCTGCGATCGCGCCGCCGGTCGCGATCAGGCCAACTGCACCGCCCGCCCGTGCGCGCAATCGCTGTGCGAAGCGCTCCACGGCACCCGTCACGGCATCGATCGTACCGGTAGCGATGGCATCGACGGTCGTGCGCGGAAAATCAGCGTAGGCGCCGGTATCGCGGGGCAGTCGGGCGGTATCGCGCGCGAGTGCCGCAGGCATCAGCGACAGACCCGGCAAGATGAGGCCCCCCAGGAACTCGCCCTCCGCGGTGAGCGCATCGACGGTAACCGCGGTGCCGGCAGCCACCACCACGCAGGCGCCCGGTTGCAGCGTCCGCGCCCCGATCAGGGCAGCCCAGCGGTCGGTGCCGAGCTGCGATGGATCCGAGTAAAGGTTGCGAACGCCGCACTGAGTTGGCCGACTCTCGATCCATCGGACCGCAATGCGCCGTGCCCCGAGCATCTCGTCGACGCGCCGCGCGATGCCGGCGTCTGCCACGTTCGAGCCGATCGCATCGAAGCCGGACGGAAGACGCGCCCAAGCAGACTCCAAGGCGGCACTGCGCGCATGGTCGGTGGCACCCGTTTCCATCCAGCGCGAGCCGTCGTGGCGCCCCCACTTGATCCGGCTGTTGCCGACGTCGATCGCCAGCAGCGCCATGTCACGCCCGCAGACTGACATCGCCCGCCAGGCAGATCCGCATCGTCTCCCCCTGCTCGATCAGCAATGCCCCGTCGTCGTTCACTCCCCGCGCAACTCCCGATTCGCGCACGCCATCCGGCCGCAGCAGCACGACGGGCCGATCCTGGTGCGCGTGATATGCCTGCCACTCGTGTCGAAACGGATGAAAGCCGCCTTGCTCGAAAGCTGCCAGGGCGACGCAGAGCTCGCGCAGCAGCGCGCCCAGGATGTCGTTGCGGTCTGCCGTGGCGACCCCCGCGTCGACCAGGTCGATCGCAGGCTGGTCGATGCGGCGCCTGAGCGCGGAAGACAGGCGAACGTTCAGGCCGATACCGATGATGGCCGCGCTCGGTCCGAGCGCATCGCCCTCGACCTCGATCAGGATGCCGCCGAGCTTGCCCGCAGGCAGGACGAGATCGTTCGGCCACTTGAGCATGACGGCCCGCGCGCCGAATCCACGCAGCGCTCGGACCAAGGCTACCCCGACGGCGAGGCTCAGTCCGGAAAGGGCTGCAACACCGCGCTCGAAGCGCCACAGCAGCGAGAACGTGAGGGCTGCACCGAGCGCGGACTCCCAGCCGCGGCCACGCCGGCCACGACCGCTGGTCTGCAACTCCGCCGCGATCACCGTCCCACTGGCTGCACCGGCGCGTGCAAGGTCCACTAACAGGGTATTCGTCGATTCGCAGCTCGCCTCGACCTGAAGGTCGATCATCGTCGCGGCATCGCCTGCGGACGCTCGAATCCGCTCGGCGTCGAGCCAGGACAGCGCGTCGTCGAGACGGTAGCCGAGGCCTGGCGAGCCTGCGATACGCACCCCCAGCCCGTCGAGCCCCTTGAGGGCGTTGTGGATAGTGCCACGGCTCACGCCGAAGGTATGGGCGAGCGCCTCGCCCGATCGGAACTCAGCGTGCGACAGAGCGCGCAGAACCTGAAGGGTTAGATGTTTCATGGCGGCGAAGCTTAAAGTGCGCGCTCCGCCCGTGTAAAGGCGGCCCCGGCTGGAGCCTCAGGCAGCGTACCGAGTCGCCCGCCGGCGCCTGAAGAACCGGAACACGTCACCGAAGGATTGGCGCGCAAATGCGAAACCCAGCGCGCCGTAGGTCACCGCGCCCACGAGCGCGAGCAACACCAGCTGTGTGAGCGCAGGCAGCTGCAGCAGCGGGAGCAGTTCCCTGCAGATCCAGACCACGATCACCATCACGATGGTGAGCGACGCCGGCACCAGGATGGTGCGGAAAAATCGCGACAGATCCTGTCCCAGCTCCCGAAACACGATGTAGAAGACCGGAACAAATTCGACCACGTTCTCTATGCAGTACCCCGCCGCGACGCCCACCACACCCCACTGGACGCCAATCAGGAAAGCTGCAACGACGAGGATGGTGCCCACGATGCCGAGATAGAACAGCACATTCGTCCGGCCGCGAGCCATGAGCACCGACCCAGTAGTGCTCGTCAACGATTGAATGAAGCCGACCGGTGCAAGCCACGCCAGGATGTCCCCTATGGCGGCCCACTTGCTGCCCAGCAGTACCGCGACGAACAGGTCGCGTAGCACGAACAGGCCCGCCATCATCGGCGCGGTCACGAAGGCGATCACCCCCAGCGTCCTCAAGTACAGCTCCGCCATCTCCTCAGGCGCTGCCTGCTGCCGGCTCATGACCGGGTACAGCGCACGCGACGCGACAAAGGTCAGGTTGCGCAACGGGAACAGCATGATCTTGTAGGCAAGGGAGTACAGGCCGAGGCTATCTGCCCCCAGCACGCGGCCCACGATCATGCTGTCCGCATTGCGGGAGAAGTAGTTGATGATGTTGAAGCCCACCAGATAGTCGCTGAAGCGTCGGATGGCACGGAATTCGTGGCGGTTCCACATCCAGTGCGGTCGCAGCGGGGAGGCAATCCAGAGCTGGCTGGAAGACACCAATGCCTGCGTCAGCGAAATGACGGCGAGACTGTACGGCCCCGCCCCCAGGTACGCCGCGCTCACCCCGGCTGCCAGCCCCGAGACGGCGGACACCGCCTCGATGCGGGCCAACAGCGGAAACCGGGAATCGCGTTCCAGCAGCGCCTGGTGCACCGTGGTCGAGCCCAGGATCGGGAAGGTAGTAGCCAGCACCCACAGCACACCGCTCACCGCCGACGCCTCGAACACGTGCGCCATCAGCGGTGCCAGCCCTGCCACCAGCAACCCCAGCGCCGCCCCCAGCCCTGCTGTAAACCAGAACGCGGTCAGGATCGTCTCTTCCTTGAGATCCTCCTTCTGGATCAGCGCGAGCCCGGTACCCATGTCGCGCACCAGAGTGGCGAGATTGGTCACCACCAGCGCCATCGCCACCACGCCATAGTCGGCGGGCGTCAAGAGACGCGCCAGCCACATCACGCTGAGCAGTTGAACCGCTACCGACACGACCCGGGAAACCGCGATCCAACGTGCATTCGAAACTGCTCGACTACGCATCAACCGCTCCGTCTTGCCTGCTCTGTTAGCGCCCGGTACGGGGCACTTCGCTGCTGCACCTCACACCGCGCGCGAAATTGTCCCTTAAGAACTTCTCGCAGTCACCCAAGGGGCTCGGTCGGGCCGACGCAGCCGACCGCGACATGCCCCCGCCGAGTTTCCGATGGCCGACGCCGCGTTGCCCACTTACGTAAGCCTTGCTTTCTTGATCGCCCGCTTCATCCTAAACAGGATCCGCGTCGCGCCAATCGGCCGATTGACCGGCCAATCGAGCAACGCCGGCCATTCCCGCGCGATGATGTCTTGCGCCATACGCCCCATCCGGCGGTAGGATGCCGGCAGCGCCAGCATCCGCTCGACGATGCCGCGGTGGCACAGGGGAAAGATCGCGAATCCCGGGTCGCACTCGGCATACTGAACCACCGACGCCCAACCTCCCACGTCCTGCTCGATCATGAACAGATCGAGGATGTCGAAGGCGTTCCGAGTTGGAACCGAGTCCAGCCAGGCGCGCGCCCGTTGCAGGGGCTCCTCTTCGAGGGGACAGTCGCAGTGCCCGACCAGCCGCTCGGGTGTGATCTCAGTCGTCTCGGCGTCGGCGTCGTTCCAGTAATACGCCCGGGCAATCTCCCCCGCGTTGCCCGCCAGCACCGCATGGCCGCCGGGCAGGCGCTTGTACATCGTCACCGCCCGCCAGCCCCTCTGTTCACTGGTCGAATAGCCGATGCGAAACATCCACTCCTCGAGGTCCTCGTCGCGCGCCTGTTCCCGCGGCAATACCCGGTGCCTGAGCCCCAAGCGCTTCGCGATCCGTCGCGCCGTGTCGCAATCGGTGGCCGCTCCTTCGTCCCCGATCTCGGCCGTGAAAAGCTCAAGGCGAGGCGCCCACTCTTTCGAGCACGCGAGAAGCATCCGCGAATCCCAGCCGGCCGTCAGCTTGAGATAGGTTGGTGTCGCCGCGACGACTGCCCCGATGTTCCTTTTCACCAGGCTGGCAATATCGGCGATCGCCTCCTCCACCGATGCCTCCGCCTCCAGCGGACGCTTCGGCCAGTGCCGAACCGTCCGCCACGCACGAAGATCCAGGTAATGATTCGGCAGAACACGCTCGACGCCGTACCTCGGCGTCATGTCCAAGGGATACATTCCATCGGTGTACGGGATCCCGATGGCGAGCGCGAGATCGACGCGATCGCGGCTCGCCTCGTCGTAGGGGATCAGATTCGGCGTCGAGGCGATGATACGCTGATGCGCACAATAGAGCGCCGAGAGCGACCCGTACGGGTCGACATAGAAGCGCAGATGGGCACCCAGCATCACCACCGCGAAACGACCGCCAAATGCGTAGATGAACTCTTCCAGCTCCGCCTCCGATCTCAACGCGGGCGCTGGCACCCGGACGCAAGCCCCATCGGTCAAGAGCGTACCGGCCTCGCTGATCGGGTAACCGATGAGCCAGCCCACCGGACGATCTTCCGCGCCTACCAATTGCATCGCCGGCAATGCGGGATGCCGCCCCAATTGCCAGTCTCCGATCCGGTCAGACACCCACTGGCGTGGCCCCGGGCGCCACCCGGAACTGACCACGAACTGCCCGATCAAGCGCTTGAAATCAATCACGGAACTTCCTCTGGAAACTGTGACGGCAGAACCCAAGCTAAAGCGGCGCAAGGTTTCCGGGCCAACCTGACTTGGTCAGCAATGGCCATTCCATAGTGCCAGGGGGTCGGTCGTACGTTACCAGCGGCACCCAAACGGAGCGCTGCAAGGATTCTGTGCACACGCGCGAGGCGCGACACAAAAGCCCCGGAGTCGCTCCCGATGCGCGAATGCCGAATCTTCCACAACCGCTCCCGAGATTCCGTCGACCGAAGCATGCCGAGTCGAAACCAAGAGCCCTCTGGCGCGTTGTGTGCAACCGCAATATGATCCGTGCGGCGCACAGTTACACCGTGCTCGCTGGCTGCCACGATTCTGACTTTCAGGGGTTATCCACCGTTGAGGCCAATCGGCCGCCGATCGCGACGCCGATAGTCGACGCACACGTCACGATACATTTGCGAGCGATTGCGTCGATCTTGCTTCCGTTAAACAGCAGCACTTGCAGAACTCTCGCCGCCCATGCTCTTCAATTCTTACGAATTTGTCTTCTTGTTTCTGCCAGCGACCTTGACGGGGTTCTTCCTGCTGGGAAAAACCTCCCGTGCGTGGGCGCTCGGCTGGCTCATCGTCGCATCGTTGTTCTTCTACGCCTGGTGGCGGCCACTGAACGTCCTGATCATCGCGCCCTCGATACTCGTCAACTTCGCCCTAGCAAGCGTTCTCCTGCGGCTACGCTCGGATCAGGCGCGAACCCGAACGGCACGGCTGGTTCTCGCCCTCGGCATTGTCTTCAACATTGCGTTCCTTGGTTACTTCAAGTACGTGAACTTCTTCAGCACCGTCGTCAACGACGTGGCCGGTACGCATTTCTTTCTCGAGCACGTGATCCTGCCACTCGGTATCTCGTTCATCACGTTCCAGAAGATCGCGTTTCTCATCGACGTACATGCGCAACGCATAGAATCGTTCTCGCTCCGAGACTATTGCCTGTTCGTGCTCTTTTTCCCGCAACTGATCGCCGGGCCGATCGTGCATTATCGCGAGATGATGCCGCAGTTCCAGAAGGCCTCGTGTCGCTTCGACAAGGAGAGCGTCGCGCTCGGCCTTACCCTTTTTCTCATGGGCCTCTTCAAGAAGGTGGTGCTGGCGGACGGGGTAGCGGCTCATGTTTCTCCGATCTACGACGCCGTGGCGACCGGCGGGGACGCCTCGCTCTTCACTGCGTGGATGGCAGCCGTAGGCTTCACGCTGCAGATATACTTCGATTTTTCCGGATATACGGACATGGCTCTGGGATTGGCACGCTGCTTTGGCGTGCGATTGCCGCCCAACTTCGACTCTCCCTTGAAGGCTTCGAGCATCATCGACTTCTGGTTACGCTGGCACATGACTTTGACACGATTCCTGACCGCTTATCTCTACAATCCGCTCGTTCTATGGTTGACGCGGCGACGACTCGCGGCAGGGAAACCCGTGCTCGGCGGACGCGACGCGCGCATTGGTGGCGCCTACTTCCACCTCCTGGCCGGCCCGACGATCCTTACCATGTTCGTGTCCGGACTGTGGCATGGAGCGGGGTACGTCTTCATTCTCTGGGGCCTGCTGCACGGCCTCTATCTCTCGATCAACCATGCCTGGCGGATGGTCGGGCCGAGACTCTGGCCGGACAAGGCCAGCTATAACCGGTTCATGCGACCGGTAGGCTTCGTGCTGACCTTCATCGCAGTGGCTGTCGCCATGGTCTTGTTCCGCTCGCCGACGGTGGGTACCGCGAGCGAATTGCTCCAGGGCATGTTGGGGTTCAACGGCATCACCCTGCCGCAGCAGATCTTCGAAAGGCTCGGCCCTTTGACTTCTGTGCTGCAGCCGATCGTCTCACCGTCGGTAACGTCGGCCGGGAGCGGCGCGGAATTCATCGCGACGACTATGTGGATCTTTGCACTGCTCGTGATCGCACTCGCGCTTCCGAACTCACTCCAGATCTTATCGCGCTACGAGCCAGCCATCGGCGTGAAACGGCGCGACGAAGAGCTGGAAGGGTGGGCCAGGGTATTGGATTGGCGGCCTACGCTTCCCTGGGCCTTTCTGATGTCTGCCATTGCCGTAACCTCGGTCATCAAGCTTGGTGGCAAGAGCGAGTTTCTTTATTGGCAGTTCTAGGGACTCGCCATTCTCAACATTTAGTAGAGCGAGACTGCGGTGAGAACGACCGTGTTATCGATAAGCTTGAACCGTGCTACCGCCGGCACGGGGTTTGCTGTCTCCCGCATTCAGCTTTCTCTCCAGGCGCGTCACGCTCCTGTCGCAGTACCTCAACCCGACTGACGCTGCCATGCATTCTCCGTCGCTCACCACCCATCGAGCTCAAGCGAGAAGCACTTTCTCTTCGCTGCTCGCGGGACGACCCGGTCTCTACGTTCTGATCCTCCTCTTCAGTGTGCTGGGCGCATTCGCCTACAAGACCCGCGGTGAAGGGGTCTTTGCCTGTCCGGGCAACGGCTACGGGTCCGATCGCTATCTCGCTCACTGTGAGATTGGCGGCTATGCAGATTACGATCATGGCGCTTTCTGGTTTGGTCTGGAGCCGGAAGCCAGGCGCCATGCGGTGGACGCGGACGTGGTGTTCCTGGGAAGCAGCCGAATGCAGTTTGCGTTCTCGACCACTGCAACCGATAGCTGGTTTGCGAAAATCAGGGTGCCCTACTACCTCTTGGGCTTCACGTACACCGAGAACGTCAAGTTCGCAGCGCCCTTGCTTTCCAAACTGAAACCTCGCGCCAGGGTATATGTCATCAACGTCGACCGGTTCTTCGACGACACCCGCGAAACGCCCCCGGCGAAACAGATTCTCCGCGAGAGCGACGCGCAGACCCGTTACAAGGACAAGCAGTTCTGGCAGTCTTTGCACAAGAGCGTTTGCTCGTCGGCCCCTGCTATTTGTGGAAGCAACCCCGCGTTCTTTCGGTCGCGGGATACCGGCGCCTGGGAACTGGCTGGCAATCTGGCAGCGTGGAATGCGGCAACGAAGACGACCTCGGATGGCCCCGTGAGCGACGAAGAACGCTGGGACCACTTTGCCGCTCTTGGACGGGAATTCGTGTCGACGTTACCGGTAGAGAAGCGCTGCGTCCTCTTGACGATCGCTCCGTACGATGCAACCAAGAGAGCGGAGGCGCAGGCTATCGCCGACGCCTTGGGTCTCGATCTCGTGGCACCCCAACCGCTCAACATCACGACCTTCGACGGCTCTCATCTGGATCGCGCCAGCGCGGAACGGTGGTCTCAGGCATTCTTCGATGCTGCCGGTCCTCGTATTCGCGAATGTCTGGACAGCTCTCCGCGTCGCTCCTGAGAGCGCAATCGCTCCGGCTTGACGCCCTGTTTTCCGCAACACAGCCAACTGAAATGAACTCGTCACCTGGCGATTTCCGACAGAGTCTTCGCTCTGTTCTTGCCGTTGCTTCACCCGAAGAACGCTTGATGCGGCTTGCCGAACTGTCGCAGACGCGACTGGGTTTTCTCGAAACGATACAGATCGATAACGCCTTGCGGCAGATCCCCGAGGTGGACGCTGCAGGATTCTCGCGGGTCCGCCTCGCTATTCTTTCTTCCTGCACTATCGATCATCTGCTTCCTGCGATCCGCGTCGGCGGTCTGCGCCGGCGTATTCGCTTCAATCTGTACAAGGGTGCTTTCGGACAATACCGCCAAGAGCTTCTCGATCCCGAGTCGCCGCTGCGAGTCTTCGGCCCGGATATTGTCCTGTTGTCGCTTACCGCCCGTGAGACGATCGCAGGGGTGGCCGTGGGAGCCACTGTAGAGGAGGCCGAGAGCGCCGTCACGCGGGTGACAGACGAGCTTTCTATGCTATGGCGTACCGCACGTAATGACTGCGGTGCTCTGGTCATTCAGCAATCGTTTCTCGATGTATACGAATCACTGTTCGGAAGCTATGATCGACTCGTGCCCGGGGCGCCGACGCGCTTGGTGGCTCTTCTCAACGAGCGCGTCGCACGAGCCGCCTCGGAGAACAGGGTGCTGCTGCTCGACGTGTCGCGGGCAAGCGCGCGTGAGGGTATCGACGCTTGGTTCGACGTCGCGCGCTGGCTACAGGGAAAGATCGAGATTGCGCCGCAGGCAGCGCCAACCTATGGCGAACTGGTATCTCGAATGATCGCCGCACAGCGCGGGCAGTCGCGAAAGTGTCTAGTGCTCGATCTCGACAACACCATTTGGGGGGGCGTGATCGGGGACGATGGTTTGGAAGGGATAGTGCTCGGAGAGGGCAGCGCCCTCGGTGAAGCTTACCTAGCCTTGCAACGTTATGCCAAGCGACTCAAGGAGCGGGGAATCATCCTCGCCGTGTGCTCGAAGAACGAGCTCGCGGTGGCGGAGGCCGCATTTGGCTCCCATCCGGAGATGGTCCTCAGGCGCTCGGACATCGCTGCATTCATGGCGAACTGGGAAGACAAGGCACAGAACGTCAGGGCAATCGCACGCCAGCTCAATATCGGCCTCGATAGCCTGGTGTTCGTGGACGACAATCCCGTTGAACGGGCAAGGGTGCGTGAAAGCCTGCCGATGGTGGCAGTACCGGAGCTGCCTGCAGACCCCGCGCATTACGTGCGCTGCATCGCCGACGAAGGTTACTTCGAGGCGGTGAGCTTCACCACCGAGGATCGCGACCGTGCGGATCAGTACGCCGCGAATGCTGAGCGCGAGGCACTGCGGAGCGCGTCGCACGGAATGGAAGCCTTTCTACGTGGGCTGGACATGACCGTGGAATTTGGGCCCGTCGCAACGGTAGATCTCACAAGGGTCACGCAGCTCATCAACAAAACCAATCAATTCAACATGACCACGCGCCGATACTCGCCCGAGGAGGTAGCGCGCTTTGCCCATTCGCCCGACAATCTGCTGCTGCAGTTCCGACTCGTGGATCGCTTCGGAGACAACGGGTTGGTGAGCGTCATGGTCTTGCGCCCGCTCCTCGATGATCCCGAAGCTCTCGAGATCGACACCTGGGTAATGAGTTGCCGCGTCTTCGGTCGTCAGCTTGAATTCGAGGCGATGAACATCGCCGTGGAGTTCGCACGTCAACGAGGCGTGCGCAAGCTGCGCGCCGACTACGCTCCGACAGACAAGAATGGCGTCGTGAGCGACCTGTACGGCACACTCGGATTCGCGAGGCAACGCAAGCCAGTACCGGGGCAAGACGCCAGTCGCTGGCTCATCCACATCGACGAGTATATCCCTCGCCCCACTTTCATAACTCGAAAGGACATCGTGACGTGACAGATCAAGAACTCCTCGCGACATTCACTCGAATTCTTCGTGATCTACTTGGCGATGACTCCATCGTGCTGGGCATGGAAACAACTCGGAGTGATATCCGGGACTGGGATTCGTTCAGGTACGTGACCTTCATCGTTTCCGCAGAGATTGAGCTCGGGATCAAGTTCGGCGTCGCAGACGTCGAATCGTTTCAAACAGTGGGTGATATCGTGGCGGAGGCTCGCTGCCTCTTAGGCTGAGTCGAATCCGGTTGCACAAGTCTCCCTCTGAGTCGAATCCCGGCCACGACTACCCGCAATCAGTTCGGTAGCAGGCCGTACACGGTGAGCTCGGTCTGCGTTCCAACGTACACTTTCCCGTTGGCTACCGTTGGCACGGTAAACTTCACCGCGTGGCCTGCTTGATCGCGGTTGTTGTCCGCTTGGGCGCTGTTCCAAAGCTCGTTAGTCAAGTCCAGGGCGTCATAAGCATGCAGGACAGCGGGCCCGCTCTTACTAGCGGGCCAAGGCGAGGGCTTGCCGTTCTGCCAGTACCCCCCTGTGGGGGTGCCGTGCATGAACGAGTCGATGACCCAGACTATCCCATTCGTTGCACCGAGCGAGGAAACTGCGGGTCCCGCGCCAGGATATCCGATCTTGCGGCTGGAAACAGATGTTGGTTTCGAAGAGATCTGAGCATCGTCGATCGTGTATGACTTGAGGTGGTCCCGAACCGCTTGAACATACAGACGGCCTTCCCATACCGCCGGGGTGGCGAAGATACCGCAGACGACGCAGGGGTCGTCGATACCCTCTATGGCAAGCTGCTGCACGATATTGGAGTTGGTCGGGCAGCCCTCGCAGTATCCACCCATCCGGTCCCGGCTTACCAGATAGAGTTGTCCCGACTTGTCCCCTCCGACGAGCAAGCGCGGGTGCGCCTTCGAGCCCACGGTGTCCGGCAGCACAAGGGGGCCGCCTGAACCCAGGTCAAGGTCAAGAGGGTTCAGGTCCTCCTGGTTGAACGGGGTGAAGAAGTCCGCTACCGAAAGCTTGCCTCCTGCCGTACTCAGCTTTAGGAAGGTATTTCCGAAGTTAGTACGAGGAGCCGCCGTATCGAACGTACCGTTACCGGTAATCACGTAAATGTTTCCATCATCGTCGGCAGCCATGTGCCAGATGCCGGCCGCCGCCCCGTTCGGAGAGGTATTGAACAAGAGCGGTCGCTCGGCAAGATTCTTTGCGTTAAAGCCGATGACCCAACCGTGATAGTGAGGCCTGACGTCACCGTGTGACGCCCACGCGACGTAGACCTTGCCGTCTATAAGGAGCAGGGCAGGCCTCTGGTGTTGGTGAAGCGTGCAGAAAGCAACGAGACCTTCGGGGCTTGGACACAAAGGGTCCTTGGGCTCTCCGCCACCTGGAACCGTGAGCGCGGCAGAGATCTCAGCCGGTCCATTGAACTTTTCGCTGCCGTCCACGAGACTCAGGGCGTGCAACCGTTGGTGATACTGTCCTCCGTCCTTGTCCTTTCGTACGAATCCGAGTATTCGCTTGAGGGGACTCTTCTCTCTGGTCTTGGTCACGACGTAAAGCGTGCCGGTGTCGGGATCAATCACCGGCGTGCCGGTAATCCCGATCTCGTCTTTGATATCCCAAGTATTACCGGTCTTCGCCGCAGGTACTGACGTGATCTCCCTCGGCAACTTGAGGTAACTCTCGTCGATGAACTTTCGCTGCCAGTAAACATGGCAAGAACCGCGATCGGCATCAATGGCATAAACGCTATTGTGTTGGGTCGCGACAAAGACAACGTTATGTGTTCCCCCGGCGATCGGAAGGTTTGCCACGTACAAAGGTTGCGCGTATACCGCGCCGTCGACGGGGCAGGAAAAGAGCTTGCCAAAGGTTGACGAACCGACCGTGGCTGGAGTCAAGGCATATTCAAGGCGATTCTGCCCAGTGCGTTGGCGGTCGTAGCGCCCAGTAAGCACGCCCGTAAGATCGGTGACAGCGATTGTCGCTTGCGCGGTTTCCAGATCATTGCCACTGCTGCGGGCGGCTACGATATGGATCCCGCCGGCTCGCGGCGGAGAATAAAGGCCCCTGTTGGTGATGGTGCCGACGATGGCGTTACCTCCGGGAATACCGTCCACTTCCCAAGAAACAGGGGTGTCATTACGCTGAACTGCCTGAAATTGTTGAGTCTGGGAGGTGGTCAACGCAGCCCGCATCGGGCTCAGTGAAAATATTCGAGGCACGGATGGCATGTCGCTGTCGCCACAACCCGTCAAACAACAGACGATCAAGGCCAGCCCCGATGCACCATAATAGTGCCCTGACGCACTAAATCGTTGCACTTCTACGCAACCTTCCCATCTGATGTTAGAGGCGGAGTCATTGCGAGGAGGCGGGCATAGGTGCTGTGCGGCGAGCAATGCTCACCCGCTTGGCGTGATGCACGCGCAGGTTGTCGACCACCAGAAAGATCTTGCGTTGCGCTCCCCTCGATGAGCGCCCCCAAGGAACTCGAGGAACCGATCCGCATTGATTACTGTCCTCGACGATGCGAAAGGCGCTCTCGGACGGCGAGATCGCCGAGATCATCGGCAGTTTACGCCAGCGCGCAGGCATTGCCAGGGTAGTACCGGCCGGGACGTAGCCGCGAACCCAGTTCCCGTCTTCCTTGACCGCCGTCTCATCGCCCCCAGTAGATGCACAGCGCCTCAGAGCAGCAGCTTTCGGGCGAAGTACGCTTCGGCATACGACTCACCGCATTCAACCCCACGCAGACGCAGCATCGCCCAAAATGTGTCGTCGTTGAACCAATGCTTGCCTGCTTGGGT
>JAEUMX010000244.1 GCA_016791285.1 Burkholderiales bacterium
AGGCATCTCACAAATGCACGTCGCCGCCTTGTATCGCTATCCGGTGAAAGGATTCACTGCCGAGGAATGTGAATCCCTATCGGTCCTGGATGAGGGGCGCATCGCCGGGGACCGGGTTCTCGGTGTTCGATTTGCCAATTCGGCAATCCCGGGCGATGCCTGGGGCACGAAACACGAGTTCGTCGCGTTGGTAAATACCCCTGGGCTGGCGCGGCTTCAGCTCCGGTTCGATCACGAGACGCAGCGGCTGCGCATCGAGCTGCAAGGCGAAGTTCTCGTTGACGAGACGCTGAACAATGCAGGACGCAAGCGCGTCGCCGCAGCAATAGAAGAATACGTCCTCACACTCGATGAGAATCCACTCTCTTCGCGCTCAGACCGACTTCCGTTACGGGTGGTCGGCGACGGAGCTACGCCCCGTTATCAAGACGCCGAGCCGGGTTACGTGACACTGCACGGACGCCAAAGCCTTGCAGCTGTTGCGGCCGGCGCGGGCGCTCCCGATCTGAGCGAGCATCGGTTCCGCTCAAATATCGCCGTTGACGGCCTAGGCGCGTGGGAAGAGCAAGAATGGATAGGCCGAAGCGTTCGCATTGGTGAGGTCAAATTCGAAGTCGTGAGGGCGAAAGGCAGATGCCTGGCCACGCACGCGAATCCGCTCACCGGACAGCGAGACCTGCCAATCATGAAAACGCTGCTTGAGGTCTTTCCTCGGCAAAACCCCACTTTTGCAGTCGCGATGACAGCTGATCGCGGGGGCACCATTCACGTTGGCGATGAGGTCAAACCCGGTGATCGAGAAAAGCCCGCCTAACTCCATTCGAGAGGGACGCGCGCGAGAGCAGTCCGGGAAGACCCGAAGGCGCGCTGTCGCGCCTCGGGGAAAACACTCTCGGCGACCGTCACTTGAGGTCGGACAGGCTGGCTCCGAAGTTGATGTGAAAGACCTGGTCATCCAGGGCAAGTGCGGGAACCGACTTGATGCCCAGCTTCTCGGCCTCAGAGAGGCGGCCCTTGGTCGTGCCGAGGTCCACGACTTCGACCTCGAAGCGGTTCCTGTCCAACGCCCCGAGCACCGATTGCTCCGCGCTGACGCACACGGGGCACCCGGCGTGGTAGAAGACGGCTTTCTTCTTCATGGTCCTGGCTCCTTTCGTATCGACGATTTTCGCTCACGGTGGCACAGTGCCACCCGCGCCGAGAAGATGCGCCGACGGCGTAATCGCCGCAAGATGGCACTTTCCGGTAAGGTAGGCACGCGATGGTTCTCACCCGTTCCTCAGAGAGTGGGCCTCCCGTGAACGAGGATCGCAAGGCCATTCCCGTCGCGGCCATGGTGGAGAGCATCATCGGCTGCAAATGGTCGGTGCTCCTCCTTGGGCTTCTGGCTGACGGATGCACCCGGCCCAGCGCGCTCCTTCGAGCCTGCCCAGGCCTGTCGGCGAAGGTCATGAACGAGCGGCTGCGGAAGATGATGCGCTTCGGGATCGCGCGCCGCGCCGTATTCGGCGAGAAGCCTCCGGTCGAGGTCGAGTACGCGCTGACGCCGTTCGGGCGTCGCTTCATGGCCATCCTTCGTGAAGTGCGTCGTCTCCAGGATGCTGTCGACCGTGACACCCTCGAGACCGGCGACAACGGAGAGGGGGCAGCCGCCCGAAGCGGTCACCTAACACGGCGGTCACCTGAACGCGCTTCGCGCCGCAGGTGATCGCCAAAACGTTAGACTTCATGGCGAACACCCGCGACGAGAATCTCGCCTATGCACTCGGGCTTATTGCCGTCGTTGCGTTTGCCGTCACACTTCCCGCGACGCGTGCCGCAGTTCGAGCACTCGATCCGGTGTTTGTCGGTCTCGGCCGAGCGGTTGGTGCTGCACTCTTGGCCGGTGCGTTCTTGCTGTTGACCCGGCAACGCCTGCCCTCGCGCGAGGAATCGAAGAGCCTTGTCGTCGTCGCTGCTGGGATAGTAGTCGGCTTTCCGCTGCTTACGGCTTGGGCGATGCGCTACGTCGACGCTTCGCACGGCGGCGTTGTGCTCGGAATTCTTCCCCTTGCAACGGCAGCCGCGGGAGCCCTGTTTTCTCGGGAACGTCCGTCGGGCCGGTTTTGGCTCTGTGCATCCGTCGGAACAGCGCTCGTGGTCGGCTACGCTCTCGCCCAATCAAGCGGAGCCTTTCACTGGGCGGATGTGGCGCTCTTCGGTGCTGTTGTCAGCGCTGGTATCGGTTATGCGGAGGGCGCTCGCTTGTCCAGGAGTCTCGGCGGTCTCCAAGTGATCTCGTGGGCCCTTGTCTTCTCTGCGCCGCTGCTCGTTGTTCCAGTGCTGCTGTCTGCGCCGGCGACCATTCATCTGCCCCTGGAGTCCTGGGTTGGTTTTCTCTATGTCACGGTGATCAGCCAGTTTCTCGCCTTCGTTCCCTGGTACCGCGGGCTTGCGCTTGGCGGTATTGCAAAAGTCGGCCAGACGCAGCTGTTGCAGCCTCTTATCACCATACTTGCTTCCGCGCTTCTGCTCGGCGAGGCCGGAGGAACGTTGACGTGGGTAGTCGCCGGCCTAGTTGTCGCCGTTGTGGCAATCGGTAAGACTGCACCCGTGGCACACACGAACTAATCGGGTAAGGGCACCAGAAATGAATCGCGAACTGACGACCCAGTTTCCGTCTCGCGATCCGCAGCCCCCCAGGAGCACGAAGATGGTAGCAACCAAAGACGGCCGTAACCTCGCATACTTTGAGGTTGGAGATCCGCGGGGACCGCTCGTTATCCATAATCATGGCGGCCCCAGTAGCCGGCTCGAGGCGCGCCTCTTCGCAGATGCGGCATCGAAGCACCGGCTACGACTCATTTGCGTAGACCGCCCCGGCATCGGACAGTCCAGTCCCCAGGAAGCACGCAGCTACTCCGGCTGGGCCGATGACCTGGCGACGATCGCCGACGCGTTGGGGTACCGCGAATTCGGAGTGACAGGCTGGTCGGAGGGTGGCCCATGGGCGCTTGCGGCCGCAGCTTACATCGATCCTGCTCGACTGCGCCACGTCAGCAGCATCGCGGGTGGAAGCTACGGAACATTTGGTGACAACTGGGCAAAGGATTATCTGTCCAAAGCCGACGCGCTGGGGGGCTTTCTCGCACTGCATTTTGAACCCGGCTTCCGCATGATGTATGCGACCCTAGGCCTGACCGCCGAACACTTCCGCGAGACCTACATCAAACAACTGCGGAAAGCCGTCAACGACTACGACCGGCAGATTCTGCTTCAACCGGGGTTCGAAACCGCCTTCTGCGAAGCAAGCGCCGAATGCTTCGCTCAGGGCAGCGACGGGCTGGTTCGCGACGCCGAACTCCTCTATCGGAGTTGGGCCTTCGACGTGAATACAATCGAACGGCGCGTCCACATGTGGCAAGGACTGGATGACCGCCTTGTGCCGGATACCATCAACAAACAGGTGGCCGAGCAGATGCCTGGAGCGGTATGGCATCCAGTTCCGGGAGCCGGTCATTTTGTGGCAATCGGTTCAGCGGAGGAAGTGTTCGGAATCGCAGCCGAAGAACTATCCCGCGACGCGTAACACGGATCGATGGGCGATGAATTGCATTGACGCCCAACCACCCGATGCAGCTGCGCCCCCGAAGTGACCGGACAGTGCTCGTCGTGGCAGACCCTTCTCAACCCCGTGCGCAAACCCCGCCCGCCGTGCTGACAGTGGTCCAGTGCTGGGACGACGGCGTGACGGCCGACGTGCGGCTCACCGAGATCCTGCGCCGGCACGACGCCAGGGCAACCTTCAACCTGAACGCGGGACTGCACGCGACTCATCGCAAGCCAGGCTGGGTCTACCAGGGCACGGATGTCGTGCGCCTCGGGTGGAATGAGATGCGCGATGTGTATGCTGGATTCGCGATCGCCAACCATAGCCTGACGCATCCGCACCTCGAGCAGATGCCGCCAGACGCGGCACAGCACGAGATCGCGGAGGGCCGCGACCGACTGCGGCAGTTCTTCGGGCAACCGGTGTACGGCTTCGCTTACCCGTTCGGCACTTATCACGAGGGCGTCATGAATGCGGTGCGCGAGGCGGGACACGTCTATGCGCGTACCGTGGGCAGCGCCGATCAGTGCTTCCCGCCTCGCGATCCGATGGCGTTTCACCCGAGCTGTCACTTCCTCGCTCCCGACTTCCGTACCCGCTACGAGAAGGCACGCGAAGGCGGCGTGTTCTACTTCTGGGGTCATGCCTACGAGATGACGACGCAGGCGATGTGGCGGGCGTTCGAGGAAACGATCGCCCGCATCAGCGCCGACCCCGCCGCGCGCTGGGGAGAGATCGCGGGACTCTTCGAGGAAGCGGCTGCGTCCGCGGCGAGTGCCTGAGCGCGCCGCTTGCTCGCATTCTCGCGACCGCCGCGCGGGGGCGCTCGGCGCGCCTGGGCTACAATCACGCAGTCACTCCACGAAGCCTCGATGGCGCGTCGCCCGCGTTACCGCTTTGAGAATGTCCGCTTGCATGAGTCGCGAATTACATCACCTTCCCGACGCCAGTCACGCCTGGCATGAGCTGCCGACCGAGAGAGTCAGCGAGTTGCTCGCGACCGATCTGCACGCAGGACTTGCCGCGGCGGAGGTCGGTAGCCGCCAGAAGAAATTCGGCCCGAACCGGCTCACGTTCAAGAAGGGGCGCAGCGAATGGATGCGCTTCCTGCTCCAGTTTCATCAGCCGCTGCTTTACGTGCTGCTGGCCGCGAGCGTCATCACGGCAGTGCTCGGCGAATGGGTCGATGCCTCGGTCATATTCGGCGTCGTCTTCCTCAACGCCATCGTCGGTTACGTGCAGGAGGCGCGGGCGGAGAAGGCGATCAGCGCGCTCGCCCAGATGGTCGTCACGGCCACCACCGTGCGGCGCGATGGCCGCAGGCAGCGCGTGCCGTCCGAGACGCTGGTACCCGGCGACGTGGTGCTGCTCGAGTCGGGCGACAAGGTGCCGGCGGATCTGCGCCTGTTCGAGGTGCGCGATCTGCAGGTCGACGAGTCCGCGCTGACCGGCGAGTCGGTGCCCGTAGCCAAGCACGGCAATGTGCTCGCGCTCGACACGATTCTCGCCGAGCGCGGCAACCTTGCCTTCGCCGGCACGCTGGTGACCTACGGGCGCGCGGAAGGTGTGGTGTGGGCAACTGGCGACCGGACCGAGATGGGGCGCATCGCCTGGCTCATCTCGGAGGCGACCGATCTTTCCACACCGCTCACGCGCAAGATCGCGCACTTCAGCGGCATCATGCTGTGGACAATCCTCGCGCTGGCGGTGGCGACCTTCGCGCTCGGCCTCTGGCGCGGCGAGAGTGCGTTCGCGATGTTCATGGCGGCGGTTGCGCTTGCCGTGGGGGCGATCCCGGAGGGGCTGCCCGCGGCGGTGACGATCACGCTTGCCATCGGCGTATCACGCATGGCGCGGCGCCGTGCGATCATCCGCAAGCTGCCGGCGGTGGAGACCCTGGGCAGCACCACGGTGATCTGTTCCGACAAGACCGGCACGCTCACCGAGAACCAGATGACGGTGCAGGCGGTCTTCGCCGGCGCCTCGGTCTGCACGGTCTCCGGTGGCGGCTACGAGCCGCGCGGCGAGTTCCTCGACGCGGCGGCGCGGCGCGTCGATCCCGCTCGACGCGCCGCGCTCATGGAGTGCCTGCGCGCAGGTCTGCTGTGCAACGACGCACAGCTCGTCCACGCCAAGGATCGCTGGACGGTGCAGGGCGATCCGACGGAAGCGGCGCTCATCGTCGTTGCCGAAAAGGCGGGGCTCGCGCATGCGGCAGCGGTCGAGGCGCTGCCGCGCCTCGACGCCATCCCGTTCGAGTCGGAGCACCAGTACATGGCGACGCTCCATGACTGCGGCGAGCGTGGCCACGTCATCTACATCAAGGGCGCGGTCGAGCGCCTGCTCGACCGGTGCACGGATGCGCTTGACAATTCCGGCGCGCCCGCCGAGATCGACCGCGAATCGCTGCGGCGCACGGCAGACGAACTCGCCGCGCGCGGGCTGCGCGTGCTCGCCTTCGCCCGCCACCTGGCGCCGCGCGAGCAGCGTCGCCTCGCTCACCGCCACGTCGCGGGGGGACTCACGTTTCTCGGCCTGCAGGGGATGATCGATCCGCCACGGGCGCAGGCCCTGGCAGCGGTCCGGCAGTGTCAGCAGGCCGGCATCGCGGTGAAGATGATCACGGGCGACCATCTTCTCACCGCGGAGGCCATCGCGCGCCGCATCGGCCTCGCCGGCGCGTCGGCACGCTTCGCCGTGAGCGGGCGCGATCTGGAGCGGCTCAACGACGAACAGCTCGCGGACGTCGCCGCGGAGGCGGCAGTGTTCGCGCGCGTGGCACCGGAGCAGAAGCTCAGGCTCATGCGCGCCCTGCAGTCACGCGACAACGTGGTGGCGATGACGGGTGACGGCGTCAACGATGCGCCGGCGCTCAAGCAGGCCGACATCGGGATCGCCATGGGGATCACCGGCACCGACGTGGCGAAGGGCGCCGCCGACATGATCCTCACCGACGACAACTTCGCCTCCATCGAAGCGGCGGTGGAGGAAGGACGCAATGTCTTCGACAACCTGACGAAGTTCATCGTCTGGACCCTGCCCACCAACCTCGGCGAAGGGCTTGTCATCCTCGCTGCCATCGTTGCCGGTGTCGCACTGCCGGCCCTGCCGGTGCAGATCCTCTGGATCAACATGATGACGGCACTGCTGCTCGGACTCACGCTGGTGTTCGAGCCGAAGGAGCGCAACCTCATGCAGCGTCCGCCGCGCGATCCGCAGCGCCCGATTCTCACTTTCGCGCTCTTCATGCGCACGGGATTCGTCTCGCTGATCCTGCTCGCCGGTGCCTTCGGGCTTTTCCTGTGGGAGCAGACACGCGGCGCCACGCTTGCAGAAGCGCGCACCATCGTCGTCAACACGATCGTCGTCGTCGATATCTTCTATCTTTTCAACTGCCGCTCCCTCCGGGGCTCCACGTTGTCCGTCGGCTTCTTCTCGAACCCGTGGGTGCTGTGGGGGAGCGCCGCGATGCTCGCCGCGCAGCTTGCCCTGACCTACATGCCGGTCATGAACCGCCTGTTTCACACGGCGCCGATCACCGCCGAGGCGTGGCTGCACGTCCTGGGCGTGGGGCTTGCCGCCTATGCAGCCGTGGGCACGGAGAAGTGGATCCGCGCCCGCGCGGCGCAGCGCCGGTCGCAGGCTTGAAGCCTGCCTGCTTCCGGCCACCTGCGGTTCGAGGCTGTATTACGCCTCGATGATCACCTTCAGGGCGCGAGTGCTCGCTGCGTGACCGAAGGTCTCATAAGCGTCCAGGATCTGCGCAAGCTTGAAGCGGTGCGTGATCAGGACCTTGGGGTCGATCTTTCGCGACAGAACCGTCTTGAGCAGCATCGGGGTGCTGACCGTATCGACCAGCCGTGTCGTGATCGTGATGTTGTGCGCCCAGAGGCTCTCCAGATGGAGGTCGACCTTCGTTCCGTGCACGCCGACATTGGCAATGGTGCCGCCGGGGGCGACCAGGTCCTGACAGAGCAGGAAAGTCGCGGGCACCCCCACCGCCTCGATCGCCGTATCCACTCCCAGACCACCGGTGAGCGCCTTGACCTTCTCGACCGCCTTGCCGTCCGCGCTGTTCACGGTCTGGGTCGCGCCGAAACGTCGTGAGACCCCCAGGCGATTGTCGTCGAGATCGATCATGATGACTTCCGCAGGCGAGTAGAACTGCGCGGTGAGCAGCGCAGCCAGACCGATGGGACCTGCGCCGACAATCGCGACCGTTGCGCCGGGCGCCACCTTGCCGTTGAGGACGCCGCATTCGAAGCCGGTGGGGAGGATGTCGCTCAGCATGACCAGCGCCTCTTCGTCCGCGCCCTTCGGGATCGGGTAAAGACTCGTATCGGCGTGCGGGATGCGGACGTACTCCGCCTGCGTTCCGTCGATCTCGTTGCCCAGCATCCAGCCCCCCGTGGTGCAGTGGGAGTACATGCCGCGCCGGCAGTACTCGCACTTTCCGCAGGCCGAGATGCACGAAATGAGCACCGGGTCTCCAGGCCGCAAGGCGGTGACGCCCGCGCCGACGGAGTCGATCACGCCGACGCCTTCGTGTCCGAGGATCCGCCCCGGTGCACAAGAGGGCACGTCACCCTTCAGGATATGCAGATCCGTGCCGCAGATCGTCGTTCTGGTGATCTTCACGATCGCATCGCCGGCTGCG
>JAEUMX010000254.1 GCA_016791285.1 Burkholderiales bacterium
AACGTGGTGTGGCTGCTGCACGCCCGTGCAGCCATAGCCGCAATCGCGAACTACCGCTTTAATCGACTCGAGCGCGATGGACTTCTCGTCGAACTCCACGGTTGCAGTGCCGGACACGGCATTGACTGCCGCGCGCTTCACGCCCCGGAGCTTCGAGAGTTGCCTCTCCACGCCGAGCCCGCATTCCGCCGTGAAAAGGCCGGTCACTTCGATAGTCGCTGTTTTCATCCCCTTCGATCCTTCCTCATTGCTCCCCCGTTGCATTGTGCGCCTCGCTGGGCAACGATCCCGGTCTGCAACTAGCTGAGCGCTCAGAAGCGTTCCGGGAGACCGATCAGTACGAATTGATCCAGCAGTTCCTCCAGAGTGCTGTTCCAATTGCCCGATCGAAGCGCCTCAATATCTGTCGCGCTGATGGTTGCCACTCTTGCGTGGTACTCGAGCATCTGGTGGTTTTCATATGCGTACCACGGTCGAGGAAACGTGAACCAGAGTTTCGTTTGTCCTGCGACAACAGACTTGGCGTATATCGGATTGAGCCCTATGTGACCGACCGCGTGAGGCGAAAGCCCCCCACGAGCCGACGCCACGATGGGCTTGGCTGGCGGGTTGATCACGAACGACAGCCACTTGGAGCCTTCGAGAGCGTTCTCGGATTCCGGCTCGCTACCCAAAGGATCGTGGCGGGCGAGATAGTCGCGCACCAACCGGCATTCTGAAAAGGCCCTTATGTTCGCACCGCCCAGTTCGGCGCGGTACTCGTGCAGCGACAATTCAGCCCCTTCAGTTGGACGAATGGCGCGGTTCCCGACGCGGGTCAGGATCTTGATACGCCCGGGAGCGATGCGCTCCACCTCGCGGTTGAAATGCTCTCGTCTCGGGAAGTAGTGGTAAGCATCGGAGACGACGGTGGCGGACACGGAGCCAGACCTGAACGGCAGCCCTTCAGCTACGTTGCAGCAGATGTAATGTCCCCGCGGCGCAACCCAATGTCGGGCGACCCAAGCGTGATAGAAGTTAAGGTCAACACCAATAACCCGAAGGGGGTGAGGACGGCAGGTCAGGTAATGGTCGAGGTGGCCACATCCACAGGCAAAATCGACTATCGGCTGGTCCATTTCGTCAAGATTGGACAGCAAAGCCAAAGCGGCCAGATGGCGAGGCTGCGCGAATCGGAAAATAAAATAGTCGCCCAAGTCCGGGCTGAGCGTCTCGTCGCTGAAGAAGACGCCGAAAACGTCCCTAGCAGCAATGGAACTGCGATTCCGGAGCAGAGCCATCGTTTGGCGCTTCCCCCACCAGTGAACGAGACTTTTCGGCTCCGAGGGGGAAGCCAGTCTCCGGCGCAGCCGTTGCAACCACACGGGCCAGCATGGCGGAGCGAGGCACTCGACTAGAGCCTCATCACCCCGTCCCTCCACGAGAAGTCGGACCAGTTCCGCTGCGGTCGGTCCTGCGACCTCGGTCGCCCCGGTCGTGTGCTCAAATATTCCGATTCGGCCCGACAGCAAAATAGGAATGCCATCCAATACGGCATACTGTGCGCATCGGCAGGAGAGGACTCCGCATTCAGCTCTGGCTAGTTTGGGCGTTGGGACGGCCCGGAAGTCGAATGACACGCCGCAGCCAGGGCATTGGAGTAGCGGCAGCAAGTCATCGATAAGGGTCACTATATAGGCATTGTCGTTGTGAAAGGGAAAGGGCTTGGACGTATGATCTCGAACGCCACGCTCTGCTTGAGCATCCCACAGTGCTGGTGATCAGCCAGTGCCTATGCCGCCGCGCTAAGCGCCGGGGAGGAGCGCCCCGTTCGACTTTGCAGGACATGCACTAGCGTGTCCTCTCCCCTCGCAGGGTGACAGGAAGATGTAACGAAACTGTAACGGCGCGACACCGTTAGTCATCCAGATCGACATGGATGTCCTACAGCTTCACGATCGCGGCGCTTGCCTCGTCGAAATCTGCCCAACGGCGGTACGGTCGATCGGGGGTCATCGCGTCGTGCGCGTCGATTGGGGCACTGAGGTTGCTCTCGACGTCTCCGCGTGCGTCATGACGCGTGATGCTCTTGGTTTCGGCGATGGCGCGCGGCCACGTGACGAACGTGGTCAACCCGCGCGGAGGGACCGCGCGGGTCGTTGCGGGCCGCTACTTCCAGTCGCTGTGCTTCCGCCCTTTCTTCTTCAGCGGCGCTGATCGTTCTGGCGCGACACTCATGCACCCCTACTTGTTCATCTCCGTGTTGGTATGCTGAGTCCGCTTCTTGGCGCAGGCGCGCCCTCGTGGTTCTGGTCCGCAGGTTCTCCGGAAGTGAGCAGCCGGCGCGTCAGTACTACTACCGGCCACAGCAAGCCCGACAGCAACGCCGGCGGTTACTGGGCCGGGCGCGTGTCCGAGATTTCTTCACCAGAAATGTTGTTCGAGACGAGATTGGGCACGAGGAGGGAGTCGACGCCGCCCGCGATGCCGGACACGATTCTCTTCTCCTTGGCGGTCGTGGAAATCCCGTTATCGAACGCGAGCTAGCCGTCCACCAGCGGCCCGTTGATCTGACCGGGGCTCCGCCATCTCGCCTGCGGTACGCCGACGAGGGCCGGCTTCCGAAACGCCTGCGCCTCGCGCAGTGTCTCGAGCACCTCGGCCTGCGCCGCATCGACCACAGCGACTCGGAGGGGAGGACCTCCGCGCCCGCTCGACAGGGTCGGACTCTCCGTCGCCATACACGTCATGCTCGGCGACGCCCCTGCGGAAGCCCGTGCGAACGTTCTTCGTAGGGCTTCACTTCGCCAGCCTTCCGTTGCGCACGCATGCTTCGTCGTATTCAAAGACGACGCGCGAATCGGGCGCGATCAGCCGTTCATCTTTTCCGCAGTAGTGGAGCCGGTTGAGGATGTCGCGGATGATATTGAGACGCGCAACCCTCTTGTCGTCGGCCCGCACGATATGCCAGGGCGCGAACGACGAGTGTGTCCGCCGCAGCATCTCGTCGCGCGCCCGCGAGTAATCCTTCCAGTGCTTGAGGGCTTGGGCGTCGATCGAACTCACCTTCCACTGCGTGAGCGGGTCGCGGGCGCGCTCCCTGAGTCTGCGGCGCTGCTCGTCCTTCTCGATATCGAGGTAGTACTTCAGGAGCTTGACGCCAGAGCGAACGAGCATAAGCTCGAAGCTGCCGACGGATTCCATGAACTCCTCGTGCTCCTGGGCGGTGCAAAATCCCATCACCCGCTCCACGCCGGCGCGGTTGTACCAGCTGCGGTTGAAGAGAACGAACTCCCCTGCGACCGGAAGGTGCGCCACGTAACGCTGGAAGTACCAGGCACCCTGCTCGCGGTCCGAAGGCTTGCCGAGCGCGACGACCCGCGTCTCGCGTGGACTCAAGTGCTCGATAATCCGCTTGATCGTTCCGTCCTTGCCTGAGGCGTCCCGGCCTTCGAGCAGGACGAGGATCTTGTCGCCGCAGCCGATGAAGTGCCGCTGTAGCTTTACCAGCTCGATCTGCAGCTCTATGAGTGCAGGTTCGTACCGAGTCCGCTTCATCGGGCGCCCGCTGCGGCCGCCCTCCAATGCAGTCGCCCGACCCACTCTCGTGTCATTCATTCACAACCTCACTGGCATCAGGGTGCATCGTTCCAGCTCACGCCCTTGAGCGGCGCGCGCTTGAGCAGCAATGCGTTCATCACCACCAGCAGGGAGCTGCCTGACATCGCGAGCGCCGCCACCTCGCGGCTGATGGTGAGCGGGTAGAACATCCCTGCCGCAAAGGGAAACGCCAACACGTTGTACACGCGCCCACAGCAGGGCAGCATTCAGCACCGCGCCGAACTTACGCCGCTGGTACCAGAAGAATGGGCGCAGGTACCAGGGATATTGGTAGAGGGGTCTAGGAGTGATGTGCATGACAAGCGCCGATCGGCTTCGGTCAGCCCTCCTTGACGCGCGAGTGAAGTCCCCTGATCCGAGGGATGAACCCCGGCGTACGCGCCATGTACCGCCGGTACTCTTCGCCGAACTCCGCAAGCGCCTCCTGCTCCTCCTTGCGCGCGAGCCGCACGTACATGAACACCAGGATCGGGAACATGGCAAGCGTGATCAGCGTAGGCCACTGCAACA
>JAEUMX010000117.1 GCA_016791285.1 Burkholderiales bacterium
GTCGGCTAGGCTTACCGCGTTGGCCGTGCCGGTGCTGGCCAGCGTGAGGCCGGTGCCGGCCATGTTGGCCGGCATGGCACAGGCGTTCAGCGCTTCGTAGAAGTCGCGCAGCACCGGGTCGGCGGGACGCACACCGGGCAGTACATGGTCGGTCCAGAGGCCGGGCAGTTGGTCGCGCAGGAACAGCATGAGATCGAGCAACAGGTACCACGAGGCGGTCTGCAGGCGCGAGCGCTCGTCGCGCAGCGCTGCGGCGTCCGGCTTCGAGCTGTCGTAACCGTCGCCCTGCTTGGGGAAGATGCGCTCGAGCCGCGCGGCGCGCAGCGCATTCAAGTCGTCGGGGTCCTTGCCTACCTCGCCGTTGCGCATCGCCGTGGCGACCATTGCCTTCCACGGTCCGAGCACCTGCATCTGGAACATCACTAGGCGCGCATCCGGCTCGACCGCCTTGCCGTCCGTGGCGCCCGGCTTGCGACCGCCCTGATACGCCTCGCGCCGCCCCACCGGCACGCTGCCGATGTGAAGGCGCCGCGGCTGCCCGCCCGCTTCGACGTAACTGGCCGGGAACATGGCCAGCCGCTCCTCGGCTGCGAGCGTCCGGGCGCTCGCCGCGTCCGACGCTGCAGCGCCCACCTTGCGCCATTCGCCGCTCTTGCCGGCCAGCACCCAGGCGTATTCGTGCCAGCCCGAAAGATCCTCCGGCGCCGGCACGGGCAGCGGCTGGCCGGCCGGGACCGGCGTCGTCGGGAACAGCCGTCGGATGACGAAGCTCACCTTTTGTCGCGCGGCGTCGATCGCCCGGTCTGGCAGCCCCGGCGTCCGGCAAACCAGCGACGCGGCGACCAGGTAATGGCGCTGGTGCGCCGGCTGATAGAGCTTGAGCGGCTTCGGCGCCACGACCGCCGGGGCGCCGGCCCTGGCGCGTGCGCGGCGCAGCAAGGGCAGCAGCCGCGAGGGCTTGCGCTCCAGCCACGCGCTCGGATCGCTCGCCGGCGCGCCCATCGGTTCGCGCCAGGTCTCGGGCTGCGCGGCGTAAGCGGGCAACGCGCCGGGGTCGCGCTCGAGCGTGGCGAGCAGTTCCTCGATGAATTCATCGCTGGCGAAGCGCAGGATCTGCGGTCGCGAGATCGCGGTGTGCGTATCGGGGCTGTCCGGCCGCCAGAACGGCTGCGGTGCGGTGAAGGCGAGGGGATGCGTCATGGGTTCACCAGATGTTTCCGGCGCCGGGTGTGTACGAGGCGCTGATGATGCTGTTGCAGATCACCGTGTCGGCCTTCACGACCCCGGAGAACTTCGACATGCCGGCGTCCACCGTGACCATGCTCGCCGACACCGCGACCTGGCTCGCCTGCACCGTGACCTTCGCCGACGCATTGATCGTGATGCCGGCGCTTTCGAGCTTGATCGAGTTGCCGTTCGAATCCTCGATGAGCACCGCGCCCGGCCCGTCCTTCAGCGTGATCTTCTGTCCGCCCGGCGTCTCGAGGATCAGCTTCTCCTGCCCGTCCTGGTCGTCCAGCGTGAGCTTCACACCGTTGCGCGAGCGGATGAGCTTCCTGTGGTTGTTGCCGGCGCCGTCCATCGATTCGGGCGGCTTGTCCTGCCCGTTCCACAAGGCGCCGATCACGTACGGGCGCCGCGGATCGCCGGCCTCGAATGCGACGAGCACCTCGTCGTCCACGTCGGGGATGAACCAGCTGCCGCGGTTGTTGCCGCCCATCAGCGTCGCGAGTCGCGCCCACAGCTCGCAGGCGGCGCCGCCGCTGTCGGGCGACCAGGGCAGCTTGACCTTCACCCGGCCTTGCGCGTCGGGATCCTTGATGTCGACCACCAGCGCCGGGTACACGCCGTGCCACAGCCCGCCCCAGCCTGCGGGGACGCGTGCGGCGAGCAATGCTTCGAGCATCGGGCGTTCGGCCGTGATCACCTCAGGCTCTCCCGATCCACGGCCGCTCCACCACGAACTCGGTCCACAGACCTTGCGCGGCGTCGAAGCGGTGGCATACCTCGACCACGTCGTAGCTGCCCGAGAACAACGGCCCCAGCCCGCTGAGCGTGATGCGCTTGCCGATGTGGATGCGCGCGTCGGCATCGGCCACGCCGCGCCCGCGCAGGAAACGGCGGGCGCTCGCGCGCAGATGCGCCTCGGCCCAACCGCGCGCCGTGCCTTCGTCGAACGGGACGGCGTGTGCGACGGTGTCCTTGCGCTCGCCCAGTGCCTGGCGCAGCACGTCCGGACCGCTGCTGCCGCCGCTCGCCTCGCTCGCGATCGCGGCGGCCGACGCCTCCGAGGTGATCGCACGCTTGGAGGCGACGTCCCAGCCGGTGCAACTTACCGCCGTGCGCTGGTGCGCCAGGTCGGCAGATACCTCGAAGCGGCGCAAGCGTGCGCCGTGCACGAGCTCCAGTTGCGCCTCGGTGCGCGAGGCGCGGCTCACTGCATGGAGGGTCTTGCCTTCGAGCCAGAGGTCGGCGTCCGCGGCGAGCGCGCGGCTGCGCACGAACGCGAGGTCGCTCTGGTTGATCTGCGTCACGACCGCCTGGGCGGCGCCGCTCAGGCTGAGATCGGGCGTCAGGCCGTGGTCGCCGGCCACCCGGCGCAGGATGTCGCTGTCGCTCGCGCGTTCGAAGACGCGCGTGCGGCGTGTCATGCGCAGATCCTGCAGGCGGTCTTCGGCACGCACCACCAGCGTGGGCGGCGCGAGCGCCGGAAAACGGCCGTCCAGCGCCATCACCCGGCCGTCGAAGATGGTGGCGCTGCCGATGCGCACGACGAAGTCGCGGCCGAACTCGAGGGTGCGCCGGTCGAACCAGGTAAAGCCAACCGCGCCTTCGTGCTCGCCCCAGTTGCTGAACTCGGCTTCGCAGTGGGCAAGGCCGACCTCGTTCTCGCCGCACGCGAGGCGTATGAGGCCGGCATCGAGCTTGGGCTGGTCCTCGCCCCCGACGGTGAAGGCGGGGCGGGCGGAGGCGAGAGCGCTGCGGCCGGCGTCCACTCAGTGGCTCCAGCGGCGCAGTTGCCGTTCGGCCAGCTCGGCCAGCGCACGGCGGAGGTCTTCGGGGTCCGGCAGCGTTGGCGCGGGCGTTGGCGAACTCATCGGTGCGCTGCCGCGCGCCTCGGCGGGCGCCGTATCCACCACTTCGAACTCGTTGATGACGACGGGCATCGTGGTCCTCGCTTCAGAACGGCAGGCGCGGTGCCTGCAACGACAAATCCAGCAACTGGCCGGGCACCAGCTGGCGCGGATTCTCGA
>JAEUMX010000269.1 GCA_016791285.1 Burkholderiales bacterium
CAGGGCTCGAGCATCCCTGGGGCCTCGCGTTCCTGCCCGACGGCCGCATGCTCGTGACAGAGCGGCCGGGGCGGCTGCGCCTAGTCGGCGCCGGCGGCGGGCTCGACCCGCGTGCCGTGCCGGGTGTGCCGGCGGTGGGCGAGCACGGTCAGGGCGGGCTGCTCGACGTGGCGCTGCATCCGAATTTTCGCGCGAACCGTCTGGTCTATCTCTCCTACACCGGGGAGGGGCCGGGTGGTTACAGCACCGAAGTGGCGCGCGCCAGGTTCGTCGAAACCGGTGGTGCGCCGCGCCTCGAAGACGTGCGGGTAATCTTCCGCCAGGAACCGCGATCGAGCACCGGCCGGCACTTCGGCTCGCGGCTCGTGTTCGATCGCCAGGGCCGGCTCTACGTCACGCTCGGCGACCGCGGTGATCAGGATCGCGCGCAGAAGCCGGACGATCTCGCCGGCAAGATCGTCCGCATCACCGATGACGGCGGCGTACCCGCCGACAATCCGTTCCGCGGCACACCGGGCGCCCGGCCCGAGATCTTCTCACTCGGCAACCGCAACGTCCAGGGCGCCGCGCTGCATCCGCAAACCGGCGTGCTCTGGGCGCACGAGCACGGTCCGCAGGGCGGCGACGAAGTAAACGTGATCCGCGCCGGCACGAACTACGGCTGGCCGGTCATCACGTACGGCGTCAACTACATCATCGGCACGAAGATCGGCGAAGGCACCGCGAAGCCCGGGATGGCGCAGCCCGTCTGGAAGTGGGTGCCTTCCATCGCACCTTCGGGGATGGCGTTCTACGAAGGTGATGCGTTTCCAAAATGGCGAGGCAATCTCTTCGTCGGCGCGCTGAAGGACGAGATGCTCGTGCGGCTCGAGCTCGACGGCGAGAAGGTCGTAAGGGAAGAGCGCATGCTGCACGACAAGGTCGGTCGCGTGCGTGACGTACGCGCCGGGCCGGATGGTTATCTCTATCTGCTCACCGACGCGTCGGACGGGGCGCTCCTGCGCATCGAACCGGCGCGGTAGGGCGCCCACCTCATCACCTGTCGCAAGTCCGTTCCCGCTGCGCGACCCTCAGTCGTCATCCGTCGAAAGTCGCCCGTCGCGCGAGAGCAGGATCGCGATCGGGCGTGTCGCCTCCGACTCCGAGAACACGATCACCAGGATGGCGGCAAAGGGCACCGCCAGCAGCGCACCGGGTATGCCCCACAGCGCCGTCCACACCGCGAGGCTCAGCACAATGACGAACGGACTCAGGTTGAGCGAGTTGCCCATCAGGTAGGGATCGAGCAGGTTGCCGTTGGCGAACTGCAGCACGGCGAGCAGGGCCAGTGTCAGCAGTACCACGTTGACGTCGCCGAACTGCGCAATCGCCACGATCACCGGGAACGCCACGCTCAGCACCGAGCCGATGTAGGGAATGTAGTTGAGCAGCGCGATGAGGAGCGCCAGGAACGCCGCGAATTCGAGACCGATCCACTTCATCACGATCAGGCTCAACGCGCCGACGACGATGCCGAGCACGGTCTTCAGCGCGAGATAGCGGCCGATGCGCGCGTTGATGCTGGAGAGGATGCGGCGGATGCGTAGCGCCCCCTCCTGGTCCTTCGAGAGCCGATCGATCTTGCCGGCGAATACGCTCTGCTCGATGAGCAGGAACGCCGCGTACAGGAACACGAGCACGACGCTGGCGGCGATCGACAGGATGACGCCTGCCGTCGAGCCGACCACCTGCGAGACGCTGATCCGCTGCACGACGTACTCCCGCACGGAGGTCCAGGTCGGCTCGGTTTCGACGCCGAAGCGCACGCCGATGTTCTGGGCAAGGCGCATGACGACCGCCTGATACTGCGCGGCGTTCTCGACGAAACGGCCGATGGTCGCGATGAGGAGCGAGGCAAAGCCGGCGAGCGCCGCCGCGATGGCGAGCACCGACAACACGTATCGGACCCGGGTGGTGAGCACTGGCGCCAGGAGCGGAATCCGCGACAGCAGGTTCGCCAGACCCGAGACGATGTAGACCACGATCACGCCGAATGCCACCGGCACGAAAACATCCTTGCCGATGTGCAGCACCCAGCCGAGCAGCACGGACAGAAGCGCGCCGTAGGTAAGGGCTTGCAGTCGTTGGTTCACGAACACCGCATCTCAGGCGGGGGCGCTCGAGGCAGGACGCGTGAGCGGCAGCATCACCTCGAATCGCGTATCGCCTGGCTTCGACGTGAGGCGGATATGGCCGCGATGGCGGTTGACGACGGTTCGGTACGTGATGTCGAGTCCGAGGCCGGTGCCTTGCCCGAGCGGCTTCGTCGTGAAGAAGGGATCGAAAATGCGTGGCTGGATCTCCGGCGGGACGCCGGGGCCGTCGTCGCAGACCTCGATCACCGCGAACTCGCCGTTGCGCCGCGTGCGGATGGTG
>JAEUMX010000294.1 GCA_016791285.1 Burkholderiales bacterium
CGCCGGGATGTGGACGATGCGCTGACAGAGATCCACCTGCTCGCGCGTGAGACCGCTGGCCTCGCGCCCGAAGACGAGCGCGACATCGCCCGCGGCGGCTTCGGCGAGCAGGAGCGGGGCCGCGTCGCGTGGCGTCACCGCTGGCTGGCCGAGCTCGCGCGTGCGGGCAGTCAGCGCGGCCGCGAACACGGTGCCGCGCAGTGCCTCCTCGAGACTCGTGCAGACTTGGCCACGCTCGAGTACGTCGCGCGCGTTCGAGGCGCGGGCGTCGGCTTCCGCGTGAGGGAAATGGAGCGGCGCGACGAGGTACAGCCGGGAGAGTCCCATCGTCTTCAGTGCGCGCGCCGCGGCGCCGATGTTGCCCGGATGGGTCGTGTTACAGAGAACGACGCGGACCCGGTCGAGCGCCGCCATCCCGCTCATAATAGAATCTGCGCTTTCCATCACGCCCGTATTCGCCAAGTCCATGCACCCGATGCTCAACACCGCGGTAAAGGCCGCGCGCCGCGCCGGCGGCCTGATCAACCGCGCCTCCGGCGACGTCGACCGCATCGCGGTGCAGGACAAGACCTGCAATGACTTCGTCACGGAAGTCGATCGCGCGGCCGAGGCCGCGATCATCGAAGTTCTGCACGAAGCCTATCCGAAGCACGCGATTCTAGCAGAGGAGAGCGGGCAGACCGGGACGTCGGACCATGTCTGGATCGTCGATCCCCTCGACGGCACCACGAACTTCCTGCACGGGTTGCCGCAGTTCTCGGTGTCGATCGCGCTGGCCGAGCGCGGCGTGCTCACCCAGGCGGTCGTCTACGATCCCTCGCGCAACGAGCTCTTCACGGCGAGCCGCGGCGCCGGCGCGTTCCTGAACGATCGCCGCCTGCGCGTGAGCCGCCGCACGCGGCTGAAGGGGGCGCTCGTCGGCACCGGCTTTCCCTACCGCGAGTTCTCGAATCTCGACGCCTATCTCGCGATCTTTCGCGATCTGCTCACCACCACGGCCGGCTTGCGTCGCCCGGGTTCGGCCGCGCTCGACCTCGCGTACGTCGCGGCGGGTCGCTACGACGGATTCTTCGAGATCGGTCTCAAGCCCTGGGACATCGCCGCCGGTGCGCTGCTGATCACCGAAGCCGGCGGCCTGGTGGGTGATCTCGAGGGCGAGAATCGCCATCTCGAATCGGGGCACGTGCTCGCGGGCAATCCGCGTGTGTTCGCGCAACTCATCCAGCTCATCGCCCCGCATCTGACACCCGCGTTGCGCACGCGGCCAGCCGCGTCAGGAAATCCGCTGCTCGCCGTCTGACGACGGTCTCTGAGACGCACTACCCCCCCACTCAACTCGAAACGGGAGCAATCCATGTTCAACGCCAAAGCCTACTCCGCTGCCAGCGCGACATCGCCGCTCGGCTCCACCATGATCGCACGACGCGACCCGACCGAACGCGACGTGCAGATCGAGATCCTCTACTGCGGTATCTGCCACTCCGATCTGCACTATGTCCGCAACGAATGGCCCGACTTCTTGCCTACGATCTACCCGTGCGTGCCGGGCCACGAGATCGTCGGACGCGTCACGAAGGTGGGCTCAGCCGTGACGAAGCACAAGATCGGCGACCTGGTGGCGGTCGGCTGCCTGGTCGATTCCGACCACACCTGCCCGAATTGCGAAGCGAGCCTCGAGAATTTCTGTCCGAATCTGACGCTGACGTACGGCTCGTCCGACAGGCACGGTACCGCTCCGACGACCTTCGGCGGCTACTCCGACAGCATCGTCGTCGACGAACACTTCGTGCTGCGCGTCCCGTCCAACCTCGATCTCGCCGGTGCCGCGCCGCTGCTTTGCGCCGGGATCACGACCTACTCCCCACTGCGCCGCCACGGCGTGGGCAAGGGCAAGAAGGTGGGCATCGTCGGCCTCGGCGGGCTCGGCCACATGGGGACGAAGCTCGCCCGCGCGTTCGGCGCCCACGTCGTCGTCTTTACCACCTCACCCGGCAAGACCGACGACGCGATGCGCCTTGGAGCGCACGAGGTCGTCGTCTCCCGCAACGCCGATGAGATGAAGAAGCACGCCAGGTCGTTCGACTTCATCCTCGACACTGTGGCCGCTGAACACGACATCAACCAGTACCTCAACCTGCTCCGGCTGGAGGGGAACCTGACGCTCGTCGGCGCACCGCCGAAACCCCTGGCGCTCTCGTCGTTCGCGCTGATCCTCGGCAACCGCAGCGTTTCGGGCTCGAACATCGGCGGCATCGCCCAGACGCAGGAGCTGCTCGATTTTTGCGGCGCACACAACATTACCGCCGACGTCGAAGTCATCCCCATCCAGAAGGTGAACGAAGCCTACGAGCGACTGCTCAAGTCCGATGTGAAGTACCGCTTCTCCATCGACATGGCCTCTCTGAAATCGGAGTAAGCGCGCTGTTCGGGATGAGTACTGGTGAGTCGGATGGATCGCCCGCATCTCCCAAGCGCGGAGAACGACAACGAAAGCCCGTGGCCGTCGGCCGCGCTTCCGGGCACGACTCCCATGATGCAGCAGTACCTGCGCCTCAAGGCGCAGCACCCCGACATGCTGCTGTTCTACCGCATGGGGGACTTCTACGAGCTCTTCTACGACGACGCGAAGCGGGCGTCGCGCCTGCTCGACATCACGCTCACGGCGCGCGGCGTGTCGGCGGGGCAGCCGATCCCCATGGCCGGGGTG
>JAEUMX010000332.1 GCA_016791285.1 Burkholderiales bacterium
GCAGGAACTGGCTGAACGCGATTACTTGCTGCTGGCTGGCAGCGCAAACACCGTCAGCGTACCACCGAGCTCGGTCCACTGCGCGAGCTCTTTGTATCCGCCGACGGCGCCCAGACCCTCCGTGTCCTTCTCGAGACCCGCGGCCATGCCGATGCCGGCCCAGCCGCCGATGCCCGAGAGCACGCCGATGTACTGCTTGCCGTTGTGACCCCAGGTCGTCACGTTGCCGATGATGCCCGACGGAGTCTTGAACTTCCACAGCTCCTTCGTGATGTCGTTGACGTCGACCGCCTTGATGTAGCCTTCGAGCGTGCCGTAGAAGACGACGTCACCCGCGGTCGCCAGCGCACCGCTCCACACCGAGAACCTCTCGGGCTTGGACTTCACGATCTTGCCGTTGATGTTGTCCCAGGCGATGAAGTTACCCATGCCGCCGTGCGAGCCGGGGGCGGGAAACATCGACAGGGTGGCGCCGACGTAGGGCTGGCCAGCGGTGTACTCGACCTTGAACGGCTCGTAGTCCATGCACACGTGGTTCGTGGGCACGTAGAAGAGCTTGGTGCGCGGAGAGTACGCAGCGGGTTGCTGATCCTTCGTGCCCAGAGCCGCCGGGCAGATGCCCTTGGTGTTGACATCCGGACCGTTCTGCGCCGTCGAGTACTTGGCTACCACCTGCGGACGACCGGTCTTCATGTCGACGTGGGTGGCCCAGTTCACCACCGGGTCGAACTTCTCGGCCACGAGCAGTTCACCGGTCACCCGGTCGAGCGTATAGCCGAAGCCGTTGCGGTCGAAATGGGTGAGCAGCTTGCGCTCCTTGCCCTTGAAGTTCTGATCCGTGAGGATCACCTCGTTGATGCCGTCGTAGTCCCACTCGTCGAACGGCGTCATCTGGTAGGCCCACTTCGCCACCCCGGTGTTGATGTCGCGGGCGAAGAGGGTCATCGACCACTTGTTGTCGCCGGGACGCTGGCTCGGATTCCAGGTGCTGGGGTTGCCGGAGCCGTAGTACATGAGCTTCAGCGCCGGATCATAGCTGTACCAGCCCCAGGTCGTGCCGCCGCCGATCTTCCACTGATCGCCCTTCCAGGTCTTGACGGAAGAATCCTTGCCGACCGGCGCCATCTTGCCATCGGTCCAGGTCATGGTCTTGTCGGGATCGAACTTGATCTGATCGTCCGGACCGACACTGAAGGCTTTCCAGGCGAGCTTGCCGTCGCTGATGTTGTAGGCAGCGATGAACCCCTGCACGCCGAACTCGCCGCCGGAGATACCGGTGACGACCTTGTCGGCGAACACGTGCGGCGCCTGGGTGTTGGTCTCACCGCGCTTGGGATCGCCGTTCTTGACCTTCCAGATTTCCTTGCCGGTCTTGGCGTCGAGCGCGACCAGGTTGGTGTCGGCCTGCTGCAGGAAGATCTTGCCTTCACCGTAGGCCAGACCGCGGTTCACCGTGTCGCAGCACATCACGGCGATGACGCTCGGGTCCTGCTTGGGTTCGTACTTCCACTTGATCTTCAGCGTCTCGAGATCGAGCGCGAAGACCTTGTTGGGGAACGGCGAATGAATATAGAGCGTGTCGCCGATCACCAGGGGGCCGCCTTCATGACCCCGCAGGACGCCCGTGGAGAAGGACCACACGGCCTGCAGGTTCTTGACGTTGCTCTTGTTGATCTGGGCTAGCGTGCTGTAACGCGTGTTGGCGAAGTTGCCTGCCTGCATCGCCCAGTTGTCAGGATTGGCAATCAGCTTGGCGAGCCCGTCGTTCGCCGATGCCATGCCGGGGACCGTCAGCGCCGCGAGCGCCAACGGAATGTGTTTCATCTTCAAGCGAAAGGACATGGACTTCCTCCTTCTATTTCGTCTAGGTTTGTTGAAGCACCGTTTTGGCCTTAAACCTCTGCGCGGATCGCCTTTGCCGAGCGCCGATTTGCCCTCACAGAGCTGCGGGCGTCGCTGACCCACCCGCTCCGAAAAATATAGCACATCGGATTGCTTTGGCAAGTCGCAACGCAGCAAGTTTCCAGAGCCGCATTTTGCTTTTCAGACAAATATTTAGTGCGCCGCAACAGAAGCAAGAAAGTGTGTCATGAATGACGCTTTCTGACCTGCGGCGGATACACTGTTCCAGGTACGGATTCGCAGGTTCGCGCAAACGTTTGCACGAACCCTTGCGGGCGCTCGATGGTCGGTGAATTACACGTCGACCCCGCGTTCTGCTCACACGGAGGAAGCCGCAAATGCCACACCCCGCCACCGAAAAGGTCTACGGCGACGACGAGATCAAGGCACGTCTCGCCGCCGAGCTCCCCCATTGGTATTTCGAAGACGGATGGATCCGCCGCAAGTACCGCACGAGCGGCTGGAAAGGCACGTTGATGGTCGTGAACACGGTCGGCCACCTGGCGGAGGCGGCCTGGCACCACCCCGATCTCACCGTTTCCTACGCGTTCGTGATCGTGAAGCTGCAAAATCACGCAGCGCGCGGCATCACGGACAAGGATTTCGAGCTCGCGAAGAAAATCGAGTCGGTGATTCAGTGGCAGCCCGGCAAGGAAGGCGGAGCGCTCGAGGGCACGCCCAACGAGGATCAGCGCTTCAAGTACATCAAGTACGACTGAAGTCCGCCCGCGCTGTCGCGATGCAGCACGACACCGTCACCGCTGCGGGCCGAGCGGACGCGAGCGCAGCACGAACACCAGCGCGAGCGCCGCGAGGGCTGCGAGACCGAGCGCGGCGCGCAGGTCCACCGGCGCACGCGCTTCCTGCGCGAGGTCAGCGCGGTCGAGCGCCGCGACGAGGCCGGCTGCGGATTCCAGCCGATGGTACGAAAACCCCAGCTCTTCGGCCAGCCGCCGCAGGTGCGGCTCCTTCAGGGACGAGAGGTGCTCGGCCGCGACCGGCGCGCGCGGATCCCGCTCGAGCGGCTCCTCGCCCACCGTCGTCTCGCCGGCCACGCTGCCGCCGCGACCGCGGCTGTAGACGTCGGTCTGCAGCACGTCGTCGGCGCCCCAGTAACCGAGCGGCTTGCCGTCGATGCCGAACTTCGGGATCGGCACCGGGGTATCCCCGCCCACGCCCACGAGGATGCCGCGCACTTCGCCCGCCTTGCCTTCATAGCGGGGCCGAAGCGTGGGGTGAAGCGGCGGCGCCTCGTGCCCGTCGGTGAAGAAGACGAGCGCCGCCGGCGGCTCGAGCGCCTTGACGATGCGCAGGGCGAAGAAGATGCCCTTCGAAATCTCGCTCCCGCCCGCCCATGCCATGCGATAGTCGAGACGATCGAGGGTCGAGGCGAGCTCGCCGTAGTTCGCGCACACCTCGACCGGCTCGAGGAGGAGAAAGGTGCGGTATTCGGTGAAGAGCCCGAGGCCTGCCTGGGAGCCGCA
>JAEUMX010000400.1 GCA_016791285.1 Burkholderiales bacterium
GAGCGCATCGCCGACCTGCTCGACGGCAGGCTCTTTAAGGACGGAATTCCGGTACCCGACGATCCGTCGCAACAGCAGAAAATGGCCGCTTGATCTCAACATGCCCAAGACATCTCATACACCACAATTGACGTTAGCTCGGGCCTGGGCTCGGGAAACGCCGACCTTGTTTCCCTTGGGTCCCCTGGTGATTACGTAGTGCTGCAAGCCTCTCACATTCCGACCGCCCGTCCTCTTCTCGCAATCGAAAATCGCCTTGCATGCGCCCAAAATTGTTCTATAAAGAACCATACGGTGTCTCTAACGAATAGCGTTGCTGTGGCCGCTCAGGTACCGGAGGCCCTGCCGGCTTGCCGAGTGAGCCCTTTGAACAAGACGATGTCGATATATTGAACGGAGGAAAAAGCTATGTCCACGAATGCCCTTGGACCGACGATGGCGGGTGGGATGCAACCTATCGTGGAGGAGGGTTACGAGCTCCTCTACCTGCCTGACATTAACAATGATGCCTTGCAGCGGGAAGGTAAGTCCGCAGTTTTCTACTGGTTGCCCAACTACGTACACATTGCGCGCAAGGGTGGCTCGGAGACGGGCGACTTCATGTTCAACCTGATCCGCTTTGCGGGCGTTCAGAGTGCGGAAACGACGGTGGGTGTGACCGAGGGCACGAGAGAAGTCGCGGGCGGCATTCTCACTTTTACCGCGACGAGCGCACCCCCAGATCGGGTTTTGCAGGTCTCACAGCAGAAGATCCTTGACCAGTGGACGGCGAACGCCGACTTTTTTTGGGGAATCCGCGGCCCGAAACCGATCTTTCGTCCCGCGATCATTACCTCCAACATCACCACGATTTCGAACATTTCGCCGATTGCCAATCGAGGTACGCCTGCGTTCGTTCGCGCGAGAGGCGGTCAGCGCCCTCCTTCCTTTCGCGTCTTAGCGTCTGCCCCGCCGCCCCCCTTGCCTGCGACCGTTCGTGAGGGACCGGTTCGGGAGACCAACCTCGATCCCTGGTATTGGCAGATGCAGGGACAGGGTGCGGGGAGCATTGACCCCTCGGGCCAGAATGCGTTCTCCGCACTTGTCGGTGCCTATCCCGCCGCTATCCTTTGGGAAGCGTTCCACGGCACAGCGAGTCCCGTCGTGGTGATCGAGGCGCTGAAGCTCAAGGTGTGGTCTCCGGTGGTCGAGCTTCGCATTTCCGGCAAATGGGACAAGATATTCGATCATTTCTCGGCTGCGGTGCACGCCCATTATTTGTGGGCGTCCGCCGACATCGCCGTCGAAGTCAATCGCATGCGGACCAGTGGAACGCTCACCGTCGATGTCAAGGTTGACCAGACGCTGCCCAATGCCGACAAGATTGCCCAGCAGATCGACGAGCGAACCAACCTGATCTTGACAAAATTCATGGAACAAGCGCAGAAGACCATCTTCGAACCCCCGCCGCCCAAGGTCGATGCCGCCCAAGCTTCAAACAGCGGCGGCCCATGGGGTGTCGGCGTTGCGCTCAAGTATCGCCGAGACGAAACCAACCTGGAGCTGGACTATCACGAAACGCGGCAGTTCGCTTACCTGCAGGACCACACGATATCGAGCTCGTTGGAAGGCATGTACGACGAGATGAAGCGCGATCCCACGGCGGAGAAGAAGTATTTCCTTTCCGTCTATCTCGACGATTGGCCGCGCAAGCTCGGGCGCGTTTTCAAGCCCATTGTCAATTGGTCGTTTCAGCCGGTGGCGTTCGTCTCCGCCCAGGTCGGCTATCCGAATACGCAAGGCGAACTCCAGTGGACAGGCAAGCTCTTTCAAAAGTCCGATGGGGATCAAGCGAATTGGACACTGGGAATTACTCAGAAGGTCCGCACCGACGTCGCCAACCCGCCAGCCGACTGGGAACCCGACAAGACGTTCGTCAAACGCAAGATTCATATGCAGGAGCCGGGCGACACCTTCGCTGATCCCTTCGTGGTCAATCAGATCGACCAGAACGAAATCGACCTCGACCCTGGGCCCAACGGAACGCCGATGAACGATACAACGTTGGAAATCCGGGCCGACACTGCGGGCCGCCTCGCGGTCGGGCCGATTTCGCTTGGCGCCGTGCTCGACGATGCGCGCCAAACGGTCGAGGTTACGATGGAGCCCACCGACGACCGGGGCACACCCCTCGGCCGCGAGCCTGTTCGCTTCCGCTGGCTGTTTCAAGATCAAGATCGGCCGCGCTTCTGGTCGATCTACACCGGGGATCCGAACTTCCGGCCCTTCTTCCGCTATAAGGTTCTCGTGATCATCAAAGGCTCGCTATTCGCCCGCGGCCAGTCATGGGAAGGACCGTGGGTCGTGGCCAACGGCAACGGTCCACTCACCATCTCGGTTCCTCAGCCCGACAGCCAAGGGGTGGTGGCGCGGGAGGCTCCGCCAATCATGGTCGTCGACGCTAGAGGCAATCTAGCGCGCGCTGGCCTGCCTCCTCCAACGGGGCGGGAAGCTCAACCCGCTAAAGCCGCCACGATCGCGGGCTGGGACGCAGCCGCTGCGCCGTCCCAGCCGTCAGAAAGCACATCCGGTCCGGCGGCAACCGACGGCGACGGCAAGCGCAGCGCAGTAGAACGCAAACCTGAGTTCGCTGAACTCGATGTCTCACCTTGGCGCATCTAGTTGCGAGGGATGTTACTAATCATGGGAGCATGGCGATGACAAGGCGCAGCGGTCCATCTGCGAAAGCCGATTGGCTGAAGATAGCGCCTGATCGTCCGGCGGGTCGCGCCCTTTGGGCATTACCCGACACCGATGCGTCTCGGGTCCTCGCGCAGGGTGATGTAACCCGTGTGTCAGCCCCGCAACGGCTCGCACTTCACGTGATCGGGGCGCCGTCGCTGAGCTTGGCGCCGGCGTCCGGTGCCCCGCTAGTTGGCCTGACACTTTTGTTGAGCCGCTTACCGGATGCCGGCGAGGAGTCGCTGCTCCCCCTGGTAACCGGCGGCGTGTTTGCGCTTAGCCTGACGACCTTCCCGACGAAGGACGACTTGAACCGCGTGATCGCCTACGTGCGTCGTGACGACCTCTCATGGGGCAGCGCGGGAACAGCGACGCCCATCTTTGTGCGCCGCGCAAAATGGGCGCTCGTTGACGGCGAGACGGGCGCTGTATTCGCGGAATCTGTCGTCGAGGGCAACGGCACTGTCGCCTTGTCGCAAACGTTGGCGCACGAGCTTGCTCTGTCTCTGCTTTCGACTTTGCGCGGCGGGGAGTGCGGTCACCTGGCACGCTGCGAGGTTGCATTTCGCGCCGTCGACGGCGCCACGTATCAAGAGAGAAGTGTGCGCGATCTGGTCGATGCGGGTCCGAGCAGCGCTGCGCAAACCACAGTTGTCGTGACGACGACGCACGCCTCGCCTGTCGAGCGCACCGTCGTTCTCGAACGTCCCCTCGCTCACATTATGCGTGAAGCGCTTGAGAGCAGACCTCTGGACGCGATCGTGCGCGCTGTGTGTCCGGGTGAGGACGGCGCGTTGCACCCGGTCGGCCATCGCATTGTCGGGACGCGCGACAACGCACCCATCACTCGGCGCATGGGCTTTGCCGCCGTCGGCCAGTCCGTCGCAGCAATGCCTGCCGTTCTGAAGACATCGGTTTCCGCACGCATTCAGGCCCACGCCCTTGCCGCGAGCGATCTGGCGATCAGACCAAACCTGCTGGCCGACCGCTGGCAAATTCACGATCTCATTCTTCATCCCCCGGAAGCCGCCTTGCAAAATCTCCCGGTGATCGAGGGTGACGGTCTGCTGTGGCGCGATCGCGTTGACGCCGAGCGTTTTTGGTACGCACCGGAGCTCACCATCGTCGAGCCGCTTCCCGCTGCGAGCTCGTCGGATAGTCCTTTTCTCTTTTCGTTTGCCGTTGTCGGCCATGATCAGCAGGGTCGGCCGGGGCTCGAAGTGAAGGTTCGCTTTACACTGCGCATGGGCCCGTCCGCAGCAACGCAAGCCGCATGGGAAAAACTCAATCGACCTAAGATGGAGCCGGTGCCCACTAACGGTCTGTCGATCGCGCTCGAAGTGCCCTACCGGGATCAGGCGGGTGTTAGCGCCGCTCAAGCGATCAATGCTACGGACGTTCGCAACACCGACGGCGCCGTCATTGCCACTTTCGTCCTCACCGATCAGTGGGCGCGGCTTGCCTATGGTGCCCTTGGCACGCAGGGATTCCAGAATCGACCGGCTACGCTGAACATCTCTTACGTCTTCCCCGCCTACGTGCCGGTTCAAAAGCGTGAAGAGTTGCTATGGGGGGGGAAAATCGCCGCTGTTGACGCGCAACGCTTGACCGCCGCGACCGCTACAGCGCGCGCAGGACCACAAACTGGGCAACGGCCGAAGCTTCTTGCCGCTTCGGCAGTGCAGCTGAATACGCCTATGATGGTCGCCCACCACGCCGTGTTGGTTCAGCCGACAATCGTGCCGCAACCGAAGACGTACGGCGTTCGCACGCAAGGGCGAAGTGCAAGACTCAACGTCTACATGCCATGCGGCAAGTACGGTGCGTTATATGTCCAGACTGCCGATCCGCAATCGCCTGGAAGCGATCAGGCGATTGGCTGCCGTGATGCATGGACGTTGGGTCAAATTCAGCTGCGCCTCTACGAGCCGATGGAAGTGGATGTCGGCGTCACGAATCCCGGATTTAGCGTCTTTCGCTCGCTTCAGGTACCGGGCCGCTTTCTCGTTCTACCGAAGGCTTACACGATTTCGCGCTACGAACCGGGCGACGCCAGAGCGTACAGGCCGGCCATCTATCTCTTTTCGAACGTCGACGCGAATCATCCCGAGCGCACTTCGTGCATCTTGATGGCGACGCTCCGGCCCGCCCTGACACCGGCCGATCGCCACGCGTTGGTTGACGCCCTGCGTACCGCTGCCCACCCCGATCCGACGCTCGAGTGGCCGACCGAGCTCAGCGTCGAGCCGCGCTACACTTGGGCGATTCCCGGTGCAGGCACAGCTTCCCAGATCATGCCCGCGGCAGTCAAGACGCCCGACGGTTTTCAGATCAGCTTGGCCAGCGGCGTTGATCAGATCCTCCAGCTCAAGGCTATCGTCGAGACCAGCGGGGTGGTGGCCTCTGTCAACTTTTCGCTCGCCGATGGGACCAATTTGCAATCTACGCTGAGCGTGGACCTGCGGCGGATAAATGGCCCGTGGGAAGCAGGCGCCGTCAAGGTTGCCATTTCCGGAGATCGCGCTTCCCTCACCAACCTGGTAGAGCGCGCAGCGGACATCGAGGACGTGCTGACCTACACCGAAGGCAACAGAACGGGCACCATCTCAGTCGAGCAGCGGATCGAAGCGGGAGCATCGTTGGACATTGCGTTGCCCGCAGGGACGGATGCCGCGATTGCGCGCTATGCTGTCCTGGACACGGTGGCGAGCCTCGAGGAGATCCGGACTTTCATTGAGGACGTTTACACCAACGTGGCGTTCGCCTGCCCGTTGGATCTGACGGCCGAACGTATTCGTCTGTCGTTGGAGGGTCGTATCGTGGGTGTCCCGCAAACGGCCACGGTGACCCTCGAAGGAAACACAGCTTCGGCGGAGATGGCCTTCGTCCTCCCGCTCACCGTCTATCTAGTGCAGCCGACTTTGCAGTACCGCGTGAGCGTCGTCACGGCCGATGGTGCGACCAAGAGCGGGCCATGGCGCGACTGGCGTCTCGATTTGCGCGGCAACGTGATTGAGATTGGCAAGAACGAACTTGAGGAGGTATGAACCATGGCGAATGCACGATCGATCCACGTCGGATTGAACTATGTCGATCCCGACGCCTACAATGGCTGGAACGGCGAGTTGTCCGGGTGCATCAATGATGCGCGCGACATGCAGGCGATCGCCGATGGCCTGGGCTATGCGTCGCTACTGCTAACAGACTCAGAGGCGACCTCATCGAGATTTATATCCGAAGTCGGACAAGCCTCCGCCGATCTAACATCCGGCGATATCCTCTTCCTTTCGTACTCCGGACACGGCGGCCAAGTCGACGACGTCAATGGCGACGAGGATGACGCGCTCGACGAGACGTGGTGTCTTTGGGACCGCCAATTAATCGACGATGAACTCTTCTCCTTGTGGAGCCGTTTCGCGGCCGGAGTTCGAATCGTAATGCTTTCCGACAGCTGTCATAGCGGCACGGTTGCTCGCATGAGGGCAGCGTTGCAGGAGATGGCGCGCGATGTCGCTCGGACACGGTCCGTTCCGACGGCCGCGGAGACGGCCGCCTTCGATTCGCTGTCGAAAGTCCTGGGCTTCGATCCCGCCAAACCAAAGAAGGCAGTCACTCGAGCAGGACCCTATTCGCCGTCCGGCGTCAAGCCATCGGCAGTTACGCTCGACAGACCCAAGCGGGTCCCGCCGGATATTCAGGCTCTTGTCAACAACACTCGCGCGGCCGCACACACCGCTGCACAATGGCTCGCCGGTCCGCGGGAGAAAGCGGTGGTCGGCGCAAGCGTTATTCTCATCTCGGGATGCCAGGATAACCAGCTTTCCATGGACGGTGCAGGCAACGGGCTGTTTACGCAGCGGCTTAAGCAAGTCTGGAACAACGGCGGTTTCAGCGGCGACTATCGTGCTTTTTGGGTGGCGATTAAGGGACTCATGCCGGCCAATCAGCAGCCGAACTATTTCACGGTCGGCGTGACGAACCCGGCGTTCGAAGCTCAATCTCCCTTTGAGGTCGCAAACGGTGGTGGACTCCCCGCGCCGACCCCGCAGCCGGGACCGGCGCCAACTGGGGCGCGCCCGACTATTCGCCAGGGCTCGACTGGCCCAGATGTGGAGTATCTCCAGTCGCGCCTATCGGACTATGGCTACCACGTCACTGTCGACGGCTCTTTCGGACCTATCACCGCTTCTGCCGTGCGCTCCTTTCAAAGTTCGTGCGGCCTCGTCGTCGATGGAATCGTGGGCCCCGCCACCTGGGCGGCGCTCGGGTAGTCCATTATCACAAACTGATTTCGTCCTCGCGCGTCCCAAGCGCACGAGGTCTGAACGGTGGGTCGCATTGATGCAGTGCGAGGGGTTTTGAAGCAATGCGTCTCGCGGGGCAGTTTTGGCGGTCTTACCGTACCGGCCTCGTCCGCCTGCGGAAGATGTTCTCCGCCGCCACGGTCTTGGATAGAAGCGACAGCCGCTCGTCCGAGAGCGCGTCCAGGAAATCCGAAAGGCGCTTGGGCTTGAGGATGACGTAGAAGGCGAGAACGACCGAAGGGACGCCCACGATCAGGAAGTACGCAACCTTCAGGGTCCACGCGTCTGCCTTGTCGATCAAGTTCATCCCAAGGAAGCCCGTGGTCACGGTCTCCATCATGCCGAATATGGCGGAACGGTTAGGCGCACCATCGTGTCCGGGGCGTTCGCTTCGACGTTCATTCTGATCTCCGCGGGCAAGCGCTCATGCGCCGATTCCCACAGAACGGGGGGCAATGGTCGCGGGTGCCGTGAAACTCGCGAGAACGCGCCAGCGCGCGGCCATTACACGAAATCACGGCGCATTGACAACCGCGCCTTCCAAACGTACACTCTAACTGTACACATGGGAGCCCGCGATGGCCGAAGTCAAGGTCACTACACTGCGCCAGCATCTGCCGGAGTACCTCGCCCGGGTCGAGCGGGGCGAGCGCATACGTGTCACGTCCCGCGGTCGCGTCATCGCCGAGATCGCCCCGCCCTTGCCGGAAGCGGATGCTGCCGAGGCCGCGCGCTCGCGGCTACGCGGCAGCCTCGTCCGCTACGACGCCCCGCTGGAACCGGTGCTGCCCGCCGAGGAGTGGGAGATGAATCGTTGATCGTTCTGGATACGCATGTACTGGTGTGGTGGCTGACACAGGCGCCCGACCTCTCGACCGTGGCGAAGCGAGCAATCCGCAAGCACACTGCGGCCGGCGAGATCGTGGCCTCCACCATCAGCGTGCTGGAGATCGCCACCGCGGTTCGCCGCGGGCGGCTGCAGTTCAACGTCCCCCTGGACCAGTGGCTGGCAGATGCGCGAAGCATCCCCGAATTGCGGCTGGAGCCCGTCTCGGCCGACATCGCCGCGCTCGCCGGGAGCCTGCCCGAGCCCATGCACGGCGACCCGGCCGATCGGATCATCGCCGCCACGGCCACGGCGCTCGGAGCAGCCCTCGTGACCGCTGACGATCGCCTGCGCACCCTGCCGGGACTGCGTACGATCTGGTGAGCCATTCCCTCACGGCAGGTCGAAGCCACCCGAATCCTCTGCGATGCCGGCTCTCGCGAAGAGATCGGGACCGAGCTCCGACGTCTCCTGACTCGTGCAGGGCACGTTCGCTACCCGTTTCCCGCCTTTCTCCACGACGACGCCGGCCTTCGTCCCCCAGCCCCTGCCGATCGCCGTATAGACGACGTAGCGGTATGGGCCGTGCGAAAACGCGAGATAGGCGCCCCCGCCTCCCGCATACGTCAATACGCTGCCGCGGGTGACGGCGCGCCAGTCCGCGCCCGCTGGTGGATAGACGAGTTCGGGAGCCGCCGGCGGTCCGAAGCGGTATTGCACGAAGCCGGAACTCGCCGACAGGTCCCGAGAGGCGCAGACCGAAACCAGTTTCCGGCCGGTGCTGCACGTGAACAGCGTCTCTTCCTCGGCGCCGCAGTGGGAAGCACCCGTCGCGGCACTGGATGGCAGGGCCGTGAGCAGCGCCGCGACGAAGGCGAGCCGCGAGACCATGTTCCGCCGCCGCCTCACCGCGCGGCGCCCCGCTCGCGCACTGCGTCGTCGTTGCCCATGAATATCGCCCGTCAGTCCAGGATCGCGGCACCGATCCTGTAGGATTCCGTGAACTCGCGCAACCCGTGGGAGCCGCCGTTGACGAGCTTGCGCGCCCGCCCCAGATCGTCGTCCAGCAGCGCGTCCCGGATCTTCGC
>JAEUMX010000425.1 GCA_016791285.1 Burkholderiales bacterium
GGTAAAGCAGGAAGGGCTCCCGCTCTTCACGCCACGACGCCTCGTCGGGCGTCGCGAGCGCATCGAGATCGGCGGGCGCGGCAGCCGGATCATCCACCCAGCGGCGCAGCAACTCGCTGCCGTTGATGAGATCGAAGGCGAGCCGGTCGTGCTCATACTCATAGGGAAAATTGCGCCACAGCCCGTAGCCGGGGCGCAGTGCGCGCAGCGCTTTGAAGCACACCGCCATCAGGCGCCAGGGCCGGAAAGCATCGTGGTCGTAACATCCCCCCTCGGCGTGTATCTGAATTCCGGCGCAAAGCCTGCCAGCGTGTTTGTGAAAGGTAGGCTCGAACCAGCACTCCCGCAAGTGGCAGCCGTGCATCCAGTGCGGCGCCAACTCCGACATCGTCGCCATGAGCCGGCGCGGCTCCAGATCGGGCGCACCGAAGAGTTCCAGCGGCCGCGTCGTGCCGCGTCCTTCGGAGAGCGTGGTGCCTTCGAGCAGCACGGTGCCGGGATAGCAGCGCGCCATCCAGAGATTCGGCGCATTCGGGCTCGGGTTGACCCAGATGCGTGCATCGAGCGGCCAGCCGTAACCCGGTGCACGCGCCGGCTGCCAGCCGTCCATCGCTATCACCTCGCACTCGACGTCGAGGCGCAGCGATTTCGCGAACCATCGCGCGAGCTCGCCCAGCGTGAGGCCGTGACGCATCGGCATCGGTCCCGCGCCGACGAAGCTCTCCCATCCCGGGCGCAGGCTGAACCCCTCGATCGGGCGGCCGACGGGATTGGGGCGGTCGAGTATCCACACGGTCTTGCCGTGGACCGCAGCCGCCTCGAGGACGTAGCGCAGGGTCGTGATGAAGGTGTAGATGCGGCAGCCCAGGTCCTGCAGGTCGACGAGCAGCACATCGAATGTGTCCATCATCGCCGCCGTCGGCCGGCGCACTTCGCCGTAGAGGCTGAACACCGGAACGCCGTGCACGGGATCGTGGAAGTCCGGCGACTCGATCATGTTGTCCTGCTTGTCGCCGCGCAGACCGTGCTGCGGCCCGAAGGCCGCTACCAGATCGATGTCGTCGAGCGCCGCAAGGGCGTCGAGCGTGTGCACGAGATCTCGCGTGACCGACGCCGGATGGGCGAGCAATGCCACACGACGCCCTGCCAGCGGCCGCCGCAGCTGCGGCTCGTCCAGCAGGCGGTCGATGCCGAATTTCATCCCCCTGCCTCGCGGGCGAGATGCTCCGCCGGATCGAACGCCAGCACGAACGCGGCGGGATGATGAAAATCGGGCGGGCCGGGCGGATGCCGCAGCGCCCAGTAGGAACGCTCACCCTCTTCGTCCTCGATCACCGCCGAGAGCGCGAGTCGCAGCGGCGAATGCGGCGCAATCGCTGGCAGACGGTCGAGGCGGATCGTCGCTTCGAGCTCGAGCCGGCGGTCCGTCCGCCGCACCGTGAGCGCGGGATACCAGTCGAGCTCCAACGCCTTGCCGTCCCGATAGCGCCGAAATGCGTACGCTGCCCACTGTCCCGAGGGAGCGAAGTTGAATTCGTAGTACGCCGGCGCATCCCTCGGTGCAATGAACGCCTCGAAGCAGGTGTGCTCCCAGAGTCGCGCCGCGCGCCGGGGTGTTGCGGGTGGCGGGATGTGCAGGCGGTGGATATTCCCCTCGAGACCGAACGCGACCCGCAGCGCGCCACCCGCTTCTCCCTGCACGCTTGCTGCGATGGCGTGCACGTACCGGCATGGTGTCTCCAGGTGGCAGAAGAGGGCGTTGCTCGGGCAGGCCATGCGTGCGGAGTGGCGGTCGTGCAGAAGAACGAGGCGATCTTGTGGCGTGGAGGGTATCACGAGATCAGCCCGGTGGCTGCCCTCGACTGGACCGCCGCGGCTTTCCAGTGCATCCGGATTGCGCAGTACACTTCGCGTCTCGATTCCTGCCCATGACCGACTTCGCTTCCCTCTTCGCCGCGACCGGGCCGCTCGCCTGCGCCGTACCCGGCTATCGGCCTCGGGCGCAGCAGATCGAGATGGCGCAGGCGGTGGCGCGCGCGATCGAGTCCCACGGCGTGCTGGTCGCGGAAGCGGGCACCGGCACCGGCAAGACGTTCGCGTACCTTGTCCCAGCGCTGATCGCGGGTGGCAAGGTCATCATTTCGACTGGCACCAAGACGCTGCAGGACCAGCTTTTCACCAAGGATCTGCCGATGGTCCGGGACGCGCTGAAGGTGCCCGTCACGGTCGCGTTGCTCAAGGGCCGCGCGAATTACGTGTGCCACCATTACCTGGAGCGTGCGCAGGCCGAAGGACGCTTCACCAGCCGCGAAGACGCGCGCTTGCTGCCGGTGATCGCCCGCTTCGCGCGCACCAGCAAGAGCGGCGACAAGGCGGAGTGCTCCGGTGTGCCGGACAGCGCTGGCATCTGGTCGTGGGTAACGTCGACGCGGGAGAACTGCCTCGGCTCCGAGTGCACGCATTTCAAGAACTGCTTCGTGATGGAGGCGCGCCGGCGAGCGATGGCGGCCGATGTCGTGGTCGTGAACCATCATCTCTTCTTCGCCGACGTCATGCTGCGCGACGAAGGCGCAGCCGAGCTGCTGCCTGCCTGCAATACGGTGATTTTCGACGAAGCGCACCAGTTGCCCGAGACCGCGACCTTCTTTTTCGGCGAGAGTGTCTCGACCTCGCAGCTGATCGAGCTCGCGCGCGACAGCCGTCTGGAGGGCATCGCGAGCGCCCCCGATTTCGCATCCCAGCTCACTCCGGCCGCCCAGTCGCTCGACAAGGCAGCGCGTGACCTGCGCCTCGCGTTCGAGAGGCAGGAGGGACGGTTGTCGCTGTCGACTGTGGAGCACGACGACCGCTTCAATGGCGCGCTCGCGGACGCGCTCAAAAAACTGCTGGCGCTGCGTGCGATGTTGGAGACGCAAGCGGCACGCAGCGACGGATTCGAGCGCTGCTGTGCGCGCGCGAAGGAGCTCGCGGGGCGCATCGAGCAGTGGCAGCGCGGCTTCGATGGCGACTACGTGCGCTGGATCGAGCTCTTCGCCCACGCTCTGCAGTTGAACGCGACGCCGCTGTCGATCGCGGAGTTGTTCAAGCGCCAGCTCGAAGGCCATCCGCGGGCGTGGATCTTCACCTCGGCAACGCTCTCCGTGCGTGGCGATTTTCGTCACTACACCTGCGACATGGGGCTTGTGGACGGTGCGACGGCGACATGGGACAGCCCCTTCGACTATGGGCAGCAAGGCCTGCTGTACGTGCCCGAGGGGCTGCCGGAGCCCAACTCCGAGGGCTACACGAAGGCGGTCGTGGCGGCCGCGCTGCCACTCATCCGCGCGGCAGGCGGGCGCACGTTCTGCCTTTTCACGTCGCTGCGTGCGATGCGTGCGGCGCACGACATGCTGAAGGAATCCTTCAAGCGCGAAGGGCTGGACTTTCCCATCCTGGTGCAGGGCGACGGCCCGAAGAACGCGCTGCTGGAACGATTTCGCAAGCTCGGCAACGCGGTGTTGCTCGGCAGCCAGACGTTCTGGGAGGGCGTGGACGTGCGCGGCCCCGCGCTCTCGGTGGTGGTGATCGATCGCCTGCCGTTCTCGCCACCGGACGATCCGGTGCTCGCAGCGCGCATCGAGTGGCTCACCCGGAGCGGGCGCAACGCGTTCATGGAGTATCAGGTGCCCGAGGCGGTGATCGCGCTCAAGCAGGGGGCAGGGCGGTTGATCCGCGACGAGACCGACCGCGGGGTGCTGATGATCTGCGATCCACGGTTGATCTCGAAGTCCTATGGCAGACGCATCTGGCAAAGCCTGCCGCCGATGAAGCGCACGCGCAAGGAAGAAGAGGCAGTGGCGTTTTTCGCGCCGCTGACCGCGACGCATCAGGCGGTCTGAGATGGCGGTCCGTTGGTCGGCGTGCGCGTCTCGGCAGCGATGCGCCGCTCGCGGATCTCGCGCCGCACCAGGCGGATATGCTCCTTCAGGGTGTAGAGCTGATCGGCGTACGAGAGCGGCACGCTGATGTTCGCTACCGCGCGGTCGATCCGTTCCAGCCGCTGCAGCATGCCGGGTATCTCTTCCGGCGCCGGCTGTGCCGCCACTTCCTGTTCGAGGAACTTGAGCTCGCCGTACCAGCGATAGATGCGCGAGCGGACGCGCCAGGCATAGAGCGGCGGCACGATCTTCATCATCGGCACCACGACCGCGACGAGCGGCAGCACCAGCACCCACAGCCGCTCCACGAGGTTGGCGACCCAGAACGGCAGGTACTGGTAGAGGAACGGCACGCCGGACCGGTAGAAGCGCTCGGCCTGATCCGAGAGCGGGAAGTCCACGTCGGTCGGCGCCGGAAACTTGCCCTGCGTCTGGAACCAGCCGGGGCCGCCGTGCACTTCCTTCATGGCGCTGAGAAGCAGGTACGCCAAGGCGGGGTGCAGGTCCTCCGTGCCGACGATGTTGGTGGTCGGCGCGATGAGCGAGACGTTCCGCGGTGGGATGTCGGAGATGAAATCCACCGTGCTGCGTGGAAGCGTAAGCCGCGTAAGGAATGGAAAGCGGAGAATGTAGGCGGCGGCGTTGTCCAGGCTCAGCAGGGAGATGCCCGGCGCGGCGAGCAGTTCCTGGATGACCTTGGCCTCCGGCGCGGAGACGATGAATGCTGCGTCCACCTCTGCGCTCTTGAGTCTGTCCGCCGCCTCGCGCGCGCCCACGTACACGAGCTGCGTCGGCGGGAGCACCACGCCGTTGAGAGAAAGCAGCTGCAGCGCGAGTGCGCGCGTACCGCTGCCGTCGGGACCGACGGCAACTCGCTGGCCGTGGAGGTCGGCAATGTCGCGAATCTTCAGGTCCTGTCGCAGGAAGATCCACGCCGGCTCGTAGTAGACGCTGCCGAGCGAGAAGATGCGCGAGCTGTTCGCGGCGGATCCCGAGCCACCCTGGGCGAAGCCGACCTCGATCCCGGAATCGGGATTCATCAGGAGCGCGAGGTTTTCGAGCGAGCCCGCGGAGGTGCGGATGTCGAGGGTGACACCGTGCCGTGCCAGGATGTCGCGATAGCGCTGCGCAAACGCATAGTAGGCGCCGCCTTCGGCACCGCTCGCAATGGTGAGCTGCCGCGGCGGCGCAGGCTGCACGAACTTGAACGCCACCCAGAAGGCGAGGGCGATCAGGACGAGTGCCGGCCCCAGCGCAAGCAGCAGGTCTTTGAGCGAGACTTCGCGCAGAGCGCGCCGGCGGTAGAACTTCATTGGAGCGTCGACGGGTATGGCTCCTTCGATTATAAGTGCATCCCGGGCAGGGACAGCGTGAGGAGGAGACGAGTCTATGGCTTATGCGGTGGTGGTGCACGGTGGGGCCGGTGCCTGGGACGCGGGCCTGCGTGTCGATGCGGTGCGGGGCATGCGTGCCGCGGCCACTGGTGCGCGGCGCATCCTGGCCGCGGGTGGCGCTGCTCTCGACGCGGTGGTCACCGCCGTCGTCGCGCTGGAGGACAATCCGCTGTTCAACGCCGGCACCGGGGCCTGCCTCAACCTGGACGGCGAGGCGGAGATGGATGCACAGGTCATGGTGGGCGAGGGGCTCGCCGCTGGCGCCGTCGGCGCGCTCGTGCGGGTCCGCAATCCGGTGCTCGTCGCGCGCTGCGTCATGGAGCGGACGGGTCACGTGCTGCTGGTGGGTGCCGGTGCACAGCGATTCGCGCGCGCGATGGGCTTCGACGATTACGATCCCGTCACGCCCCGTGCCCGGGCGCGCTGGCGCGAGCGTCTCGCCGAGCGCGGCGCAACGGTCGGCGCAGTTGCCGTCGATGCGCAGGGACGCTTCGCTGCCGCCACTTCGACGGGGGGCGTCGCGCTCAAGATGCCGGGCCGCGTCGGGGATACGCCGGTGCCGGGGGCGGGCAACTACGCGACCCCGAGCGCTGCGGCGTCGGCGACCGGACACGGCGAGCTGATGCTGCGTACGCTTGCGACGAAGCGCGTGTGCGACTGGATCGAGCGCGGCCTTGAAGCGCAGATGGCGGTGGATCGGGTGCTCGCCGAAATGGCGGCCAGTGTCGGATGCGAGGCGGGGCTCATTGCCGTGGATCGCGACGGGCGCATCGGCATCGCGCACGGCACGCCGCAGATGCCGTTCGCGTGCGTGCGGGAAGGCGATCACGAGCTGCAGGCAGGGATCGGGCGCGCGCTCGGTTAATCGAGGGCATTGCGCAGCCAGTCGGCGACGGCGCCGCCAAACTGCGCCCACAGCCACCAGAGCACCCCCGCCCAGAGGAGCACGATGACCAGCGCGGCGACGTAGTTGCGCGGGGTGTGCTTGTGCTCGCGGAGGAACTGATCGGCACGGGCCTGGCAATCGTCCAGCACCGGCTGCGGCATCAACCTGAAGATGACGTAGATCGCCCCCGGCAGCAGGACGAACTCGTCGAGATACCCCACCAGCGGCACGAAGTCGGGAATCAGATCGATCGGGCTGAAGGCGTAGCCGGCAACCAGCACGGCGAGCACCTTCGCCAGGCGAGGCGTATGCGGATGGCGATACGCGAACCAGAGGGCGAGCAGGTTGCGCTTGAGTCGTCGCATCCAGTGCAGGATGCGGGCATTGATCTTCAAGCGACCGCCTCCGATCCGTCTTTAGTATCCCTATGCGCAAGTAGTCGGCGGCTCGCCGCTCTCGCTCTGCCGTCGATCCCCGCGTTTTGCACGGGGCCCCTCGCCGGGTAGCTCAAGCTGCCGCCTCGGCCCAGAGATCGTGGGCATCGGAGCGGACCACGCGCACCCGCGCAAAGTCGCCGACCGCGAGCCCGCGGGCATGCGACACGTGCACGACGCCGTCGATCTCGGGTGCGTCTGCGGCGGACCGGGCAACCGCTCGCGTGCCGTGCACCTCGTCGACCAGCACGTTCAGGAACTTTCCAACCTTCGTGCGCAGCCGTTCGGCGCTGATCTTCTCCTGCAGCGCCATGAAGCGCTCGCGCCGGTCCTCCTTTACTTCCTCGGGTACCTGTCCTGGCAACTCGTTGGCGCGCGCACCGGCGACTGGCGAGTAGGCGAAGCACCCCACGCGGTCGAGCCGGGCTTCCTCCAGAAAGGCGAGCAGCGCATCGAACTCGGCCCCGGTCTCGCCCGGGAAACCCACGATGAAGGTGCTG
>JAEUMX010000155.1 GCA_016791285.1 Burkholderiales bacterium
GGCAAGCCAGCCGCCCTGTTCACTTCCACCGGAACGCTGCACGGCGGCCAGGAGACGACGCTGGTTTCGATGATGCTGCCGCTGCTCCACCACGGCATGCTGCTCCTGGGCCTGCCCTACACGCTGCCCGAGCTTTGCGCCACCACCAGCGGCGGCACACCTTACGGCGCGAGCCACTGGGCCGGCTTGACCGGTGAGCGCGGCCTCACCGACGAAGAGAAGAAGCTCTGCGTCGCCCTGGGTCGTCGGCTCGCGGAAACCGCGGCGAGGCTCGCCCGATGACGACAGGAAACAAGGCGCGCGCTCTGCTGCGCCGCTGCCGCTTCGGCGCGCTCGCCACGCTGTCGCTGCGCCTGTCGGGGCATCCCTTCGCCACCGTCGTGCCCTATGTGCCGGACCACGCCGGGCGTCCGCTGCTGCTCATCAGTGCCCTCGCCGAGCATACGAAGAACCTGCGCCACGATCCGCGCGCGAGCCTAATGGTGCACGCAGAAAGCGAGGACGTGCTGGCGGCCGCACGCGTGACCTGCGTCGGTCGCGCCGAGCGGCTAGAAAACCCGGGCGCGCCGAGCGTGGAGCGATATCTGCGCTATCTGCCCAAGGCGCGCGCGCTGCTTGAGTTCGGCGATTTCGCGTTCTACCGGATCGAGCCTGAAGCCTTGCACTGGGTCGGCGGGTTCGGTGACATCCAGTGGCTCAATACGGATGCATTTCGCGCACCGGAGTCGGCCCTGGAGCTGTCCGAGTCCGGTATCCTCGAGCACATGAATGCGGACCACGCCGGGAACCTGCGCGACTACTGCCGCTTCGTGCATGGGCGCGACGTGCTCGACGTCGAGATGATCGGCGTCGACTGCGACGGCTTCGACGTGCGTGCCGACGGCGAGGTGCTGCGCTTCGACTTCGACGCACCGGCTACCACGCCCGAAGCGACGCGCAGCGCACTCGTGGAGCTCGCGCGTCGGGCGCGCGGATAAGCGCGGCGTGACCCACGACTCGGCGCGCTACGCGCTGGCGGCATCCGCGCTGCTGATCGCGCTCGCGCTGCTCACGATCGCCTGGGAGGGTTGGATCGCGCCGCTCCGGCCCGGCGGCTCGTGGCTGCTCTTGAAGGCTCTGCCGCCGCTCCTGCTGTTGCCGAAGATCTGGCGCGGCGACGTCTACACCTTCAGGTGGGCGCCGCTGGTGATGCTGTTCTATTTCACCGAAGGGGTCGTGCGGGCGTGGTCGGAAGCCGGGGGGTCGCGCCTGCTGGCGAGCCTCGAGATCGCGCTCGCGGTCGCGTTCATCGCATGCTGCTGGCTTTACATCAAGGCGCTGCCGCGGGCACCGGGGTGACGGGGCGACGCGCAAGGGCTGCGGTGAGTCGCTGCGCCTCATTGGGTCCGAGTACGCGCACTGCATAGCGGCCGCCGGCGCAGAAGCCGGGAAACGCGGCATCCACCACGCCCGCCGCCGCGAGCTGTGTCGGATCCTGCATCGGAATCGCGCACGATTTCACGAGCCACAGCGCCGCGGCGCCGATCTCGCGCGCGAGCCAGGCCGCGAGGCTGTCGGATGTCACGCGCCAGCTCTCCTCGATGTCCTCGGCATCGCTCGCCATGCACCACGGCTGCCAAACGGGCACGCCGCCGCGCCGCAGCGCAGCGCGCAACGCGCCGATCGAAGAGGCGGGCGTGAGCGCGGGCTCGAGCGATGCGAGCAGCAAAGCGTATTGCTCCATTGCGAGCAGCGCCATGCGATGTGCCGTGCGCTCGTCGACCCCGGTCTTCCGGTGCGCCAGGCGCACGGCATCGGCGAACGGCCCGCCACCCGGCACCACGATCACCCGACCGCCGCCGTCAGCGACGACCCGCAGCCAGCAGCGAAGCCGCTCGGGCTCGTCGAGCAGGCTGCCGCCCAGCTTGACGACGTGCAGCATCTCTCAGGCGCGCGCGGAATTGTCGGCGCACTGCTGCAGCAGTCTCAGCATCGCGGCCGCCTTGTCGAACGATTCCTGATACTCCTCCTGCAGCCGCGAATCCGCGACGATGCCACCCCCTGCCCAGCAACGCACCGTGCCGCCGGCATGGACCAGGGTGCGGATCGCGATGTTCGTGTCCATTGCGCCGTCGTAGCCCAGATAGCCGATCGCGCCGCAGTAGACGCCGCGCCGGTGGGGCTCGAGCTCCTCGATGATCTCCATCGCCCGCAGCTTCGGCGCGCCCGTGATGGAGCCGCCCGGGAAGCAGCCGCGCAGGAGGTCGGCCGCGTGCAACTGCGGCTGCAGCCGCCCCGTTACCGTGCTGACGAGATGGTGCACGGTGGCGAAGCTTTCCACGTCGAAGAGCTTTGGCACCTTCACCGATCCGAGCTCGCAGGTCTTCGAGAGATCGTTGCGCAGGAGATCGACGATCATCAGGTTCTCGGCGCGGTCCTTGTCGCTCTCCTTCAGTACTTCGGCGAGCGCCGCATCGAGCCGCGGATGACCGGCGCGCGGGCGCGTGCCCTTGATCGGCTTGGTCTCCACGTCACCGTCGCGCACCCGCAGGAATCTTTCCGGCGAAGCCGAGAGCACCTGTGCGAAGCGCAGATTGAGGTAGGCCGCGAAGGGCGCCGGGTTCAGGATGCGCAGCGCCTGAAAAGCCACCCAGGGGTCGCCGGTAGCGGTCGCGGCAAAGCGCTGGGCGAGATTGACCTGGTAGCAATCGCCATTGGCGATGTACCGTTGCACGCTGCGGAAGGCGCGCGCGTAACCCTCCGGCGTCAGGTTCGAGGTGACGTTGCTCGTGACGCGGAACGGCACGCGATAACGCTCCCGGGTCGGCGCGGAGAACTGCGCGACGAGTGCGTCCCACCGGCGCGCCGTGGCAGGATCGCGGCCTGCACCGACAAGCCACGTGCGCCGCTCGTGATGATCGACGACACAGGTCCAATCGTAGAAGCCGACGGCCATCTCGGGCAGCTTCTCGGCATCCGCCGCGAGCGCCGGCAGCCGCTCGAGCCGGCGCCCCAGATCGTAGGCAAAGTAGCCGATGGCGCCGCCCGCGAACGGCAACCGCGGATCGGGCGCAAGCGGCGGACCGAGCACGCGCTTGACCAGCGCGAAGGGGTCTTCCGGCGAGAGCTCGACGCTGTCGCGGCTGCGGATCTCCGTCAGTTTCCCCCGAGTTGTCAGCGTCGTCGCAGGATCCGCCGCGAGGATATCGAAGCGCGAGTGCCCGGGCAGATGGCGCCCGCTGTCCAGGAACACGGACCACGGCTCGTCGGCGATGGTCTCGAACAGGGACACCGTATCCTCGCGATACGGCAACTCGGTAGTGAGCGGCATGATCTCCAAGCTTTAGAGCGAGCCCGTTAGACCGCGATTCTATCGCCGGACTCCCTGCCGCGACGTGCCGAGCAGGTGCGCCACCGCGAATGCGGGAGCGCACGCCATGAGGTCGTCTGCGGCAGCGCCGACGCGTCGCACGAGGGTGGCGAAATCCACGCAGGACCGATCGAGCCGCGCGGCGAGCCGGCGTGCGAGGAAGATGCCGACGCCGGCACCGACGACGGGTGCCTGCGCTGACAGCCCGCCGCGCGCGGCGACCCGTCCCGCGGCAGCCACCAGCCGCTCGAGCTGACGGTCCGCGAAGAAGCGGGCGAGCTCGCGCCAGGCGTCGATCGGCGCGGAGGCAGCATCGCGACCGACCATGCGCGCCAGGCGCCGCGCGCTGCCTTCGACCGTCTTCGGTCCGCGATCGGCGCTCGGGTGCAGATCGGCGCGCTCCGCCAGCTCGCCGGTCAGGCGATGGACATCGGCGGTCGTTGCGAAGTGTTCCGCCATGAGGCCCACTTGCCGGCCTTCGAACGGGGCGCGCTCGGCCACCGACATCAGCGGTGTGCGCGTGATTCCCGTGTACACCAGCTCATCGGCCGCGAGCCGTGTGAAGTCGTCGTCCCCGATGACGAGCACATTGCCGCCGGCAACCGGCGCCAGGTCCGTCGTCGTGCTGCCGATGTCCACCAGCAGCGCTTCGCCAATCACCGTCGCGAGATACATCGCGCTCGCCAGCCAGTTGGCGGAAGCGATCGCCGCCGTTGCCGCGGCCAACCCCGACACCGGCAGAAAGCCCCGGCGTCCGGCGAACACATGCAAGCGGTCGGCCGGTACCCGCGCCGACAAGGCATCGGCTATCGCGGCGATCCCGAGCGCGCGGTCGGTGAAACAGTCGGCCAACTCGCCCGTCATGGTGACCGCGTGGGCGGCCGGGTCGACCGGGATGCGCGAGAGTATCTCCTCGATCGCACGGCCGAGGTGCGAGACTCCCTGCCACAGCGGACAAGGCAGCTCCAGCGCGAGCCGCGCCGCGCCGTCGACATCGATCAGCACGGCCTTCAGGTGGGCGCCGCCCACGTCCCATCCGAGCACGGCATCACGCATCGGCATACTGTGGCTGCGCGCTGATCTCGACACAGCGCAGCGCTGCCGGGGCCGCGGGCAGCGGTATACCCTCGTCGAGCAACCCGAGCACCCAGGTCGCCGGGTTCGCCGCGATCGATTCGCGCAAGCCGACGTAGGAGGTGGTGAGGCGCGGATTCACCTCCAGCACCCGTGGTCCGCGATCGCTGAGGATGAGATCGACACCGACATAGCCCCAGAGGTCCGGTAACGCTTCGGCGATGCCCTGCGCCAAGTCCGCGAGGAGCCCCTGCCACGCCGCCAGCCCGTTCACGGAGCAGCCGCGGAAGCGCAGTTGGCCGTGCTCCTGCGCGACGTGCTGGCGATTTACCGCGAGGATCACGGCGCGACCCTCGCGCACGAGCAAAGAGAGGCTCGCCGCTTCGCCCTCGACATAGGGCTGCAGCACGGTCCGGGCGTCGCGACCGCGCGTTTCCCAGTCGCTCAGTGCGGACTCGAAGCCGGGATAGATCCGCGTGTCGACGCAGCCCGCGCCGTCGTCCGGCTTCAATACGGCTGGTCCCGGGAACGGCGGCACGGTGCCGCAAGGGTCGAAGGCCGGCACCACCGGGACGCCGCGCCAGGCGAGCGCGGCGGCCGTGCGCCGCTTGCTCGCGGCCACCGCGATGGCCGGCGGACGACTGCCGAGCAGCCGTCCACCACGCGCCAACACCGCGGATGAGAGCCCTTCGAGGACACCATCGGTCTCGGGCGCGACGATCCAGGTCGCATCCGAGGTGTCGACGCAACGCGCGAAGAACTGCGCAGCCTCGCCCGCATTGCGCGGCACGCAGACCGCCGCCGGCGATGGCGGCGCAGCGAGGCGTGGATCCCGAGTCGCGACGACCTCGACTTCCGGCACATCGCAAAGATCGCGCAGCAGGGCGCGCACCATGAGATCCCCTTCGTGTGCCAGCGCAGAACCAAGCGGCTGCTCGACGAGGCCGCCGCCCGTGATAAATTCGTAGACGAATACCCGCATCGATCGTGAGAATCATCCCCGTCATCGATTTGCAGGGCGCTCGCGCCGTACACGCCCGCCGGGGCGAGCGCGCAGACTACGCCCCCATCAGCTCGTCGCTCGCAGCCGGCGCCGATCCGGTCGACATCGCGGCGGCCTTGTTGCGGCTCCATCCGTTCGACGCGCTCTATATCGCGGACATCGACGCGATCCGGCGGTGCGGTGACAACACCGCTGCGATCACCGCGATCCGCGCCGCCTGCCCCGAGGTCGAGCTGTGGGTCGATAGCGGGATCGCCGACCTCGCCGCCTTCCGCGCATGGCAGGCGGCCGGGCCGGGTCGCCCCGTCATCGGCACCGAATCCGTCACCGACGCCGCGCTCATCGACGGCCTGCGATCGGCGCCACACGGCCCGCCCGCGGTATTGTCGCTCGACTACGGCGCGCGCGACGACGTCCTGGGTCCGCTCGACGTTCTCGACCGGCCGTCACGATGGCCGGACGACGTGATCGTGATGACGCTGGCACGCGTGGGCGCCGGCGCGGGTCCGGACACGACCCGCATCGCGCAGATCCTCGACGCTGCGGCAGGCCGCCGCGTCTACGCCGCCGGCGGTGTGCGCGGCGCCGCCGATCTGCGGACGCTGCACCGGCTCGGCGCGGCGGGCGCCCTCGTCGCATCGAGCCTGCACGATGCCCGCCTCACGGCCGCGGACCTCGCGCGCATCGCCGCGCTCTAGCTAGGAGTGCGCGGCGAACGGGTGCGGGGTCGCCCGCGCCTTCGCGAGCACCTCCTGCACCTTCGGCTCGCCGGCAACGGCGCGCTTGATCGCGAGCTTGGTCGCCTCGTAGTTGTAATCCTGAATCTTGTTGTCGTCCTCGGCCAGCCAGTGAATGAAGACCCCGACGCTCAAGTAGAGATCGTTGGCCTGCTGCTCGGGGATCGTGCCGTCGGCAACGCAGTCGGTCACCGCCATCGCCACGGCGCGCTGCGCCGGGCCGAACATCTGCACGGCCTGCTTCGCACCCTTGATCGTCACCTTGTTGAACATGACGGCGTTGGGCTTCGCCGCGAGATTCGGCGCGACCACGGCCAGCAGCGTGGTGAAGCCGTCCTTGTTGTTGGCGAGCGCGTTCGCGAACGCCCGCTCCGCCGCCGAACCGCGCGGACCGATGATGAGATCGATGTGCGCGATCTCGTTCCCGTCGCCCACCAGCGCCTCGCCGATCAGCACCCGATCGATGCTCCGGGCAGGTACCGGAGCCGCCGCCTTCGGGGCAGGAGCCGCCGCCGGTTTGGGCGGGGGCGCTGCCGGCGCGGGCCGCTTCGCGGGCTCGGGCTTCTTGCCACCGCCAAAGATTCCCAGAATTGCATCCCAGATCGACATCGCATTGCCCTCCCGTTCTGCTCCCTTCGACCCGAACGGCCGCACCCCGTCTGCGGAGAACGTCAAACGGCCGGCGGATCGCCGCCGGCCGCTCACTTGACCTCAGACGTGGCCGGCGAACGGGTGCGGCGTGTTCTTCTTCGCGATCACTTCCGCTGCCTTCGGCTCGTTGGCGACGGCGCGCTTGATGGCCTGCTTGGTCGCCTCGTAGTTGAAGTCCTGGATCTTGTTGTCATCCTCGGCCATCCAGTGGATGAACACACCCACGCAGATGAAGAGATCGTCGGCTTCGGCCTGCGGGATGGTGCCGTCGGCGACGCAGTCCGTCACCGCCATCGCCACCGCGCGCTGCGCCGGGCCGAACATCTGCACCGCCTGCTTCGCACCCTTGATCGTGACCTTGTTGAACAGGACGGTGTTGGGCTTCGCCGCGAGGTTGGGCGCGACCACCGCCAGGAGGGTGCTGAAGCCGTCCTTGTTGTTGGTCAGGGCGTTGCAGAACGCATATTCGGCGGCGCTGCCGCGCGGTCCGATGATGAGGTCGATGTGTGCGACCTCGTTGCCATCGCCGACCAGCGATTCGCCTACCAGTACTCGATCGATCTTTGCCATTTGCCTGCTCCTTCCTTGGGGTTGACGAAAAACTGTGGATTCGAGGGCCGCGATCACTCGCGCAGACCCATCCCATGCATCCACCTTCCTTTGCGGACCGGGACCACGAGCTCGTCCCGCTCCGAAAACCGCTCCGCGAACGCGCCTTCCAGCCGCGCGGCGATGAGGCTCGCCACGGTGAGATCGGCGCTCGTTCCGGGATTGATGCCGCGCGCCTTGAGCGATGCGTCCCAATCGGCCAGCAAGGCATCCGCGGCGAGCGCCTCGCTCGCGTTGGACGCGGCCTCGAAACGGGCCGCTTCCTCGCTCACCGCGCGCGCGAGGTCGCCGCCGTGCTTGCGCGCGATGTGGGTGTCGGGGAAACGCACGAGCCAGCCGAGAAAGCAGTCCAGCGCCGCCCGCTCCTCGCTGCCGTGACGGTCGAGCGCCGCCAGGAAGCGCGGCGCGCCGAAGCCGAACACATCGCCGAACCCGTTCGCATACTGCCGCGCGATGGTATCGCGCTGTGCCGCCGCCTGCATCGCCGCGCGCAGACTGGTCCGCACGGGACCGCGCACGTCGAGCCGCTCGACTTCGCCGAGACCCGCCGGATTGGCCCGCGCGATCGCCCGAAACGCGTGGACGGCATCGTCGGTGTCGAGCTCACCGAGCACGCGAGCCGTCGCATGCTCGAGCGTCTCCCCCGGCCGCGCCGTGAGCGCGGCGTGAGCCAGCGGCGCCGCCAGCAGCACGATGCCGAGATTCGTGTTCATCCCGACGCGGTTCCACGTGGCCTCGACGGCGGCGGCGATGCGCTCGCCGACCTTGCGCCCGGGCTCCGCCAGCGGTGCGGCAATCGCCTCGGCGCTCGCCAGGAAGTCTTCCGCGCGCATCCGGTGCCCGGGGCTCGCGATGCTGACGTTGCCGGGCTTGGCGGCCGCGACGTCGAGCCGGCACGCCCAGCGCACGGTGTCCGCGACCAGCTCCGGCAGCGATCCTCTCAGCATACCGCCGCAAGCGCCCGGGTCACGCCACGATCGAGGTGGCGGTGAAGAAAATCGTCGACCAGCGCGGCGGCGATGTCCACGTCCGTCACCGCTTGCAGCCCCTTCCAGGCGGGAATGCCGTTCACCTCGATCACCCAGAGGCGTCCGTCCTCGCCGCGCACGATGTCGACCCCCGCGTAGTCCGCGCCCACCGCCCGCGTTGCCGCTTCCGCGAGGTGCGCAAGTTCCGCCGTGAGCTCGAGCCGCTCGCAGCGCCCGCCCTTGGCGACGTTGTTGACCCACGAGGCACCGCGCCGCAGCATCGCTGCCACGGCCCGGCCGGCGATGACGAACACCCGGTGGTCGTGCCAGCGCCCGTCGCCGCTGTCGATGTAGCGCTGCAGATAGCACACGTGGCGATAGAGCTCCATGCCAGGAATGTCCATGTCCGCCGCAAGCCGCCTCAGTCCCGTGCCCTGCGAGCCGAATAGAGGCTTGATGACCACCTCCCGCCCGGCGGCGCCCTCGCGCTGCACCACTGCCCGCGCCTGCGCCGCGTTTTCCGTGACCCAAGTCGGCGGCGTCGGCACGCCCGCCTGCGCGAGCAGGAAACTGGTCATGCTCTTGTCCACGGTGCATTCGATCGCCCGCGCATCGTTGTAGACGGGTACCCTCAGCGCCTTCAGTGCGTGCAGAATGCCCAGCCGAAAGGTCACCTGCTCGAGCGTCCCGCCCGGTACCCCGCGCACGAACACGCCGGCGGGAAGTTTACCCGCAAAACCCGGCATGACGACACCATCGCCGCCACCGGCGAGGTCGAAGCGGCACTCGCGCAGCGAGACGTAGGTCACGTCGACGCCGCGCGCGGCGAACGCTGCCCGCAGCCGGGCGCCGTGCCAGCCCGGTTCGTCGGTGCAGATCGCCACCCGCGGCACGCCGTCACCCACTGCGCCGTTCACTCGCCGAACGAGGCTGCAAGCAGCGTCTCGTTCAACGCACCGGCCCGGAACACGCTGCCGCTCCTCACGTTGCACACCACGGCCACGGCAGGCGCGAAGAGGTTCGGATCGATCTTGTAGAAGTCGTACTTCACCTCCTTGAACACCTGCGCGAAGGGGTGCCCGTAATCGCTGCACGCGCTCGACGGCAGCCGCTCGGCGAGGTCCCTCGCCGCGTCGTCCTCACAGTCGACGAAGAGCTCGACGACACCGCCGAAGATGATGGCATCGTTGGTGCGCCCCATCGCATTGAGGAAATCCGGCGCCGGCGGCGGCACCGGTGCCGAGCCCGAGCCGTCGCGCACCTGATCGAGCGGGAAGCCCAGCGTGTGCACCTTGTGCAACGCGACTTCGAGCACACGCGCGACGATCTGCACCACACCCGCGAGGCTGTGGGTCGGCGTCAGAACGAAAGTGAGCTGCGCGGGCTGGATGCCGCAGTCGCGCGTGACCTTTTCGACCACGGCATCGGGCGGCATCTTGTCGACTTCGAGCACGAGACAGGTCGCGTCCGCCGTGTCGCGGTAACCGAGTTCCTGGAAGAGCGTCTCCTTCACCGACAGCGAACGTCCCGGCCCCGAGCCGAGCGCGTGAAACGCCCCCTTGCCCTCGCCGGCGGAAAGACTCCACCCGGCGTACTGGCTGCCGAGGCAGGCGAGCACCGGATCCGAGGCGAGCACGCTCACGCGCAGCGGCCAGCGCTGCGCAGTCGACAGCACCCGCACGTCCCCCAGGCCGCCGAGACAGATGTCGGCGATGCGCCGTCCCGCCTCGATGCCGCCTGGGTACTCGATCCCGGCGTCGACGATGCGGCATCCGGCGGGGTGCGTGCCGACGCCTACGCGCAGCGTCGCGGCGTCGCGCACCAACGCCTCGACCAGGGGTTGCGCCGCAGCATTGATGCTGGGACGCGCGCGCGCAGCGTCCGCTGCCCCTCCGGACACGTTCATGTCTTCCTTCCTCCTATTGCTGCGTCACGCCGCAAGCGGCATCACGGTGCGCCGTATGATTCGGCTTCGTTCGTCAAGCTGTGTTCCGACCCGGGCGACGCTCTCGCCCACTGCATGCACGGTGCAAACGGGCGCGCCGCAGGCGAACCGCGCCCCGCCTGCCGGACGATCCCCGACCCACGCGGGCCAGTGCACCCCTGCCGGGAGCGTCAGCGCGACCGGCGCGTACACCACCGCCTGCCCGCGTACCGCGCCGGGCTCGAGACGGCCCTTTGGCAACCGGCCGGCGCAGGCGTTCAGATGCCAGGTGAAAAGTCCGCCTTGCGCGCGCTCGTCGTAGAGTTCGGCGGTCGCGGTCGGACGCGGATTGATCTCGATGCAATGCGGCCGGCCCGCGTCGTCGAGGATGAAATCGATGCCGTTCAGGCCGACGAGCCCGACGCGTGCGGTCAGGCGCGCGCCCCAGTACTCGACCTGTGCTCGTACCGCGGTCGGGATCGGTGCGTCCGAGATCGCGCCGCCGAAGGAGAAGGGCCGGCGCGGGCAGTCGGCGCCGACCGGCCATTGTTCGCTCACGCCGATCGGCCGCGTGTGGCGGCCGTCGGCGACGAAGAGCGAAGAGAGACTGCGGCCGGCAACGAAGCGCTGGAAGTAACGCCCGGCGCGGGACTTCGAGCCGGGTCGCGCGATCCGCACGTGGACGCCGCCGGCGCCGCCCGCCTGCTTCGCGAGCCAGCCGCGCGGTTCGGACGGCGGGTCGCAGCGCACGACAGGCGCGGGAATGCCGAGAGAATCGAGGAGCGGGACCAGCGTGCGCGGGTCCTTCAGGCGCCAGACCGTTTCCGGCGCGTTGCCGAAGAGCCGTCGGCCCTGGGCGAGCCGCGCGAGGAGCGGGATCCTGCCCTCCAGGCCGGAGCCGAAGATCACGCCTGCGCAACCCTCCGGCGCGGCCAGCAACGCCGCCGCCTCCAATAGTCGGCGCGCGTGGAAACGCAGTGCCCGATCCGATGCGACGCGCTGCACCGCATCGCAGCACGCGGCCGTGTCCGAGTCCGCGAAGAGATCGAGCACGACCGTGCGCGCGCCCGCGCGCCGCGCCATGGTTGCCAAAGCGCGGCCGGACGCGGAGACGACCAGATACGGTCGTGCGTCAGGCAACATACTTGCGCGCCATCGCAAAGGCCTCGCGGAAATCCAGATAGAGCGGCTTCTCCGCGTCCAGCATGGCTTCGAACAGGCCGCGCTGCACCTTGTACTTGATGTCCCCGATCGCGAGCGCGCCGACGCCCACCGCCTTGCCGGAACCTGCGGTCAGCGGCGCGCCCTTGTCCATCACGCCGACACCCTCGATCCCCGCGGGCGGCACCGCGTTCACGTCGCCCGCCACGAGCAGGCGCTTGGCCTTCGCGAGCTCGCCGCTGGAGAGCACCTGGATGCCGGCCTTGGCGGTGGCCAGAACGACGTCGATGGTCTCGATCAGCGCCGCCTTCTGCTCGCTCGAGCCCGCTTCGGCCGGCTGCGTGGAGGCGCCGTAGCGCGCATTGCAGACTTCGGAGGTCATGCGGGCGCGATTGGCGCTCGAGTGGCTCGCGATCATCACGCTCGCGCCGGCACCCGAGGCGAGCACTGCCGCGGCGGCGCCGACCGGACCCGTCCCGCCGAGCACGAGGACATTCTTGCCCTCGAAATCCGTCTGAAACTTCTGCTTGAGCTGCGCTTCGGCGCACGCGACGAGCGCGGCGGCCGTGGTGAACGCGCCGCTCGGATCGGCGAACACCGATATCTCGAACGGCGGCACCATCGAGCCGCGGGCCGCATCGAGCATATCGGCGGCGAGCCCGATCTCGCGGCCGCCGATGAAGAGGCCCGTGCGCTTCACGCCCGAGGGTCCGCGCGAGAAGATCGCGTCCTGCGTGAGGGGTTGCACCTGGTCGAGCGTGGCATCGGTGTACGGCACGACGGCATCGTAGCCGGCGTCATACGCCATGTTCACATCGAAAGGGCTGACGTTCCGGGTCGGTGTCAGCATGTGCAGGATGTAGAGTTTTTCCATGATTCCATCACAGAGACTAGCGGGCGCGGTGCGCCGCGCTGACGCCCGCAGCCCGGGCCGGCTGGAGCGCGATCTCGCCGCCCCGATTGCGCCCGCGGGCGATCTCGAACGACAGACCGGTGCCCGCGAACTGCTGTTCCAGTGTGTCGACCGCCTTTGCGGCCACCGCTTCGGACTCCACCACCGCGAACCCGGTCGGACCCCAGGAGCTCTGTCCGACGCAGCTCACGCCTTCGGCCTCGAGCCGCGCCAGCGCGCGCGCCACCAGCGCGCTCGCGAACCGGCCGCCCTGGGCGGGCGCAAAGTGATCGCCGACGATCCGCTGCAGTTCGTTCACCGCGCGCCCGAACTCGAAGAGGTCGCGTTCGGCGAGAGCCGGCAGCAGGCTCATCATCACCAGGCGGCACAGGTGCGCGGCGCGCGCCTCCGGGAACGGCGGCAGCGCGCGAAAGGCCGCCTTCTCGGCCGCACCGTGCAGACCCTGCGCGCCGGGGTGCAAGATCAGCAGCACGCGCCAGGCTTCCGGGAACTCGATGCGACTCGTGATCGGCGGCGGCGCATCGCTCGCGCCACGCCCGCCGTCCACCAGAAAACCGCCGTGCTCGAAGGCGCCGATGCCGATGCCGGAACGGCCGCCCCGATCGAGCAGTGCGGCGACGTCGCGGGGCGTTAGCGCGAGCCCGAATGTCTTCGCGAACGCACAACCCACGGCCAACGCGAGCTGAGTCCCGGAGCCGAGCCCCGCGTGCTCGGGGATCGCCGCCGTCACGACGACGCGAATGCCGCGGCGCACGCCGGTCGCCTCGCGCAGCAAGTCCAGCGCACGAAGAACGCGGCGCTCCTGCGGCCCGGCGGCTTCGACACCATCGGCACGCGTCGCGCAAACGCGCGTGCCGACGCCATCGAGGGTGAGACCCACACCGCCGAAGCGCCGCCCGACACCGCTGCCGGGATCCATGAATCCCAGGTGCAAACGCCCGGGTGCGGCGACCACCACGCTGTCCTGACGCACTGCGGAAAGCTGCGGCGTCACGAGACGACCCCCGGCACGGGGCGACGACGGGCAGCAATCGCTATGCCAATGAGATTCGCCTTGCTTTTCATGTAAATTGGCGCATCCATGGAACGCAGCCTGCGACAGAACCGGAGCAGAGTGTCCCGTGCCGGAAGCAGTCGGCGCATGCGCGAACAGCTGCCTCAGACACGGACACGGACGGATACCAATGCCGTCTGAACTATAGCAAATCGAACCGCGTACCGGGGACTCTCGTAGCACGTGCAAATGCTGCCGAATCGCGAGTACACTCTCGCCGGAGTCGTGCACGATGACAGCGTTCGCTGTGTCCGCGCGGCCCGAGACGGCGCCCTTCCCCATGAGCACGCTAGCCACTGAACGACACGACGTTCCCTGTCCCTTCTGCGGACTCGCCTGCGACGATCTCGGCATCGCCGTATCGGCCGGCGGCGTCGAAGTGAAGAACAACGGCTGTACCGTGAGCAAGGCCGCCTTCGCGCGGGCGGGACATCCCGCGGCGCAGCAACCGCGCGTGAAGGGGGCGCCGGTGTCGCTCGCGGAGGCGGCGCTGCACGCCGCGCGCATCCTCGGCAACGCACGCCTGCCGCTCATTGCCGGGCTCGCCACCGACGTGGCCGGTGCGCGCAGCGCGCTCGCGCTGGCCGATCGCGTGGGCGCGGTCACCGATCACCTGGGCGCTGCCGCCAAGCTGCGCAACCTGCTGGTGGTGCAGGATGCCGGGTGGATCACGACGACGCTGACCGAAGTGCGCAACCGCGCGGACCTGCTGATCCTGGTCGGCACCGATGTGGTGAGCCGCTTCCCGCGGTTCTTCGAGCGCATGGTGTGGGTGCCGGAGACGATGTTCGACCTCGATCCTGCGACGCGCGAGATCGTCTATCTGGGCGAGGCCAAGGACACCGCTGCGGGCATCGCCCCCGATGGCCGCACGCCGACCCTCATCCCCTGCGAGAACCGCCGCCTGGGCGAAGTGCTGGGCGCGCTGCGCGCCGTGGTCGCGGGTCGGCACCTGGCGCGGGACGAGATCGCCGGCGTGCCGCTCGCCGCGCTCGAGTCGCTGGCGCAGCGGATGCAGCAGGCGAAGTACGGCGTCGCCGCCTGGGCGGCGGGCGATCTCGATTTCCCGCACGCCGAGCTCACGGTGCAGACGTTGACCGATCTCCTCCGCGATCTCAACCAGACGACTCGATTCAGCGGGCTGGCGCTGGCCGGCACCGACGGCGACTTCACCTACAACCAGGTCCAGACCTGGCAGACCGGCTTCCCGTTCCGCACCAGCCTCGCAACCGGCCACCCGGTGTACGATCCCTATCACTACGCCACGGACCGACTGCTCGGCAGCGGTGAAGCCGATGCGCTGGTCTGGGTGTCGAGCCTGAACCCGACCCGCCTGCCGCCCGCGACGGCGGTCCCGGCCATCGTGCTCGGGCACGGCAGCATGCAGCTCCCCCGCGAGCCCGAGGTGTTCATTCCCGTCGCGACACCGGGCGTCGACGACAGCGGGCACTTCTATCGGGCGGACAAGGTGGTGACGCTGCCGCTGCGCAAGCTGCGCGAATCGACGCTGCCGAGCGCCGCGGCGGCGCTCGACGCGATCCTCGCCGCGCTGGGGTGACTGCGATGCTGCTCAAGCTCAAGGGCGGAACCGTCGTCGATCCGGCCCACGGCGTGCGGGAAGAAGTGCGCGATATCTTCGTCCAGAACGGGCGCATCGTCGCCGACCCGGGTTCGTCGGCCAGAATCGACCAGGACATCGACGTCGCCGGCATGATCGTGATGGCGGGCGCCATCGATCTCCACACCCACATCGGCGGCGGCAAGGTGAACATCGCCCGCGCCATGCTCCCGGAAGATCACCGCGGCGATCTGGTGGACCGCACGGCGCTCACCCGCTCGGGCTGCGGCCATGCCGCGCCGTCCACGCTCACGACCGGCTACCGCTACGCCGAGATGGGTTACACCGCGTGCTTCGAGCCGGCCATGCTGCCGATCAACGCGCGCCAGGCGCACATGGAAATGGGCGACACCCCGATCGTCGACAAGGGCGCCTATGCCATGCTCGGCAGCGACGATTTCCTCCTGCGCATGCTGGCGGCGAACGAGGACCAGCGCGCGATCAACGATTACGTGGCCTGGACCATCGCGCATGCCCAGGCGATCGGGCTCAAGGTGGTGAACCCGGGCGGCATCTCCGCCTTCAAGTTCAACCAGCGCATGCTCGATCTGGACGAAGCGCACGCGTACTACGGCGTGACGCCGCGCCGGATCCTCAAGGTGCTGGCGCAGGCCGTCCACGACATCGGTGTGCCGCACCCGCTGCACGTCCACGGCTGCAACCTCGGCGTGCCGGGCAACGTCGACACGACGCTCGCCACCATGGACGCGGTCGAGGGTCTGCCGATGCACCTGACCCACATCCAGTTCCACAGCTACGGGACCGAAGGCGACCGCAAGTTCTCCTCCGGTGCGGCGCGCATCGCGGAAGCCATCAACGCGCGGCCCAACATCAGCGCGGACGTGGGTCAGATTCTCTTCGGCCAGACCGTCACCGCCTCCGGCGACAACATGGCCCAGTTTCGCAACGCCGGCGCCGGCAGCCCGAAGAAGTCGGTCGTCATGGACATCGAGTGCGATGCCGGCTGCGGCGTCGTGCCGTTCAAGTACCGCGACCAGAACTTCGTCAACGCGCTGCAGTGGGCGATCGGGCTGGAGATCTTCCTCCTGGTCGACGATCCGTGGCGCATCTTCCTCACTACCGATCACCCCAACGGCGCGCCGTTCACGACCTATCCGCATCTCGTCCGGCTCCTGATGGACAAGACCTTTCGCAACGAGCGGCTGACCGCGCTCAACGCCGATGCGCAGAAACTCTCCAACCTGGCGGCGATCGATCGCGAGTACTCGCTGTACGAGATCGCGATCATGACCCGCGCGGCGCCGGCGCGCACGCTGGGGCTCGAAGATCGCGGCCACCTCGCGCCCAGCGCGGCGGCCGACATCACCGTCTACCGCCCCGATCCCAATCCCGAGATCATGTTCGCGAAGCCGGCCTACGTCTTCAAGGACGGGGAGCTGGTGGCCCGCGACGGCGCGATCGTGAAGGTGACGTGGGGCAACACACATGTGGTGAAACCGTCCTACGATGCCGCGATCGAACAGCGGCTCGCGCCCTACTTCGAGCGCTACCACACGATGCGCATGGGCAATTTCAAGATCAGCGACGACGAGATGTGCGAATGCGGACACGGGTCGAAGCTGGTGCGGCATGAATGCCGGAGGGTGGGGCGTGAGGGGTGAGGCGAAAGCCGTGAGGTGGCGGAACAGCCTTCACCGCATGCGAGTCCCCGGCCCTGGCACGACGTTCTTTCGCCTCCCGCCTCCCCCCTCCCGCCTCCCCGCAGCGCGATGAACATCAACGGCGTCCACATCGACGACACCTTCGCGGAGGCCTTCGGCATGAAGGCGACGCGGGTGCTCGTCACGGCCCAGAACCTGAAGTGGGCTTACCATGCCGCGAACGCCGCGACCGGTTTCGCGACGTCCGTGATCGCCTGCGGCTGCGAGGCGAGCGTCGAACGCAAGCTCGATCCCGGCGAGACCCCGGACGGACGCCCCGGCGCGTCCATCCTGTTCTTTGCCATGTCCGGCAAGGAGCTCGCGAAGCAGGTCGAGCGCCGCATCGGCCAATGTGTGCTGACATCGCCCACGAGCGCCGCATTCGCCGGCATCGACGAGGGCGAGCCGATCGCGCTGGGCAAGAACCTGCGCTTCTTCGGCGACGGCTTCCAGCTCTCGAAGCTGATCGGCGGCAGGCGCTACTGGCGCGTGCCGGTCATGGACGGCGAGTTTCTCGTGCAGGAGACGACCGGCATGGTGAAGGCGGTCGGCGGCGGCAACTTCCTCGTGCTCGCCGACTCGCAGCCGCAGGCCCTGGCCGCCTGCGAAGCAGCGATCGACGCCATGCACAAGGTTCGGAACGTGATCATGCCGTTCCCCGGTGGCGTCGTGCGCTCGGGCTCGAAGGTCGGCTCGAAGTACAAGGCGTTGATGGCGTCCACCAACGACGCGTTCTGCCCGACGATTCGCGGCATCACGCGCTCCGACCTCGCGCCCGGCATCGAGTCGGTGATGGAGATCGTGATCGACGGTCTGACCGACGCCGACATTCGCGTGGCGATGCGCGCGGGGATCGCGGCAGCCTGCGAGCTGGGTGCGGCGAACGGGATCCGGCGCATCAGCGCCGGCAACTACGGCGGCAAGCTCGGGCAGTTTCATTTCAAACTCCGTGAAGTCATGGCATGAGCCCCGTCACGTTCACGCTGAAGGACATTCCGCGCCAGCGCGTCGACTGTTCCGCACTCACCCCGACCCGCCTCGCGGGCAGATCGCCTGCCGATATCGCCGCCATCGAGCTGCCCTGCGGTAACCGCAAACCGCGCGTCGAGGAGCTCTTCGAGCTACAAGGGGAAGACACGTCGAGCCTCGTCTTCCGCAACGCCTGCGACAAGCTCGATCGCATCGGCGAGGCCATGTTCGACGGCTCGATCGAAGTCGAGGGGGATACCGGCGCGTACCTCGGACTCGGCCTGCGTGGCGGGCGCATTACCGTGCGCGGCAACTGCGGGGCGTTCGCCGCAGCCGAGATGAAGCGCGGGCTGGTTCACGTTTGCGGCAATGCCGGCGATTTCCTCGGTGCAGCGCTGCCTGGCAACCGTCAGGGCATGCGCGGCGGCATGGTGATCGTAGGCGGCAACGTGGCCGATCGGTGCGCCGACCGCCTGCGCCGCGGCAGCATCCTGATCGAAGGCGATGCGGGTGATTACTGCGCCTCGCGGATGATCGCGGGCACCCTCGCGGTGCTCGGGACAGTGGGCGCGTATCCCGGTTTCGCGATGCGCCGCGGCACGCTGCTCCTCACGACGCCGCCCGCTTCGCTGCCCGCCACCTTCGGCGATTGCGGCACCCACGATCTGCGCTTCCTGCCGCTGCTGGTGCAGTCCTGGAAGTCGCTCGAATCCCGCTTCGCCCAGCTCGCGCCGAATGCCCGGGTACGTCGATTCATGGGGGATCTTGCCTGCGACGGCAAGGGTGAAGTGCTGGTCTGGCTCTGAGTCCGCCTGCCTCGCGTTGCGACTGCTGCGTGCGGGGACGCGCGGCTTGTGGGCGTTCTGGTGCCGATGACTCGCGAATCGCTCACCCGTTTTGCATGGCTCTCGATCGCGGCGGCGCTCGCGACCATCGCTCTCAAGGGGCTTGCATGGTGGCTCACGGGGTCGGTCGGCCTGCTCTCCGACGCGCTCGAATCGTTCGTGAACCTCGCGGCGGCGATCGTCGCGCTGTGGCTGCTCAAGGTCGCCGCCAGGCCGCCCGACGACGAGCACAGCTTC
>JAEUMX010000172.1 GCA_016791285.1 Burkholderiales bacterium
GGCACAGGGCGAAGCTAAGGTCAAGCTCGACCAGGCCGTCGCCCAGCTCGAGCGGCAGCGTCAGAATGCGACCGAGAAGCTGAAGGCGATCAAGGACGCGAGCGGCGACGCGTGGCAGGACATGAGGGCCGGCTTTACGAGCGCGTGGGAAGAGATGAAGAAGGCGTACGACACGGCAAGGGAAAGCTGACAGTCGCTGGCGGCTGTCGGCGCGGCGGCACCGCGTACTTGCGCAGATCCGCGCCGCACGATGCGGTTACCCGATACCGCCGTCCGCTGTCGTCGTGTCCGCACTCGACGCGCGCCATGAGGCGCACCTTGGCTGCGAGCGCCTTCCCGCCACACTCACCAAGCATGGTGCGAGGCGAAGACCAGAATGCGATCCAACTTCGTGAAGTAGAGCGCTACTTGCGGTGTCACGAGTCAACCGATCCGCGTTCAGGTAGGTGACGCGGTCGCCATGTGCTCGCGTCGGCGGAACTCGCCTCGTCCTCGGCCGCCTCCTCGAGCAGCTTGCGCTCGGCCGCCTGCGACTTGCGCAGTTCCTCGATGTCGAGCGTGACCTTTTCGAGTTCGCCCGCGTATTGATCGCGGTAGAAGCTCACGGCCTCGTCGAGCCCGGTGTCGACGGGTGCGACGCGAAGGCCGGATACCTTCGCCAGTCGCGCCATCTCGGACACAGCGAGCGTGTCGAGCGAGTGGTTCACGGTCGACAGGTACTGCCGATAGAGTTTGATCTGACGATCGGTGAGCGGCTTGAAGAGCGGTTTGCCGAGTTCGAGCGGCGGGTCGCGCAGTTCTGCATCCGAGAACACGCGCTCGCGCAGCGTGCCCTCGAAGATCGGACCGGCGATCGCCTGGGCGTCCTTCGCGTCGCGGGCGGTGTTGGCGATGCCGGAGAATGCGTCGGCCACGCTCTCGGTCTTCGGCAGCAGGTCCGGCGCGCGGTCGGCCGCCTCGTTGGCGAAGCGCGACGTATCGTCGAGGTAGCGCTGCGCCAGCTCGTAGACCGGAGCGAAATGCCGCTCGATCTTCGCCTTGTGGTACTGCGTGCCGAGGCTCTTGTGCCACCAGTTGAACGAGCGCTGCGTGTTGAACGCATCGGCGATGCGCTCACGGATCGAGCGCCGTGCTGCCGGCTGGCTCAGGTACTCCGGCAGGTTGAGCGGGACCGATGCCATCGGGGCGTCGTTGCCGGTGTCGTTTCCTGTCGGTACACTGCCCTGATTCCCGCCATCGTCTCGGGCGTTGAGAGGGGCGTTGCTCAGGATCTGAGCAATATCACTCGTGGCGGGATACCTTCGCATGCTGGCCGCTGCGAGATCACGCCGCTTCCTGCGGACCTCTTCGAAGTACAGCACTGCGCCGTCAGGCATCCGCTTGGCGTAGCCAATAGCATCCTGACCGTAGGCATTCTTAAATCCGTAACGCACTGCGTCAGGGTGGTCGATGATGTCTGGAATCCTCGCCACATCCTCATCGCGTACCGGCAACTGGCCGCGCCCCGATTCCGTGGCAGCCTTACCGTGCTCGCTATGGATGTGATTGATCGCCGATTGGTCAACGGTGTGTGAAAACCCGCGCAGATCGAGACCCGAGTCGGCCGCCGCCCTGACTTCGTCCTCGTTCACCTCGCGCAGAAACAAGGCGCGAGCGGTGCCCTGACGATTAAACATCGCTTTGATGTCGTCGGCGGTGCCAACCTTCATGCCTTGCGGTAGCGCGTCGCGCAAGCTGAACATCGGCATCCCCTGCATTGCACGTGCGCGCAGTGCGGGCGTGATGTCGAAGGCGGGCTGTTTCAGTGGCTTAAGGTGATAGTGCGGATTCTCTTCGCGCCTGCCATTCACGTACAGGTAACGAGGCTCCCCGCCCTTGGTTCCGGTCTGCGGAATTTGAATCGACGACACCGCACCGCCGCCCAGCTTCTTCAGGATGTCCTTCGCTACGTTCGGAACGATCCGGTCGTAGAAGGCCGCCATCCCGGTGTCGGAGATGGTGATGTCGTCGCCTTCGATCACGCCGCTCTGGTTCGGGTCGTTGATGATGGCTTCGCCCATCGACTTGCCGATGGCGTCGCTGATCACGTTCTCTTTTTCGGTCGTATCGACGACCTGTTTGCCGTCCTTGGAGCCAACGAGATGGATGCCGTCCTGGGTCTTGGTCCATTCGATGCGATCGACGGCCTTGCGCAGCGCATCTCGGTAGCGCTCCACCTGCTCCTCGCCGGTGGTCCACGCGATCGAATCGAAACCTCGCTCGGCCGCGTACCGGATCATGCGCTTCAACGCCAGTCCAACCCAGGCTTCGGTCTTGTCGATGAACGGCGCCTGCCAGTTCACATTCCCGGATCGTTTGCCCTGGGCGGCGTCGCTCTGAATCTCCTCGATGAAGAGCACGCGCTTGCGCTCGCCCTTCGGCTCGGGCGGCCGGCTGTCTTGCAGCGCGCGGCGCTCGTCCAGGGCCTCTTTCACGCTCGCATCGAGCGCGGTCTTGGGTAAGGCGGCAAAGCGGTCCTCGACCGCCCTGGCGACGCCGCCCTCTGGCATGCGGCCGGCGGCGATCTCTGCACGGACCTCTTCCCTGATCTGATCGAGCTTGGCGGATTCGTCTCTGCGCCGCGCTTGCTGCGCCTCCTTCACCCGCGCGTCGAGCGCCTTGATCTTCTCATCGATCTCGGCGCGTCGATCGCGCGCGGCCAGATCCTCGGCCGAGTACGTCACAAACTCGCGCTCGTTGAACCGCACGTGTGCGAGGATGTTGGGCTGGTCGAAGTGGGTGGAGCGAAATTGTGCGCCGCCAGCATTCTTCCATTCTTCGTGCAACCGCTGCCGCTCCTCCCATAGTGCGCGGTACTGATCTTCATCCGCGTCGGCCATGCGATCATTGATGGCGGCGATTGCGTCCGACAACCGCGTCGCCTTGTCCGGCAGCGTCAGCAGCAGTTCGCGGTAGTTCTCGCCGCCTGGGAGTTGGTATTCGGCGAATTTGGTGGGCAGGGAGTCTTGCATCGCCGCGAGGGCCGCTTCGGCGGATGCTTCCGTCTGATACGTTCCGCCAACCGGATCGTCATCCTCCTCGCGGTAGATGGCCCATTCTTCCCCGTGGCTTCCGACGTATAGGCCGCCTGCTTCGTCGAGCCCGGTTTCCCCGAGCATCACATCCTCGACCTGCACCCCATCCCCGCGCAGGAACTCCGAGACCTGCTCCTTCGTGACCTTGCCGGGTTGCAGCAGCTTCAGGAAGTCCTCGATGCCGCTCCACGCGATCTCGTCCGGCTTCACGCCCTTGAGCGCGTTGATGTACTGCATCCAGGCGCCGGCGAGCGCCCGTTTCATCGGCGCGCGATCGATCTGGCGCGCAAGCTCCGAGTACCACACAGGCGCTGGCTGCGAGCGCAGGATGTCATCGCTCTTCGGATCGAATGTACCGGCGTTGCCGACGGCGGACTTGATCTGCTCGGGATGGAACGCGATGTAGGAGTCCTCGGCGTTGGCCTTCAGGTGCTCCTCGTAGGCATGCTCGGCGTGCTCCAGGGCGGCCAGCTCAGAGAGATTGCTGCCACCACCATCTGTCGCCCTTCTCGCTTCCTCCAGCCTATCGCGCGCTTTGTCGCGCGCTTCTCGCAGCGACTGTGCGCCGGTTGCCTCATACCTGTTCTGGTATACGATGCCGTCGTATCCAAGGCTCTCGATGAAGTCGCGAATGGCCATGATTCGCACGTAACCTCCGGGCTTGTCGAGAATCGCTTTCTTCGTGTTGATGTCGATCTTGATTCCGGCGCGCAGCAAGCCATCGAGCAAGCTCCAACTCTCCCATACCCCGAGATCCTCCATGCGCAGCGGATTGCGGATGTTGAGATAGACCGGCATCGTGGCGTGACGCACGTCGCGAAGCTCTGGGCCGTAGGGGTCGGCGTCGAGCTTGATGTCGAAACGGTCCCTGGCCTGCCCCTGGGTGCCGAAGTGCATGCCGATGTCGCGGCGACCGCGCTTGAACTGCGAGAATCCGGCGGCATCGGTCGCGTGGTACATCACGCGCGGGCGGCCGTCGGCGTCGACGACCTTGGACACGCCATCGCCCTTGACCGCATCTACCATCCGTGCGAATCTGGCCTCGAAGCCTGCGGGCGGGACGTAGACTTGCGTGAGCGATTGCTGAGGTAAGCTGCCCCCTATTGACGCAGGCTTCGTTATTTCCACGGCCTGCACGACATACAAGCGCGTCCCGTAGTCCTTCTGACCAAACTCCTTCGCTAGAATCTTCACCCGCAACACGTCGCCCGCGAACGGCATCGGCACCTCGAAGTGATGCAGCGCGGATAGTTTGGGGTCATCGTCGCGGTCCGACCTGGTTCCGCGCAGAATGCTCACGCGGAACAGTTCATCCAGGTTCCCGATCGCCATCATGTGCGCCTGCGGCGATACCGAAGCGTCCACCGACGACTTGCTCAACATCTTGCCGAGCGATTCCCGCGACACGGTTGCGACGATGCCGGTCTCTGCGTTGGTGAGCGGCTTGTTCAAGAACTCACGCGCCGCCGCTTTCGCCTGATCCGAGCCGCGCACGTCGCGCATACGTCGCCCGAGAGAGGCGATTTCCCAATCCCCGAACCACCGCTTGAAGGCCGGCGTCTTGGTTTGCTCGGCCGAGGCAAACGCGGCAGCGGTTGACACTTTGGTTGACACTCCGCCCCTTGGTGGCTGCGGCGGGCCTTTCCCGGCCTCGCGGGCCGCGTGCTTGAGGCTGCCCTCGAGCAGCGCGCCCACGTCGGCCTCCGTGATGCCGGCGGTGAAGCCGAGCTTCACCAGGAAGCGCTTGAGCAGGGTGACCAGGTCGCGCCAGACGGAGTTCTGGCGGAACGCCTGGGTCTCGCCCAGGTGAGCTAGAACTTCGTGCAGGAATCGTTTGTTCTGGCCGAGTGCCGCATTGTCCAACCTTGCAAATTCAGAGTAGGACTCCCGAATTGCACTCCAAACCCCTTGCGCGCGCGAGCCATCGACCTTTGCCATCAGGCGCACCTTGGCCGCCAGCGCCCGCCAGCCGCGCTCGCCGAGCATCGTCTCGAGCCCGTAGTGTTCTCCGATTTCGTGGAGCACCTTGGCCGGAGCGAGATCGCCCGTGAGCCGGTTCGAGATCAGGTAGGCGACGCGGTTGCGCGGGTCGTAGATCGCGTCGGCGTCGCTCTCGCGGCGCAGCAGGCCCGCCGAACTGCTTGGTTTCGGCGATCCCGAACGGGCGAGCCGAGACAATCTCGATGCGGCTGTCGCCGGAGACGGTCGATCGCTTGATCCTCCAGCCATTCGCGAGCACCGCAACACCGCCGGCGTGAATGCGCTCGAGCTGCTGCTCGGGCGTGAGCCTCGCCGCCCCGGAGGATAGCCCGAGGTTGAGAATCGTTGCCTTGGCATCGCACGGCGATAGCAGGCGGCCGAGTAAGACGTGGTCTCGCGCTGGCCGCGGGTGAGCGCCCCGAGATACACCAGCTTCGCGCCGGTGTTGTCGGAGTAAATCGCCAGATCGCCGGTGCCGGCGGAGGGTTCCATCATGGTGTCGCCGCGGTTCACGTTCGCCACCCAGGAGGCGACGAATGCGAGCGGCGGCGGCGTCGCGAACGCCGAGCAGGAACTCGCCGAGATGAACGGAAAGATCAAAGGCCTCAAGTCGCAGGCGGAGAAGGCGCAGGGCGAAGCCAAGGTCAAGCTCGACCAGGCCGTCGCCCAGCTCGAGCGCCAGCGTCAGAATGCGACCGAGAAGCTGAAGGCGATCAAGGACGCGAGCGGCGACGCGTGGCAGGACATGAGGGCCGGCTTTACGAGCGCG
>JAEUMX010000011.1 GCA_016791285.1 Burkholderiales bacterium
ACGCCGCACACGAGACACGCCCATGCGATGCGCGGCGGCACGCCGAAGAGCGCTGCGTAGCCCACCGCCGCCAGCGCCGAGAAAAGCGCGTCGACGCGAACCGGCAGCGGCGTCATCGGTGAGTCCACGGGAATGCGCACGCCGGTGATCACCATCGCACCGTACAGCCCGAACGCGATTGCAATCGTGACCATTGCACCGAAGACCAGGCGCGCCAGTCCCACGCTCACATGGTTGCGGATCAGATCCTGCACGCCGTTGATGAGGGGCACGCCGGGCACGATGATCATTCCCGGCGCCACCAGGCAGAGCGCTGGTGTACCGGCCCAACCGAGTAGCACCCCGAGTCCACCGACCGTGCCGCTGACCAGCGCCGCCGCAAACGGGATGAAGACGAGATTGAGATCCCGCTTCGCGAGCTCCTGACGCAGCCACATGCCGACCGAGCCCGCCAGCCACACGATCCCGAACGTGCCCCAGTCCGCGCCGAAGAGCCGCGCGAGGCTCGCCGCGGTGAGCCCCATCGCCACGACGACGATCCAGCGCGAATAGAAGGCAGGCGCATGCTCGACGCGATCGAGTTCGGCCGCCACCCAGGCGAGGTCCCGCTTGCCCGACGCGACGGCGGCGAGGACGTCATTCACTGCGGCGACCGCCCCCAGCCCGACATTCATCGCCGGCACGCGGCGGCCGACCTTGGTGCGCAGCGCGTCGTCCAGCGCGACCGTCACGATCAGCGCTTCATAGTTCACGACGACGCTGGCCTCGCCGCCGAAGACTTGAGCGAACCGCGTGACGGCAACCTCCACCTCGGCGGTATCGTCGCCGTTCGCGAGGAGCAGGCGTCCGATCTTCAGCGCGAGGTGCGCGACCTCGTCGATCCGCGCCATCGCCCGATCACCGCCTAACCGAAAAACCTAGTCGTGCGCGACGTAGGGATGGACCATCTTCGCCGGATCGACGATGCGATCGAACTCGGCCTCGGTCACGAAACCCAGCGCGAGCGCCGCGGCCTTGAGCGTCAAGTCGTGGTCCATCGCGTGATGGGCGATCTTCGATGCTTTGTCGTAGCCGATGACGGGCGCGAGCGCGGTGACCAGCATCAGCGAGCGCTCGACGTATTCCTGGATCTTCTTGAGGTTGGGCTCGGTGCCCTCGACCAGGAAGCGGCGGAAGTTCGCGCAGCCATCGGTCATCAGCGTGATCGAGTGCGTGAGGTTCGCGATCATCAGCGGCTTGTAGACGTTCATCTCCAGATAGCCGCCGGCGCCGCCCAATCCGACGGCCACATCGTTCGCCATCACCTGCACCGCGAGCATCGTCAACGCCTCGGCCTGCGTCGGGTTCACCTTGCCCGGCATGATCGACGAGCCGGGCTCGTTCTCGGGAATGTGCAGCTCCGCGAAGCCGGCGCGCGGACCGCAGGACATGAGCCGGATGTCGTTGCCGATCTTGTAGAGCGACACCGCCAGCGTGCGGAAACTGCCCGACAGTTGCACCAGCGCATCGTGCGCGCCCTGCACGGTGAACTTGTTGGGGGCGCTCACGAAGGGCAGCTTCGTCAGCGTGGCGATCTCGCCCGCCGCCGCCTCGGCGAAACCGGGCGCGGCGTTGATGCCGGTGCCGACCGCGGTGCCGCCGAGTGCGAGGTGGTACACGCTCTTCAGCGCATCCTGGATGCGCTCCAGGTTGTCGCTCAGCATGCCGGCGTAACCGGACCATTCCTGCCCGAGCGTGATCGGCGTCGCGTCCTGCATGTGAGTGCGGCCGATCTTGACGATGTCCTTCCATTCCTCTGCCTTCGCGGCGATCGCGTCGCGCAGGGCGATCACTTCCGGCAGCAGACGCCCCGTCGTGTTGACCGCGGCCGCGATATACATCGCCGCAGGAAACGAATCGTTGGACGACTGCGACATGTTGACGTGGTCGTTCGGATGCACCGGCGTCTTGCTGCCCAGCGCGGTGCCCGCGAGCTGGCAGCAGCGGTTCGACACGACCTCGTTCACGTTCATGTTGAACTGCGTGCCGCTGCCCGTCATCCAGACGTGCAGGGGAAACATGTCGTGATGCTGCCCGGCGAGAATCTCGTCGCAGGCCTGGACGATGAGACGGTGCGGCTCGTCCTGGAGTCGCCCGCCGGCATGATTGGCGTTGGCCGCAGCCTTCTTGAGGATGGCGTAGGCCGTGATCATCTCGCGCGGGATGAGGTCGTGGCCGATGCTGAAGTGCTCCAGCGAGCGCTGCGTCTGCGCGCCCCAGAGCTTGTCCGCGGGCACCTCCACCACGCCCAGGCTGTCGGTTTCCTTGCGCACGTCCATCCGATCTCCTCCGGAGCCCGCCGAGCACGCGGCCAGAATGCCGCGCGCGCGTTGCAGAAGCGAGCGGTGTTCGCTCGCTCGCATTCGATCCGGGGAATGTATCGCCCGACCGGCGGGGCGTCAATTGCGCTCGGCGTGAAGACCCGATTGGCGCGGGGCTTTGCGGGTGTCGTGGCGGTCAGGGTCGGCTCAGCCGCAAGCGCGTAAGACCGCCCTTCGGCAAACCATCGCACAGCAGAAGTACATCGTAGGTGCCGCCGTCCGCGTCGAGGACTGCCAGCCCTTCGGGTTTGCCAGGACCAGCAACGAGTTCGGCCAGCCGCTGCGGTCTGACATCTTCGGCACGCTGATCGTTACCGTCCCAGAAGTAGACGCGGTACGACGCGTCGCCATCGCCCACCGGTCCGGCCAGGATCAGAAAGCCGCCGTCGACCGCGACGAGGTCCCGGATGCCGCGCCCGTCGAGTCGAACATAGCGCACCTGCGCGCTACGGGTGAGGTTGTCCCAGGTCGCTGACAGCACCGGCACGAGACCGTCGCGCAGCACGGGGCCGCGGAAGCCGAAATAGAGGCGATCGTCCTTCACCGCCAGGCCTTCGATGTCGATGCCATTCTCCTTGCTCGCCATGCCGACGAAGCCCTTCAGCACGGGATCGCCTTCGATCGCGGCGGACAGCGACTTCGGCCGCTCGATCACCCCGGCACCGCCATCTGCTTCGAGCCGGAACCGGAAGACCTGCTCGCGGGATTCCTTCCGCTTCGGCGCCTCGATCCGGCCGTTCTTGATCTTCCGCGTCGAGGCATGCGATCCGGTGACGTAGACGGTGCGGCCATCGACCGCGACGGCTTCCAGGTCGACCTCGTCGTCGCCGGCTGGCAATTCCACCAACTTGCCGACCTTGTACGACCCGCCGTCCTCTTTCAGCACCTGCACCGCCGTCGGGCGTTTCGCCTCGTCCGAGACGACCAGCAAGAACTTGCCGACCACGGCCGCGCCGCTCAGATGATCCGGCTCGTCGATGTCGCCGTGAAGCTTCACCACCTCACCGTAATGCGTGCCGCAGGCGAGGGTCGGTACCGCCTCGTCCGCACCGTGCGCCAGCGCCGCAGTGAGCAGCAGAGGAAAGATCGAGCGCATTGCCCACACGAGAGATATCTCCAGGATTCCGGGGGTCCGCTCCAGAGCGCGCCATTTCGCGCGCGGCGTTCGACCGCGGCATGGGTCCTTTATAGTCGAGCACTCCGGCAACATCAACCGCCATGGCGGCGACGGGCAGCACGATCGGCTTCATCGGACTCGAGAAATCGGGAACGCGCCGACGGCTGCCTTCATCCAATGGGCGAGTGCAGCATCAAGCCGCGATTGCCTGAACAGGAGGACAAGGATGAATGCCCCGGAAAGACTTGCGTTCCTTCCCGACATCCAGTCGGAAGCGGATCACCGCGGTCTGCGCATCGACGCGGTCGGCGTGAGCGGAGTCCGCCATCCGCTAACTATCCAGTCGGGCGGAAGGCGCGTGGCGACCGTTGCCACGCTGTCGCTGACCGTGGGCTTGTCCGCGCCGACGAGGGGCACGCACATGTCCCGCTTCATCGAGTCGCTGGAAGCGCAGACCGCGCCGCTGCATCAGGAGAGCTTCAGGCAGTTCGTGCTCGACATGCTGGGACGGCTGGAAGCAGACAGCGGTGGGGTGGAGATGCGCTTCCCTTACTTCGTGAGAAAGGCGGCGCCGGTGTCACGGGCGCACAGCCAGCTCGGCTACGAGGTCTGCTGGAAAGGCCGGGTGTCCGAAGACCGCTATGCGTTCTGGATGTCCGTGACGGTGCCGGTGACCAGTCTGTGTCCGTGCTCGAAGGAAATCTCGGCTTATGGTGCCCACAACCAACGCTCGCACATCACCATCCGCGCGGAATTGAAGGCAGAGATGGCGATCGAGGAACTGATCGCGATTGCCGAAGGCAGCGCCTCCTGCGAGGTGTACGGGCTGCTCAAGCGGGCCGACGAAAAGTACGTCACGGAACGCGCCTACGACAATCCCAGGTTCGTCGAGGATCTCGTGCGTGACGTGGCGGTTGCACTGAACGACGAGCCGCGCGTAGGCGCTTACCTCGTCGAGGCGGAGAACTTCGAATCGATCCACGATCACAACGCATTTGCCCGCGTCATCCGGCCGCACGGGGATCTCCGGCTTCGTCGTGCAGGGGGTGGCGCCGACCTGACGGGAGCCCTCGAATGAGCACCTTCGAAGTCAAACTGCAAGGCCGTGAAGAAGTCGCCGAGGGCACGATGGCGTTTCATTTCGAGAAGCCAGCCGCCTTCACCTTCAAGGCCGGACAGGCCATCGACGTCGTCCTGCCGAAGCCGCCGACTGGCGACGCGCAGAGCGCGCGTCACACGTTCTCCATCGTCACCGCGCCGTTCGAAAGCGATCTGCTTATCGCCACGCGCATGCGCGACAGCGCCTTCAAGCGTGCGCTGAAATCCCTGGCCATCGGTTCGGTGGTAGGGATCGAAGGGCCCTTCGGCTCGCTGACCCTGCACCGTGACCCGGCGCGACCCGCCGTGTTCATCGCCGGTGGCATCGGTATCACGCCATTCGTGAGCATGTTGCGGCAGGCAGCGAAGGACGGGTTGCCTCGGAAGCTGCTGTTGCTCTATTCCAACCGGCGCCCGAAGGACGCCGCCTTTCTGGCGGAACTGCAGGAACTGGAGCGGCGGGGCGAGAACTTCCGCCTGATCGCAACGATGACGGCGCTGAGCGAATCCGACACGTCCTGGGCGGGCGAAACGGGTTCGATCGACCGCGCCATGATCGAACGGGCGGGCGGTAGTCTCACCGAGGCGACCTATTATCTCGCCGGACCACCCGGCATGGTCGAGGCGATGCGGCAGGTACTGGACGAGGCAGGCGTCAGCGACGATGCCGTTCGCAGCGAG
>JAEUMX010000189.1 GCA_016791285.1 Burkholderiales bacterium
TACTGGAGCTTCATGGTCGCCGCCGCACCCGCCACGATGGCAAAGAACGTCACGATCGAACCCAGGGCCAGCGTCGAAACACCCGTGATGCCCTGACCGAAGGTGCACCCCATCGCCACCACCCCGCCGAAGCCCATCAACGCCGCGCCGGCGAGATGGTTGCCAGTGTCTTCCGTCGTGCGAAAACCCTCGATCCGGAACCGCCCCGTGAGGACCGAGTGCACGGCCGAGCCGAGCACGATGCCGAACACCACCGCGATCGCGAACGTGACCGTGCGCGATGCGTCGGTCCACAGCATGAGGAGTTCGAGGGTGTAGGCAAACGGCGCGACGTTGGTGACGGACTCCGGGCGACCGGAATTGGTGCCGAAATGCGTCATCTCGAGGGTGTCCGGGTTCTCGCCGTAGCCGACGTGACCCGTCAGATACCACCCCGCGACGATAGCGAGTCCCACGGTGATGCCGCCGAGTAGATGGTCAGCCGTCCAGAAGTCGCGGCGCGCGAGCGCGAAGACGATGAGCCCGCCGCCGAGCGCCGCGGTGACGAGGATCTGGAGCGTCCCGCGCACGAGGCCGGTCGCCTGGCTCAAGAGCGCCGGCAGATCCTGTCCGCCCGGCAACCGGATCGCGGCCGGTTCGAGCGCACCGACGCGCACGACCCCGAGCACGCCGCGCAGGCTGACATAGGCCACCACGCCCAACACGAGGAAGACCACGACCGATTTCAGGCTCCCATTGCCGATGCGGATCAGCGTCTTCGTGCCGCATCCGGAGGCGAGCGTCATGCCGACGCCGAACAGAAAACCGCCGACGAGGTACGAGAGCCACGTGAAGTCTGGTGTGCGGTAGATGGAACGGCCGAGATCGATGAGACCCAGGAGATCGAGACCGTTGGCGCCCACGATCGCGATGCCGATGGCAAGCAGCCACATGCGCATGCGTCCCCAGTCGCCCATGTTGATGAGGTCGGAGACGGCGCCCAGGGTGCAAAAGTGCGTCTTGTTGCCGACGAAGCCGATCACGAGACCAATGGCAAAACCACCCCAGGCGACGACTTGCGCGAGATTCACTGACGCTCCCATGCCGCTGACCTTCCGGGCTCCGGCGCTGTTGCGTTGCGCGAGATCAGCCGACGTAGCGCGTGGGATCGGGCAGGCGGGCCGCCTCGAAGCCGACCCGGCGCAGACGGCAGGCCTCGCAGCGTCCGCAGGCGAGACCATCCGCCGTGGCTTGGTAGCACGACACCGTTGCGCTGAAATCGACGCCCAGGTCCGTGCCGCGTCGGACGATCTCCGCCTTGGTGAGATAGACGAGCGGCCGGTGCAGCGTGAACGCACGGCCCTCGACGGCAGCCTGCGTGGCAAGGTTCGCCATCTCCTCGTAGGCGTGCAGATACTCGGGGCGACAGTCCGGATAGCCGGAGTAATCGATGGAATTCGCGCCGATGAAAAGGTCGGCCGCGCCCAGCACTTCGGCCCACGCCAGCCCGAGCGAGAGCAGGATCGTGTTGCGGGCCGGAACGTAGGTCACGGGGATTGAGTCCGACGGGCATTCCGGAACGGGAATGCCGGAGTCGGTCAGGGCCGATCCGCCAATGGCCGTCAGATCGACCCCCAGCACCTTGTGCTCGGCAGCGCCGAGCGCGTGCGCCACCCGCCGCGCAGCATCGAGCTCGGCGCGGTGCCGCTGACCGTAGTCGACCGACAGGCAGTGGCAGACAAAACCTTCGGCCCGCGCGATGGCGAGCGCCACAGCGGAATCGAGTCCCCCCGAGAGCAGCACAACGGCAGCCGGGTGAGTCATTCAGACGCGGACGGACCAGCCTTGTTCGCGCAGGAAGTCGAGCGTGGGTTTGACGGCGTGCTCGACGAGACGCCTGCGCACCGGATTCGCCTTCGCCAGCTCCTGCCACGCGCGCGGCCGTTCGAATCCCGCCGCCTCGTACACCGCCGGTGGCGGAAAAAAGAGGTAGCGGGAGAGCGTGTGCAGGAACCAGGACAGCACTGGCGACTGGAAGAGCCGCCTTAGGCTCGATAGTCGCTGCGACGCCTCCTCGCAGTTCGCCCGGGCGAGCGCGATGTGGCGGGTCTCGTCCATCACCTGCAGCGTGGCGATGTGGTAGACGACCGCGCACACGGGGACGCTGTCCGACATCTGGCGCACCGCGCGATTGAGCTTGTCCGGCAACTCCTCGCCGATCACGGCGAGCGTCCAGAAGAGCGCGGAGTCGATGTTCAACCGGCGCGAAAAAGCGGCCGACAGGCGCGGACGATGCCGATGCGGGTCGGCGATGCGCAGACCGCTGCGCTCGGAGAGCTCGAGAAACATGAGGCTGTGTCCGGCCTTTTCGCGGATCTCGTGCAGATACCGGCCCTGCAGCGCAGCCGTCGACTCGTCGAGCGCGCCGCAGATCTGACGCATGAAGAGCGACTTGAGCCAGAGTCCCGCCGCCTGCAGGTGCAGGTACTCGCACTGCGACAGGCGCCGGCGGAGCGTCGACGACAGACCCTCGAACTCCTCCACGCCGGAGAGCGACAGCGCGTGCGGTGGCAGCCACCAGCGGTCGAGGTCGAGGCCGTCCCAGTTCAAACGCGCGAGCGGATCGCGGTACGGCGAGCTCGCGTCGTTGAGGAGTCGAAGTAGACCTGGCTGCTTGGTCATGATGGGTCGCGGGTGAGTGCGAAATATACCGCTATATTCGACCCGTGATAAGGCGCCGCGCCGGGCGCGGATCAGCGACCCGGTACGTCGCCCCAGAGCGCCTTGTGCAGCTGAATCTGGAAGCGCACCGGCAGCCGGTCGCGCAGGATCCACTCGGCCAATCGTGCCGGCGGCAACTGCGGGCTGGCGGGCGAGAAGAGCACGGTGCACAGCCGGTCGAGCCCGCGCTCTCCCAGTTGCCGCTTCGACCACTCGTAGTCGGATTCGTCGCAGACGACGAACTTGAGCTCGTCGGCGGGGCGCACGTGCGTAAGGTTTGCCCAGCGATTGCGGTGCACCTCGCCCGAGCCCGGGGTCTTGATGTCGAGGATCTTGACCACCCGTGCATCGACATCGCCCACGTCGAGCGCGCCGCTGGTCTCGATCGATACGGCATACCCGGCGTCGCAGAGTGCGCGCAGGAGCGCCAGGCAGTTCTTCTGCGCGAGCGGTTCGCCGCCGGTCACGGTGACGTATCGCGTGCCGTGGCGCGCGACTTCGGCGAGCACATCGGCCAGCGACCGGATCTCACCGCCGGAGAAGGCATAGGCGGTATCGCAGTAGCCGCAGCGCAGCGGGCAGCCCGTGAGGCGTACGAACACGGTCGGCAGACCGGCCCGGCTCGTCTCACCCTGCAGCGAGTGGAAGATCTCCGTGATGCGCAGCAGCGTCGCCTCGAGCACCGGCGCGCCATCCCGGGATCGGTCGATGACAAGCGCTTCGCCCATGCCGGCTCCGCCGTACGAAAAGCGGTTACTTCAAGCTCACGAGACGCTTGCGCGCCTTTTCCGCCGCGTCGCTCGTCGGATACTTGCTCACCAGAAGCTCGAGCTGTTTGCGCGCCGATACCGCATCCCCTATTTCCACCTGAGCGCTCGCGAGATTGAGCAGCGCATCGGGCACTGAAGAACTGTCGGGATACTGGGAGAGCAGCTTCTGCTGGCTCGCTGCAGCAAGCTTGTAGTCCTTCAGGTTGAAGTACGAGTCGCCGATCCAGTACTGCGCGCGGGGTGCGAGGCTGCTGGTCGGATACTTGGCGAGGAAGTTCTGAAACGCCACGATCGCGCCGGTGAAATTGCCGGAGCGGCGGATGGTCTGTGCCGCCTCATAGGCGTTCGTCTCCGCCGCATCCGGCGGCGCACCGGACAGCGCCACACGCTGCGCCGGCGGCTCGGCCGCGGCGGCGGCGGCCACCGGACCGGTGCCCGGGGCTGCACCGACGCCTTCCTCGATGCGCCGCAAGCGCGCGTCCAGGTCGACGTACATGTCCTTCTGGCGCTTGGTCGCGCTATCCAGCCCGTTGGTCGACACCTCCAACTGGCCGCGCAGCTTCGAGAGCTCGATCGTCATCTGCTCGTTCTGATTGAGCAGCGTGAGCAGCGACGCCTCGAGCTTGGCGATCCGCTCTTCGAGCGCCTTGCGGCCCGCAGCCAGATCGTCGATCTGCTGCTGCTGCCTGCCGATCGCGTCCCGCGCCTCCTTGTCGTCGAAGAGACCAGCCTGTACAGGCAGCGCAGCGAACCACGACGCACCCACGAGGAGCCACAGAACCCAGCGCATCTATTCCCCCAGATAAACGATATCCGTGCGGCGATTCCTGGCCCAGCAATCCTCGTTCGCGTCGGTGCAGTTGGGCTTCTCCTCGCCGAAGCTTACCGACTCTATCTGGATTTCCTGCACGCCGAGCACCTGCATCGCCTTCTTCACCGATTCCGCCCGCTTCTGACCGAGCGCGAGGTTGTATTCGCGACTGCCGCGCTCGTCGGCGTTGCCCTGCAAGGTAACGCGCGCATCCTTGTTCTCGTTCAAGAACTTGGCGTGGGCCTGGATCAGCGGCTTGAACTCTTCCTTGATCACGAAGCTGTCGTAATCGAAATAGACGGTCCGCTTGGAGAGGATGTTGTTGGGATCACGCAGGCGCGGATCGAGCGTGCCGCGCCCCGTGGTTTCGGCGCCTTCGAGGGGCTTGGTCACCGGGCCCGCGGCAAGGTCGGTGCTCTTGTCCTCGACTCCGGCCTTGGGCTCTTCCTTGGTTCCCTTGCCCGCGCACGCGGTGAGCAGCACCACCATCCCGATCACGAAAATCCTCTTCATTGCAAAGACCTCCCTTTATTGACTGCGCTTCATGAACGGGCCCCACGCAGGCTCCCGCACGTCACCTTGCGGCGTCGATAGCCGCTGCTTCACCCGACCGTCACTCGACACCGCGGCCAGGACTCCGCGCCCCTTCACTTCCGTGGCATAAAGAATCAGCTTGCCGTTGGGAGCGAAACTCGGGGATTCGTCCAGGCCGGTGTCGGTCAGGATCATGGCCTGCCGTGAGACCGTGTCCTGCACCGCGACGTTGAACTGTCCACCGTTGCGCTGGATGAACGTGAAGCTCTTCCCGTCCGGGCTGTATCGAGGCGAGACATTATAGCTCCCATCGAAGGTCAGACGTTCAGGCTGTCCGCCGCCCACGGCGACGCGATAGATCTGCGGGCTGCCGCCGCGGTCGGACGTGAAGAGCACATGCTGGCCGTCTGGGGAAAAGAACGGTTCGGTGTCGATGGAGGGGCTGGACGTGAGACGGGTCGGATTCGACCCATCCGCGTTGAGGAGGTAGATCTGCGAGAGACCGTCTTTGGTCAGCACCGCCGCGAGGCGCCGGCCATCCGGAGACCATGCAGGCGCGCTGTTCGATCCCTTGTAGTTCGACACCACCTGCCGTGTGCCGGTGGCAAGTTGCTGCACGTAGATGATGGGCTTGCGCTTCTCGAACGAGACGTATGCGAGCCGGCTGCCATCGGGCGACCATGCTGGCGAGATGATGGGCTCGTTCGAGGCGAGCACGGTCTGCGCCCCGTAGCCGTCGGCGTCGGCGACCTGTAGCTCGTAGCGCTTGCCCTGCTTGACGACGTAGGCGATCTTGGTGCTGAAGATGCCGCGGTCCCCGGTGAGCTTCTCGTAGATCACGTCCGCGATCTTGTGCGCGGTCGCCCGCAGCTGGTTCGCGCCTACCGTGTACGTGTAGCCGGCGAGCAGCGACTGCTTGACGACATCGAGCAGCCGGAAGCGAATCTCGAAGCGCCCGTCACCGACCGTCTGTACCGATCCGATCGCCAGCGCCTCCGCGCCGCGCCCCTGCCAGTCGCCGAACTTCACCTCCGCCAGCTCGGTCGGCGGCGGGCTCACGTTCGCGCCGACCAGCTTGAAGAGTCCGCTGCGCTGCAGATCGGCCGCGACCACCTCGGTCACCTTCTGCGGCAGGCGTTCCTCGCCCGCGAAAGGCGCGATGGCGATCGGAATCTGATTGGCGCCAGCACCGACGATCTCGATGGTGAGCGCCGCGGCGGCCGGGCGCAGAGCGACGGCCAGGCACGCACCGATGGCGATGAGCCACCAGGCGCGGAGGATTCTGTTGGCAAAGAAGGATGAACGCATATCGTCTGGATCGTGCACGGTCAATCGTAGGGACGGAACTTCAAATGGAGGTTGCGGAAGCGTGCAAAGGAGGCGGGTTCCGAGGGGACCGGCAGCGGCTGTGCCTTGAGGATCGCCCGTTCCACGGCGCTGTCGTAGGCCGCCACACCACTGCTTTTCACCAATCTTACACTAAGCACGTCGCCGCCCGGCACCACCACGACATCGAACTCCGCCTCCGGATTGCCCGAGATCTCCTGCGGCAGCACGATGAAGCTGCGAATGCGCGAGCGGATGCGGGCGATGGCCTCGGCATCGGCCTTGCCCTGGGCGGCAGCCGCGGCCGCCGCCTGCTCGCGCCGTGCCTGGGCCGCGGCGAGCTCGCGTGCCTCGCGGGCTCGGATCTCCTCGAACTGCCGCTGCTCATCGAGCTTCGCCTGCTTTTCGAGTCGCTTCTGTTCCTCCGCGCGCTTCTGTTCTTCGAGTTTCTGCCGCTCGAGCTTCTTCTGTTCCTCGCGCTTCTTCTGCTCCTCGATGCGCTTGTCTTCCTCGAGCTGCTTCTGCTTTTCGATCCGCTCCTTCTCCCGCTTCTCGCGCTCGACCTTCTCGTGCTCCAGCCGTTCCTTCTCCCGCTTTTCGCGCTCGAGCTTTTCCTTGAGCGCGATGTCGGGCTTGGG
>JAEUMX010000119.1 GCA_016791285.1 Burkholderiales bacterium
GACGACGACGGCATGGACGCCATGCGCGACAAGGTCTCGGCAGCGAGCTTGCGGTCGCGCGCGAGAAGAGCGGCGACGCCAACGTAATGCACCAGGTGAAAGTCGTGGATATGGCAGCCCGTACTGCCCGCTATGTCGAGCATCGATGCGCCCCGTGGAGAGGTGATACAGCGCGGTCCAGGCCGCTGCGAGCGTGCTGGCAAAAGGGGAAACGGTACCTGGGGCAAGCGGGTGCTCGAGTGATTCGAGCGCGGCGCGAGCCCTGATTCCAGTGCCGTACATGAGCTCTGACACCAACACCCACGCCTGAACCTCGACCACGGTGGATCGGTCCTTCACTGCCTCGGTCAGCTGAACCAGGCGCTCGCGCCAGAACACGACCTGCGGATGCGTGGATCGCAGCCAGATCAGCGCGGTGCCGGCCGCATGGGCGACCTTGAATTCGATCTCTCGCGTGGGGACTTCCGGGAACTCTGTCCGCAGTTCGTCGAGCCCCACAAGCCAACGGTCCCAGCGCAGGTAGCTGCCGTTCCAGTCGCACATGATCGCTTCGATCGCGCCACACCAGGCGAGGCAAGTTCCGGCAACATCGCGCCGCTCGCGGAACTGCACGAAGGCGCTTTCGAAGCAGCTCAGACTGCGCGCAGGGTCGCCCCAGAGCAGGATTTGAGCGAGCCAGTATTGCAGCGAGGGATCTTCCCGCACGATGCTTTCGGGCAATGCCTGAAGCCAACCTGCAAGCGTCTGGATTCGCCCCTGGCTGAAGAACTCGCCCGCGCTTCGCAGAATGAGCGCGGTCATGCGCCCCCAATCTCCGTTCCGTTTCAGAAGGTCCAGAGCCGTCTCGATCTCTCCATCTCGGGTCAACAATTCGGCGGCGTCCCGCTGCAAGCTTTCAAGATCCGCTTGCGGAAGGATCGTTCGACCAAGATCGAGGAGAAAATCGCGGAACAGAGGATGGTACTGATAGACCCGCTTCGCCGTGCCGTAGCTCATGATGAAGAAGTTGCGGCGCCGCAAATCCTCAAGTACGCGCTCGGCGTATGCTTCGCGGGTGAGCGCGCCGGCCGCTTCGACGCTCACTTTCGGCAGCAGCGCTGTCTTGACCAGAAAGGCTCGCAGCTCAGGCGTTTCCCGAGCGAGCAGTTCAGACACGAAATAGTCGAACATGGCTTCCGGGATGAAGTCCTCCCCAAGATCCGGCTGGGCTTCCTCTGGCCGCGCCGCCGTAAGGAGCAGGACCAATCCGGCAACCCACCCTTGCGTTCTGCGTGCCCACTGCGTCGCCCTCTGTGAAACGGAAGACCGCGTGCTCTCGCGAAGGGCGACGATCGCGTCGGCCTCGGCATCCGTCAGGCGCAGATCGCTCCAGTCCATGACCCCCAATTGGCCATTCGCGTGCTGCCGAGCGAGTGCCGGCGGTGGCGGAAAGCGACTCACGACAACCATGTTCACGCCATGTGGAACACGTTCGAGACCGGCGCGCACGACGTCGTGCAAACGCGAATCCGTCGAGACCTCCT
>JAEUMX010000151.1 GCA_016791285.1 Burkholderiales bacterium
CCATCGCACGAAGGAGGGGTAGCAAATGAACGTCACCATCAACGAGCCGCAGGAGTTCGTCACGCGCTGGATCAATCTGGCGCAACCCGTGGTCGGTGCCAAGCCGATCTTTCGCACCGACGAGTGGTTCGCGCCCGCCGAGCGCATGTTGAGCCCGGAGCCCGCGGTATTCATCGCAGGCAAGTTCGACGACCACGGCAAGTGGATGGACGGCTGGGAGACGCGGCGCCGGCGCGGCGGCGGTTACGACTACTGCATCATCAAGCTGGGGCTGCCGGGCATCATCAAGGGCGTGGACATCGACACCTCGCACTTCACCTGCAACTATCCGCCGGCCGCCTCGCTCGACGCGTACTGCGCCGAAGCCGAGCCGAACGACGCCACGCAGTGGACCACCGTCGTGCCGTCGGTGAGCCTGCAGGGCAACACGCACCACTACGTCTCGGTCGACGACGAGCGCACCTGGACGCACGTGCGGCTCAACATCTATCCCGACGGCGGGGTGGCACGACTGCGCGTGTACGGTCAGGTGCAGTGCAACTGGGACAAGCGCGATCCGAACGAGCGCGTCGACCTCTGCGCCGTGGAGAACGGCGGCCGGCCGATCGCCTGGAACGACTCGCACTTCGGCCCGCCGCATCCGCTGCTCACGCCGGGACGCGGCGTCAACATGGGCGACGGCTGGGAGACGCGGCGCCGGCGCGAACCGGGCAACGACTGGATGATCATCGGTCATCGAGGAGGTGCTGGTCGACACCTGCCACTTCAAGGGCAACTATCCGGACCGCTGCTCGATCCAGGGCGCGCTCTTCTCGGGCGGCACCGAGCGCTCGCTCATCACGCAGAGCATGTTCTGGCCGACCCTGCTGCCGGAGCAGAAGCTCGATGCGGATGCCATCCACACGTTCAAGGAGCAGGTACAGAAGGTCGGACCGGTGAGCCACGTGCGGCTCAACATCTTCCCCGACGGCGGGGTGAGCCGCCTGCGCCTCTACGGCCGCATCGCAAAGTAGGAGGAGACGAGAATGAGCGCCGAGAAACTCAAGCTCGAACCCTTGACGAAGCAGGCTTTCGCACCGTTTGGCGACGTGGTCGAGAGCGAAGGGCGCGACTGGTACTTCATCAACGACAAGATGGTGAAGCGCTACCACGATCTTTGCGAAGTCGACACCGGCGCCGAGGGCGGGCGCACCGTGGTGAGCATCTGCGAGGCGCAGCCGAACACGTTTCCGATGCCGGTGCGCATGGTCGAGCGCCATGCCTGGTCGAGCCAGGCGTTCATCCCGGTCGACGACAATCCGTTCGTCGTGGTGGTCGCGCCGCCGGGCGAGACGGTGCGCAAGAGGATCTGCGCGCCTTCCTCACCAACGGTCGCCAGGGCATCAACTACAAGCGCGGCACCTGGCACCACGTGCTGCTGGTGCCCAAGCGTCCAATGCGTTTCCTGGTGGTCGATCGCGCCGGGCCGGGCACGAACTGCGAGGAGTTCTGGTTCGACGAAGCGGATCAGTTCACCCTGGAGATCTAGTCTTCCAGCGACCGGGTGTCGCGCTGTCTTGAGTCGCGACCCGAGCCGCCACTTGCACCGCAACAATCGGCGTTTCCATATGGGCTCTATGGCGGCCGCGGTAATCGCGCGCGGTCGGAGCTTCTACCATGGGCGCCGTGCCGATATTTTTTTGGAGGAGAGAAGAATGGGCTGCCTTACCACGCAGCAAGCACGAGACTCTTGCCGCGATCGGCTGCAGGGTGAACGCGATGGGGAGTTCCGTCGCTGCCTCGAAGAGATCGGGAAAATCGGTGGCTTCCGCCTCGCCGCGCTGCTGGGCGAAGGTCGTTAGGCCGCAAGCGCAATATCGAGGAGAACCGAGAATGTCCCAGCCCGCGGCCCTGTCCGTGCCGAGCGCACGGTCGGCAGTCAGCGCCCTCGGCGTACGGGGGCATCGAAGAACCCACCCACGAGGAGTGGATGACCGAGCGCTTGCGCGGGCCGATGAGCGATCGATGGCTTGAGGCCGGACCGGATCCTCTCGCCGAGATCGCCCATCGCTTGCCGAGCGGTAAGGCGTCCATCGAGCAACCATGAGCACTCTCGCACAACCCTACCCCCGCGACCTCATCGGCTACGGACGCGATGCGCCGCACGCCGCATGGCCCGGCGATGCGCGTATCGCCGTGCAGTTCGTGCTGAACTACGAGGAAGGCGGCGAGAACTGCGTGCTGCACGGTGACCGCGCGAGCGAGCAGTTCCTGTCCGAGATCATCGGCGCGCAGGCCTACGAGGCGCGCCACCTGTCGATGGAATCGATCTACGAGTACGGGTCGCGCGTCGGGGTATGGCGCATCCTGCGCGAGTTCGAGCGGCGCGGGCTGCCGCTCACGGTGTTCGGGGTGTCGATGGCGCTCGAGCGCCACCCGGAGGCGACCGCCGCGTTCGTCGAGCTGGGGCACGAGATCGCCTGCCACGGCTGGCGCTGGATTCACTACCAGAGTATGGACGAGGCGGCCGAGCGCGAGCACATGCGCATCGGCGTCGAGATCATCCAGCGGCTGACGGGCGCCGCGCCGCAGGGCTGGTACACCGGGCGCGACAGCCCGAACACGCGCCGGCTCGTGGTCGAGCACGGCGGCTTCGTCTACGACGCCGACTACTACGGCGACGAACTGCCGTTCTGGACCGAGGTCGCCACCACGGACGGCCGCACGGTGCCGCATCTGGTGGTGCCCTACACGCTCGATTCGAACGACATGCGCTTCGCCACGCCGCAGGGGTTCAACACCGGGGAGCAGTTCTACCAGTATCTGAAGGACAGCTTCGACGTGCTGTACGCGGAAGGGGCGGAGCGGCCGAAGATGCTGTCGGTGGGCATGCACTGCCGGCTCTTGGGGCGCCCGGGGCGCTTCGCGGGTCTGCTGCGGTTTCTCGATCACATCGAACGCCACGACCGGGTCTGGGTGTGCCGGCGCATCGACATCGCACGGCACTGGGTGACGCAGCATCCCTTTCAGGGTTAGGGGAGCGCACCTGCGGATGGACTGTCATGTCGAGTAGCCGCTCCGGTGTGCGCAACGCGGCGCTTGCGCTCGCCGTGCTCTCGCTCATCTGGGGCTACAACTACGTGGTGATGAAAAGGGTCATGCAGTACGTCGATCCCTTTCAGTTTTCTGCGATGCGCACCCTGCTGGGCGCCGGCGTGCTGTTTCTGGCGCTCGTCTGGCTGCGCAAGCCACTGCGCCCGGTGGCCGTCGGACCGACGCTGCTGCTCGGCTTTCTGCAGACGGCGGTATTCACGGCCTTGCTGCAGTGGTCGCTCGTCAGCGGGGCGGCGGGCAAGTCCGCCGTCCTGACCTACACCATGCCGTTCTGGCTCCTGCTTTTCGCTTGGGTCGGGCTCGGCGAGCGCATTCGGGGCATGCAGTGGGTCGCGGTCGCGGCGGCCGCAGTCGGACTCATCTTCATTCTCGAACCGGGCAGCGTCCAGGGCAGCGCGCAAAGCAGCGGCCTTGCCGTGGCGGGTGGCGTCGTCTGGGCGGTCAGCGCCGTCGTGGCGAAACGATTGCGCGCACGGGTGGAACTCGATCTCCTGTCTCTCACCGCGTGGCAGATGCTCTTCGGGTCCTTGGTACTGGTTGCGCTCGCGCTGGTGCTGCCGGCGATGCGACCGCTCGAAATCAACGCCTACTTCATCGGTGCGCTCGCGTTCAACGCGATCTGCGGTACCGGTCTCGCCTGGCTGCTGTGGCTTTACGTGCTGGACAAGCTGCCCGCCGGCGTGGCGGGACTGTCGTCGCTTTCGGTGCCCGCCGTCGGTGTGCTCTCCGCATGGCTCGAGCTCGGCGAGCGGCCGAGCGAGGCTGAGACCGTGGGAATGGTCCTGATTGCCGGCGCGCTGGCAATGCTGTCGCTGATCGGCATCGCGCGTCAGCGTCAAGTGGAGCATCTCACCGCGCAGGAGTGAGAAGACGGAGAGATCGAGTCGGAGCAAGCTGCACGGGATTCGCTGCCGTGGTGCGGGACATTGCATGGTTCCCGCGGCGCTTGCGATCCGTCACCGCTCCTGACCGAAGAGCGGTAGTTTACAAGACCCCCAACGATTGCATACCATCATTATTGGTCAGGATGTTAAGGGCGCATACAGTTCGCCATGCAATCGTCGGCAAGGCGCCAGCGGGCAGCCCCGGCTACCCGCGGCGCGGCCCCGCTCAGCAACGAAGAGATCTATGGGCGCATTTACGAGGCCATCGTCGAACGGCGCCTGCCGCCCGGTACCAAGCTCTCGGAAGAGAAGCTCGGCAAGGCGTTCGGTGTCAGCCGGACCCGCATCCGCGAGATTCTGTGCAGGTTCTCGCACGAGAAGATCGTAAGCCTCGTTCCCAACCGTGGCGCATTCGTCGCGAGCCCCACCGTGGCCGAGACGCACGCCGTCTTCGAAGCGCGCAAAGCGATCGAGGTGGCGCTGGTCAGGACGCTGGCCGAACGCGGGACCGCGGACGATATCGCACGGTTGCGCAGACATGCGGCGGCAGAGCATGCGGCGCGCGACGCTAGCGACTGGAAGCTGTTGATCAAGCTGTCCGGCGACTTCCATCTGCTGCTGGCGGAGTCGGCCGGGAACGCCTTTCTGCTCGATACGATGCGCGGGCTCGTGTCGCTCACCCGGTTGATCATCTATCTCTACGACTCGGCGCGGGCACCCGCATGCCTCGATCACGAGCACGAGACGATCGTCACCGCCATCGAGAGCGGGGACGCCACCTCGGCCGAGCGCGAAATCGCGGGGCACATCGACCACGTGCTGGCCAGTCTGCATCTGAAGGAAGAGGCGGTGGAAGCGATCGATCTCGAGAAAATCTTCGCATGATTCTCCGCGCGCCTGCCGCGCGCCCTTTGTCGCCCGTTGTCACCTCGGCGGCGCGGTCCAGCGGCTGCGCGGGGGCGGGGCGGGTTTGACCTTTCTTTTCAAGTTTGTATACAATTTATCTGTACGTAAGTATACTGCGATGCAGCAAGACTGTATGCGTACCTGAGCCGCACCTGGCATCTCAACCTCCCGCGGGAGACCTGCGCCATGTTCAAGATCTCAGCCCGTATCGCCGGTGTCGCGCTTGCGCTTCTTGCGCTGCTGATCCCCCTGCCCGCGAGTGCTCAGGACAAGGTGCTCAAGATCGGCGTGCTCGGGGTCATGCACGGGCCCGCCGCGTCGTGGGGGCTCGTCAACAAGACCAGCGCCGAGACCACCGCCGAGATGTACAACGAGAAGGGCGGTGTCGAGATCGGCGGCGAGAAGTACCGGATCCAGATCGTGAGCTTCGACGATCGGCTCGACCCGCGGCTCGCGCTCGACGGCGCGCGGCACCTGATCGAGCAGGACGGCGTGCGCTACATCATCGGGCCGAACGTGGATACCACGGCCGGTGTCATCGTCCCCCTCCTGCGCACCGGCGGCGCGGTCAACATCGCCTACGGCTTTGGCAGGTTCCTGTACACGCCGCCGCAGCGCAACTCGATTCTCGGCATGGTGGCTTCGTTTCAGGCCGCACCCGTCATCTACCGCCACCTGATCGAGACGAAAGGCATCCGCAGCGTGAGCTTCGTGGCGCGCAACGAGGTGGATTCGTTGAACCAGCGCGACGAGGGCGTGCAGGCCGCGCGCGGCGCCGGGCTCGTCGTCGTTTCGTCCTCGACCGAGTACGCGGCGGGCACCACCAACTTCAGACCGGTCATACGGCGCCTGCTGGCTGCCCGCGACAATCCGGTGCTCGTCGGCGCCGCGGGTCAGCTCGGCGGCCCGGCGTTGCCGAGCGGGGGCACGCCGGATCTGATCGTGCTCTCCGGCGCCGCTCCCGGCGATGCCCCCTTGATGCTCATCGCGCTGCGCGAGGCGGGTTTCACGGGGCTCGTCGCCGCGGAAACGGCGCAGGACGCGAAGCTGCTGGCCGAGGCGGGAGCGGCGGCCGAAGGCTTCATCTCGGTGGGTGGCGCGAGCCCGCCCGACACGCGCAGCCCCTACATGGAGGAGTTCGTCAAGCGCTACACGAAGCGCGCGGGTGAATGGCACGACGAGGCCGGCACCAAGGTATACGCCCTCGAGATGATTCTGCGCACCCTGCAGAAGGCGGGGCCGAAGGCGATCGACGACGTTACCGAGTTCCTGAACGCCATTCCCGCTTTCGAGATCGACAATCCTTTCGTCAAGGACAAGACCCCGCTGCGGTACGTCGGAATGAGATTCTTCAACCAGCAGCGCCAGATCGGCGTGCCGATGGTGGTGAACGAGTTCAAGGGCGGCAAGTTCCACACGCTGTTCTTCGGCTCTGTCGAGTAGTCGGCCGCCCCACGACAGGAGACAGCGATGAGCGAATTCGGCACCCCTGCCGGTTACAGCGATCGGCTCTACAACAAGGATCTGGCGCCGCTCAAGGAGCGCCCCTGGGGCATGTACCAGATCTTCTGCATGTGGATGTCGGACGTCCACAGCGTCGGCGGCTATCTCTTCGCGGCAAGCCTCTTCGCGCTCGGTCTCGCGGCGTGGCAGGTTCTGCTCTGCCTGCTGATCGGCATCGTGATGGTGATGTTCTTCACGAACCTGATCGCGCGCGCCGGCGTCGACCTCGGGACGCCTTTCCCCGTCGTGTGCCGGCTCTCCTTCGGGGTGCTGGGCGCCAACATCCCGGCCATCATCCGCGGTGTCATCGCGGTGGCCTGGTACGGCATCCAGACCTACGTGGCGTCGAAGGCGCTGATCGTCGTCATCCTGAAATTCTTCCCGCAGTTCATCCCCTACGAGCAGGTCTATTTTCTGGGCCTGTCGTACATGGGCTGGTTCGCCTTCCTGACCATGTGGTTCTTCCAGTTCGTGGTCTTCCAGGGCGGCATGAAGACGATCACGCACTTCATCGACTGGGCGGGTCCAGGGGTCTACGTCGTCATGTTCATTCTCGCCGGCTGGATCGTCCACAAGGCGGGCTGGGAGAACATCAACTTCACCCTCGGCGACGTGAAGTTCACCGGCTGGGCCGCGGCATGGCAGATGGTGGTCGCGATCGCGCTCGTGGTGTCCTACTTCTCCGGGCCGATGGTGAACTTCAGCGACTTCTCGCGCTTCGCGCGCAGCATGAACGACGTGAAGAAGGGCAACTTCTGGGGTCACCCGGTGAACTACCTGGCGTTCGCGATCGTGACCGTGATTACGACCTCGGGTACGATGGCGGTATTCGGGGAATACATCCACGACCCGATCGACGTCGTCGCGCGCATCGACAACACGACCGCGGCGATCATCGGCGCCGCGACCTTTCTGATCGCGACCATCGGCATCAACATCGTGGCCAACTTCGTCGGCCCCGCCTACGCCTTCTCCAGCGTGGCACCCAAGCACATTACCTTCAAGCTGGGCGGACTGATCACTGCGTTCGCGGCGATGTTCGTGATGCCCTGGCACCTGTTCAACTCGCCGGCGGTCATTCACTACACGCTCGGCACGCTGGGCGCCGCAATCGGCCCGCTGTACGGCATCCTGGTTTCTGACTACGCCATCGTGAAGCACGCGCACGTGTTTCCCGACGACCTCTTCAGCGAGAAGCCGACCGGTCAGTACTGGTACAAGAACGGCTATAACCCGATCGCCATCAAGGCCCTGATTGCCGGGATGCTGTCCGGCATGCTGTTCGTGTTCGTTCCGGCGTTGCAGGCCTTCTCCGCCTTCTCGTGGTTCATCGGCGTGGGCGTCGGCGGCGGCACCTACACGTGGCTGATGCGCCGCGAGGGGGTGGCCCAGGCGCGGGACGAGCGCGCGCGCAGAAGGCTCGAGGAAGGCGACATGGCCGCTGCGGTGTGAGCGCGCGAAGCGAGAAAAGGAGGGCGTGGCGATGCGAATCAAGGTCATCAACCCCAATACCACCGAGAGCATGACCCGCATCATCGGTGTGGCCGCGGCAGCGGTTGCCGCCCCCGGCACCGAGATCGTGGCGGTGAATCCGCGCCACGGCCCGGTATCGATCGAATGCCACTATGACGAAGCAGTGAGCGCGCTCGGCGTCGTGGACGAAGTGCGCCGGGGCGAGGAGGAAGGCTGCGACGGTTACGTCATCGCCTGTTTCGGCGATCCCGGCCTGCTCGCGGCGCGCGAGGTCGCACGCGGTCCGGTCGTCGGCATCGCCGAGGCGGCGATGCACGCGGCGAGCTTCATCGCGACCGGATTCTCGGTGGTGACCACGCTCAAGCGCACCTGCATCATCGCCGAGCATCTCGCCGAGAGCTACGGCATGGCGCGCTTCTGCCGCAAGGTGCGCGGGACCGACCTCGCGGTGCTCGATCTCGAGCGCCCGGAGTCCGATGCCTATCGCATCATTGTCGAGGAATGCCGGCAGGCGCTCGCCGAGGACGGGTCAGGTGCGATCGTGCTCGGATGCGCCGGCATGGCCGATCTGTGCCATCGCATCGCGCAGGAAATCGGTGCGCCGGTGATCGACGGCGTGGCGGTCGCGGTCAAGCAGGTCGAAGCCCTGGTGGCCTTGGGTCTGCAAACCAGCAAGCGCGGCGATTACGCGCCGCCCCCGCCCAAGCCTTACATCGGCCTCACGGAACGGTTTGCTCCGGTCGCGCGGTGAATGGCGCCATCGGCAACGGTTCAGGACACCGAGGGGACTCGCGCGTGACCGCAAGCGACGCCGAGTGGCGCACGCGCGTCGACCTGGCGGCCTGCTATCGCCTGGTGGCGCGCAACGGCTGGGACGATCTCATCTACACCCACATCTCTGCGGCGGTCCCGGACGCCGAGGGACAGTACCTCATCAACCCCTTCGGTCTCGCGTTCGACGAGGTGCGCGCGTCCAACCTCGTGAAGGTCGACCTGCAAGGGCGCATCGTCGGGGCATCGCGCTACCCCGTGAATCCCACGGGCTTCGTTATCCACGGCACCGTGCACGCGGCGCGCCCGGACGCCCGCTGCGTCATGCATCTCCACACGACCGCCGGGATCGCCGTTTCCATGCTTCGCTGCGGATTGCTTCCCGTATCGCAGCACGCGATGCGCTTCTACAGGAACATTGCCTACCACGACTACGAGGGGGTCGCGCTCGACCCGGCGGAGGCGGTGCGCCTGATCGCCGATCTCGGATCGCACCAGGCCATGATCCTGCGCAATCACGGCGTGCTCACCTGCGGCGCGACGGTGGCGGAAGCTTACGTGCTGATGGCGACGCTCGAGAAGGCGTGCGTCACGCAGCTCGCCGCGATGGCGGCCTCGAGCGATCTCGTCGTCCCGCCGGAGGATGTTCTCGATCGGGCCGTCGCGCAGTTGATCGACGACACCACACCCGAGGGTGAGCTGGAATGGCCCGCACTCTTGCGGCGGCTGGAGCGCGAGGATCCCGGTTTCGCGTCGTGACACTCACAGGAGCCAACCCATGCCGACATTTCATATCGAGCTCTTCGAAGGCCGCAGCGTCGAGCAGAAGCGCGAGCTCGTGGCCGCGCTCACGAGCGCGACGTGCCGCGTGCTCGACGTCGAGCCGGCGAGTGTGGACATCATCATCCAGGACGTGAAGCGTGAGAACTGGGCCACGGCGGGGACGCTGTGGTCGGACAAGAAGAGCTGATCGCGCAAGGCTCACATCGGGTGCCGCGCCCGTGCTCGGTTCAAGCTGACCGAGAACGAAGCGCTGGCGGCAGCACGGAAAGAGATCAAGGCAGCGCGCCGCAAGCCATAACCGCAGCCGCCAGCGCAGCGCCGGGTCTGCTTGGGCGGAGCGCGAGATGCGTCCATGACGCGCGCTCATGCGGCATGAATTTGCGCCGCAACCAGGTAGTCGCGCGGCGTGCTCGCCTAATCGTCACACGGCGCTGCTAGCTTGCGTCCCGTTCCCTTTTCGGGAGGGGCGCCGCCTTGCGCATCCTCATGGTCACCGATGTTTGCTGTCCACGGGTGAACGGCGTGTCGACCTCGATCCAGACGTTTCGGCGCGAGCTTCGCGGCCTGGGCCACGACGTGGTTCTGATCGCGCCGGATTACGGCAACGCCGACGCCGGACGATGCGGACGTGATCCGGATTCCGGGCCGACCGGTTCCCTTCGATCCCGAGGACAGGCTGATGCGCTGGCGTCGTCTGCGCGAGCTGTCGCCGCGGCTCGCCGGCAGCGGCTTCGACCTCGTTCACATCCAGACGCCCTTCCTCGCGCACTACGCGGGGGTGGCCTTTTCGAATGTGCTCGATGTGCCGCGCGTCGAGACGTATCACACCTACTTCGAGGAGTATTTCCACCATTACGTCCGCTTCCTGCCGAAGC
>JAEUMX010000158.1 GCA_016791285.1 Burkholderiales bacterium
GGGACGGTGGCCAATGCGACGCGGTGCGCATACCGGCCGCCGAGCGCGAACGCGATCAGCATGCCGGTGAGCGGCGCCATCAGCGCAAGCGGCAGCAGGAAACCCGCCGGTGTCGCGGCCCCCATGTGTTACGCCGGATCAGGTGTTGCTCGCGTCGGCGTCGGGGCGCGTGCCCGACGCGAGCGTGGCGGTTCCGGTCGCCTCGAAGAGCCGCAGCAGCAGCGCGACCGCGAGGGCGGTCGCGGCGAATGCGACGACCAGCCCCGTGATGGTGAGCGCCTGCAGCACCGGGTCGCCGCCGAGTCCGGCTCCGGCCCCGCGCCGCGCGACCACGCCGAAGATCAGGAACACGCCGCTGCCGAACAGGTTGAACGCGAGGATCTTGCGCAGCGGTTCGGGATGCGCGACCAGGCCGTACAGGCCGAGCCCGACGAGGACGGCGCTGCACAGGCCGAGCAGGGTCGCGGAGCTCATGGTTGCACCGGCCGGCTCGGCGTGCCCGCGAGCAGCATGCCGAGCATGGCGGCGATCGACAGCGTCATGGGAACCTCGATCGCGACGATCAGCGCCTTGGCGTAGTCGACCGGGTACGCGAGGAACGCGTCTGCGATGACCATGCCGGCGAAACCGAAGGCGACGAACACCACGGGTCCGACGAGCACCAGCAGCCGCAGCGCTTGACCGGCGACGGGGGGCGCGTCGGTAAGCCCCGCCATCATCACGAGCACCCACATCGCGGCGAGGACGGTGCCGCCGGCGAACGCGCCGCCGGGATTGTCGGCCGCGGTCCACATGAGGTAGACCCCGATCACCACCCCGAAGGGCGGCAGCACGCGCGCGAAGAAGGTCAGCACGCCGTCGGCGTCGGGGCGATAGAGGGTGCCGGGCCGGCCGCCCCACGCCCGGTCGGGCGCGAGCGACCAGACGCCGAGGACGGCGAGCACCAGCACCACCTTCTCCAGCACCGTGTCGGTTGCACGGTATGCCATCAGCACGGCAGTGACGGTGTTGCCGAGCCCGGTCGCGTCGATCTCCCCGACGGCGGCCGGCGCGAGCGTCGGTGCAGGGTCGGGGAAAAACCAGACCGCTGCTCCGAGGGCGGTCGCGACCGTGGCGGAAAGCACTGCCGCGACGACGCGAAGCCACGCCGCGGGCCGCGCGGATTGGGCGGCGCGCTCGGTCCCGCGCAGCCGTGCCGCAGCGCCCAGCATGAGCACGCCCGTCAACCCGCTGCCGATCGCGGCTTCGGTGAGCGCCACGTCGACCGCCTGCAGCCGCACCCAGACGACCGCGACGAGCAGGCCGTAGGCGGCGAACGCGACGACGGCGGCGAATGCGTCGCGCACGGCGATGGTGAAGACGGCGATCGCGACGAGGAGCACCGCCATCGCAAGATCGACCGCGAACGACCAGCTCACGCGGAGGGATCCTGGGAGCGCGCGACGCGGGCGATGAGCTGCGCGACCGTGGCGCCCGACAGCAGCACGAGCAACCATGCGCACACGAGCTTGAGCGCCACGAGCGTGCCGTCGACGCGCGGCAGCAGTCCCAGGACGATCAGCCCCAGGCCCAGATTGTCGGCCTTGGAGAGCGCGTGCAGGCGCGTGAGCGTATCGGGAAAGCGCAGCAGGCCGACCGTTCCGGCGAGATAGAAGAACGCGCCCCCGAGCACGGCGACGATGGTGTAGAGGTCGAGTACGAGCGTCATTGGCGGTCGGCGGAATCGGTGGCGGGCGCCGGCGCATCCAGGCGCCGTGCCGACTTGGCGAGCGCCACCGACACGAAGGCGGCGAGCAGCGCGAGCGTGAGCGAGACGTCGATCGCGGTGTAGCGCTCGGTGCCCTCGGCGAAGAGGAGCAGTGCTCCGATGCCGCCGGAACCCAGCAGCTGCACCGCCATGATCCGGTCCGCCGCCCCGCGCGCGCGCAGCAGTGGTTTGAGGCCGACCGCGGTCAACAGGAGCACGAAGGCCGCGGCCGCGAGCAGAAACGTCGTCATCTTCCGAGGACGCGCGCGACCAGGGCTTCTTCCGTCCGCAGCGACTCGACGACGGGCTGATTCACGTCGAGGCAGTGATAGCGAAACACCTTGCCGTCGTCGGCGACCGGCACCGTGCCCGGCATCAGGCTCGTGAGCGACGCGAAAGCATTACGCAGAAGACCCGGTGCGATCGCGCACGGATACTCGATGAAGCCGGGCGCGAGCGGCAGGCGGGGGTCGAGTGCGCGGCGCGCCACGTCGCCGCCCGCGATCACCGATTGCCAGGCGAAGCGGGCGACGAGCCGGACGAGTGCGATCAGGCGAACGCGGTCGGCAGCGGGCGGGACGAGTTGCAGACTGACCCACGTCGCAAGCGCGGCGGTGGCGAAGCCCGCGGCGATGTCGGGCGGGGCGGTGCCGATCAGGACGATCCAGAGCGCGAGGTAGCACGCGCCCCGGGTCGTCGCGGCCCACACCTTCGTCATGGGCGGTGGTGCGCCCGCGAGCCTCAATCGCCGCAGAGCAGTCGTACGCGCCGCTCGGCGCGGTCGAACTCGTCGTCGGTCTGCGCCGCGAGCAGCTGGTTCTTGGCTGCGACGCAGGCGTCCGCTTCCTGCACCGCCGCCTGCGCGGGGGCCGCTGCGCCCGGCGCGCAACGCGCGTCGTCGACCAGACGCAGATTGTTGAACTGCCCGCGTTCGACCGCGACGCAATCGCCGACGCGCAGCCCCGCCTCGTCCGTCACCATCGTGACGGTGGAGCCCCCGATCAGGATCGTGTACTGAAACGCCTGGCCCCGTGTCGCCATGCGCCCCAGTTGCTGTCCGGCGACTGTACCGCCGACGCCCCCGAGGATGCGGTTGCTGCCCGATCGCCCGGAGCCCACCGCGGCGCCGAGGGTGCCGCCGAGCAACGCCCCGCCGACCTGCGCCCCGGAGCTGTCCGTATTCACGAGGCTCACGTTCGTGATGCGGCCGAACTGGACGGAGGACTGCGCCCAGGCTGCACTCGACAGTGCAGTCAGCGCGATGACGAGAAAGACTCTGTCCCAGACATTCGCCTTCTTCAGTTCCAGGTGCATGCTATTTCTCCTTGCGTGATCTCTTGTCAGGTCGCCGGCGCGGGTCTGCCCGGCGTCCCGCTGGGCTTGCCCTTGAAAACGGTCACATATACGGTGGGCAGGAACACGAGGGTGAGCAGCGTCGCAACCAGCAGGCCGCCCATGATGGCGAAGGCCATCGGTCCCCAGAACACGGTCGGCGCGATCGGGATGAGGCCGAGCACGGTCGAGATCGCCGTGAGCGACATCGGCCGCAGCCGCGAAGTGGCGGCGGCGACGACCGCGTCCCACACGTCCTTGCCCTCGGCGCGGTCGGTTTCGATCTGCACGATGAGAATGACGGCATTCTTCGCGATCATGCCGAGCAGCGAGAGGATGCCCAGGATCGCGACGAAGCCGAGCGGCCGGTTGAACATGAGCAGCGAGGCGACCACACCGATCAGGCCGAGCGGCAGGATGGCGAGCACGACGCTCAAGCGCCGGAAGCTTTGCAGCTGGAACATGAGCACGGTCAGCATGAGCGCCAGCATGAGCGGCACGACGGCGAACACCGATGCGCTCGACTCCGCACTCTCCTCGGCGATGCCGCCGGTCTCGATCGTGTAGCCTTTCGGCAGACGCGCGTTCAGTTCCGCGATCTTCGGGTCGAGCGCGTTCACCACGTCGTCGGGGAGCACGCCGGGCACGACATCGGCGATCACGGTCAGCGTCGGCACGCGGTTGCGGCGCCACACGAGCGGGTACTCCTGCTCGTACTCGAACGTGGCGAACTGGGTGATCGGCACCATCCGCCCGCCGGGAGTCGGCACCTGCATCGAGCGCAACGTGTTGAGCGCCGCGCGCTGTTCGTCGGTGGCGCGGGCGACCACGTCGACCAGGTAGATGCTGTCGCGGACCTGCGTCACGGTCGCGCCGGCCACGGTGGCGTTGAGCACGGCCGCGATCGACCGCGAGCTCACGCCGAGCCGGCGTGCCTGGTCCTGATCGATCTTGATCCGCAGTTGGCGCGAAGGCTCCATCCAGTCGTAGTTGACGTGGCGCGCGCCCGCATCGCTCGCGACGACCTGGGCGAGATCCTTGGCGATCGTCCTGACCTTTTCGATGTCGGGCCCGCTCACGCGGTACTGGATCGGCCAGCCGACCGGAGGACCGAGCTCGAGGGGTGCGACGCGGGAGATGACGGTCGGAAACTCGTCCCGCAGCAGCGTCTCCAGGCGCGGTTGCAGGCGCAGCCGCGCGTCGACGTCCTTCGCCACGATCACGAGCTGAGAGAAGAACTCGTTTTGCAGCTGCACGTCGAGCGGCAGGTAGAACCGGATCGCGCCGCGGCCGACATAGGTGCTCCAGTGATCGATGTCTTCGTCCTTGGCGAGGATCTCTTCGAGCCGCTCCACCGTTTCCTTGCTGGCGAAGATCGACGCGTTCTGGCGCAGCGTCAGATCGACGACGAGTTCGGGGCGATCCGACGACGGAAAGAACTGCTGGGGCACGAACCGGACGAGATAGATGGCCGCGATGAACGCCGCGACGGTGACGCCGATGGTGAGCCACTTCGTGCGCATGGCGGCATTGAGGAAGCGGCTATAGCCCTGCAGCAGCTTCCCCGGCTTGGCGTCGGCGCCTTGCTTCGGCGGCTTCAGGATCGCCATGCCGATCACCGGCGCGAAGATCACCGCGACGAACCACGACACGATGAGCGCGATGCCGACCACGGCGAAGATCGAGAACGTGTACTCGCCCGCGGAGCTTTGCGCGAAGCCGATCGGGACGAAGCCCGCGATCGTGATGAGCGTCCCGGCCAGCATCGGCGCGGCGAGCGTCTTGTAGGCGAAGGTGGCGGCGTCTTCCTTCGTGTCGCCCGCCGCGAGGCGCCGGATCGCCGCGTCGACGGTCGTCATCGCGTCGTCGACGAGCAGCGTGAGCGCGATGATGAGCGCGCCGAGCGAGATGCGCTGCAGGTCGATGTCGGTGATGTCCATCACCGCGAACACGACCGCCAGCGTGAGCGGAATCGCCAGGGCCACCACGGCGCCCGGACGCACGCCGAGCGCGACGAAGCTGCACGCGAGGATGATGACAATCGCCTGCCACAGCGACTCCATGAACTCGCCGATGGCGGTGTCCACGGTCACCGCCTGGTCGGCGACCAGGATGGGTTCGATGCCGACCGGCAGCTCGGCGCGGATGGCTGCCATCTCCCTTGTGAGATTGGCGCCCAGCGCAAGAATGTCACCGCCATCGCGCATCGCGATCGCGAGCCCGATCGCCGGCTTGCCGTTGACGCGGAACATCGGCTGCGGCGGATCGACGAAGCCGCGCCGCACCTCCGCGATGTCGCCCAGGCGCACGTTGCGATCGCCGATGCGAAAGTTGACCGAGCGGATGTCGTCCTCGTTGTCGAACGCACCCGAGACCCGCAGCAGGACGCGCTCTTGCCCCGTGTCCAGCACGCCGGCCGGCCGCACGATGTTCTGCGTCTGCAGCACCGCGACCAGGCTCGGGAAATCGAGCCCGAGGCCGGCCAGCCGCTCGGTGGAGAACTCGATGAAGATCTGCTCGTCCTGCGCGCCGAGGATCTCGATCTTCGACACGTCGGGCACCAGCAGCAGGCGCGAGCGCACGTCTTCCACGTAGTCGCGCAGCTCGCGCTGCGTGAAACCGTCGGCCGTGAAGCCGTAGATGATGCCGAAGGTGTCGCCGAAATCGTCGTTGAAACCCGGACCGACGACCCCGGCAGGCAGGGTGTGGCGCATGTCGCCTACATTGTTTCGGACCTGTTGCCAGACGGATGCCACCTCCTCGGGCGGCGTCGAGCCCTTGAGGTCCACGTACATGGTGGTGAAACCGGGCCGCGTGAAGCTGCGCACGTTGTTGAGATGGCGCGTCTCCTGCAGCCTGCGCTCGATGCGTTCCGTGACCTGCTCGAGCGTCTCCTCGAGCGTGGCACCGGGCCAGGCCGCGAACACGATCATGGTGCGGAAGGTGAACACCGGATCCTCGGCGCGCCCCAGACGCAGGAACGACAGCGTGCCCGCCACCACCGCGACGATCATCAGGAAGACGACGAGCGAGCGCCGGCGGATCGCCCACTCCGACAGGTTCGGGCCGATCACTGCGCAGCCTCGACCGGGCGCACCTTCTGGTTGGGGCGCAGCGCCTGCACGCCGGCCGTGACGACGATTTCACCGGGCTTGAGTCCCCCGCCCACGATCACCCTGTCCGGGGTGAAGGTCGCCACCTCGATAGGGCGCAGGGAGACGGTGTCGCTTGCGGGATCGACCACCCAGATCGACGGCTGCCCATCGGCGCGGGTGAGGGCAGAGGCAGGTATCTCGACGCCCGACGCGCCGCCGACGCGCATGCGTCCGGTGACCGTGCTGCCGAGCCGCATCGCCGGGGGCGGGTTGACGAGGGCAACGCGAACCTGAAACGTGCCGGTGATCGCGTCGGCACGCGGCGATACTTCGCGCACGCGGCCTTTCGCCTGCACCTTGGGATTCATCGTGAGCGCGACGGTGATCTCGGGCTGGCTCGGGGCGATGTCCTTTACCTGCGGCGGGACGTCGAAGACGGCGTCGATGCCGCCTTGCTGCGCGAGCTGGACCACCATGCGACCTGCCTGCACCACTTCGCCGGGCTCGGCGCCGACCGCGGTAACCGTGCCCCCGGACTTCGCCACGAGGCGCGTGTAGCCCAGACGATTCTGCGCGATGTCGACGTTGGCGCGCGCGGCATCCACCTGGGATTCCGCGGCCTTGCGCGTCGCCACCACCTGGTCGAATGCCGCCTTCGAGATGAAGTTCTGCTCGAGCAGCCGCTGCTGCCGCTGGAAGTTGTTCTGCGCTTCGACCATCCGCGCAGTCGCGGCCGCGAGGTCGGCGCGCGCGGCCTGCAGACCGCTCTCTTCGATCTCCGGGTTGAGCGTTGCGATCACCTGACCGACCCGGACCGTGTCGCCGACGTTCACACGGCGCTCGATCATGCGCCCGTCGATGCGAAAAGAGAGATTGACTTCCGTTTCCGCTTGCACCGTGCCGGTGAGCGACACCGCGTCGCCGCTCGCCCGCTGTTCACCGATCACGACGCGCACCGGCCGGATTTCCGGTGCGGGGGGTTCCTCGGCGGACTTGCAGGCCGCGAGCAGAGCCACCGTCGACCAAGCGAGGAGTAGGGCAGCACGCGGGGCGCGGGCAATGCGCGACGATGCGGGGTGCGTGGACACGGGAAGGTTCGTTTGTTGGTGGTTATGTTGGTGATTATTCGCGATTGTCCCTGCTGTTGCGATGCAGCGCAACCCGCCCGAGTGCGCTGCCGTGCGAAGGCCGGGGTCCGCGAGACGGCAACGTGACGACATCCGCATGCCGGCGCGGCGCGATCGTGGCGCAGATCGACGGCAAAGCCGCGTTCTGGTTCTCACCTTGACCGCGACTCGCAAGGTGCCCGCGGTTGGCTTGACTCGGTCGGTCCGAACGGCTAATTTGCTTGCCAGTCGCCGCCTTGGCGGCTTCACCAACTCAGCACCAGTATCCCAAGCGAAAGGGGTTGCCAATGGATAAGCGCACTTTCCTCGCGGCCGGCGCATCGCTCGCCGCACTCTCCGTACTCTCGACCGCATGCACCACCACCGGCGGCGCGAGCGGCGATCCCGACGCCAGGCGCCGGACCATCAATGCCGATGTCGACAACGCCGTGTCCCGGTTGTACCGGGAGGCCGCCGGCTCGCAGGAACTGGTGGCCCGCTCGGCGGGCATGCTGGTCTTCCCATCCGTGGTGTCGGGCGGCTTCATCGTCGCCGGTTCGCACGGTCAGGGCGCGCTGCGCAAGGCCGGCAAGACGGCCGGTTACTACTCCATCAGCGCGGCATCGGTCGGCTTGACCGCTGGCGGCCAGTCGCGCGCGCTGTTCATCCTGTTCATGACCCCCGAG